>DDPM01000192.1:1494-23515 GCA_002342165.1 Hylemonella sp. UBA2468
GGCGCTTACAACATGGTTTCACGCGTACTGGTCGCGCTGCACATTGGACACTGAAACTGCTGCTGTGCCCGCTGCCATACGTACCCCGGCCATAGCTTCATGTACCAGCCTGCTGCTGAAAACGCGAGCTCAGGCTGAATTTAGCCAGTGGTCTGAGCTTCCTTGGGTGAACTTGTTAGGGTCTGTAGACCCAGGTAACAGTCAGGACGTGCCATGGGCACTGCACTTTGCATCCACCAACCAGGCTGAAAACGGCCAAGCCATGAGCTATGGCTATGTGCATTTTCATAAAGCCCAGATGCTGGATCATGAAGTATGCACTGCAATTGAAACTGCTTGGCATGCCCACACGGGCCTTGTGGCACAGGTGAGCCGACTGCAAAGCCAAATGAAACTTGCTGGGGCATCCGCCTCTGCCACAGCGCAGCACCACTACGTGGTGGAAACCGACCCAGAAGCCGGATGGGATGCCGAAATTTACCGTTGGTACAACGATGAACATATGCCCGGCTTGTCCAGAGTGCCGGGCTGCGTACTGGCTCAACGCATGTTGAATCTGGACTACGCACCCCGGTCCTTCGCATGCTATGACCTGACCTCTGCAGATGTGATGGGTAGCCCGCCATGGCTTGCTGTGCGCGGCACTGCGTGGAGCGATATCTGCCGCCCCCACTTCACCAATACCTTGCGCACCCGTTTTCCTTACACTGTGACCCAAACTTCATATCAAATCCCATGAACTACACCCTATTCAAACCACTTCTCGCCTTGGCGGCCCTCTTTTCAAGCTTCTCCTCAGTCTTGGCTCAAACCACCCTTGTGACCTATCCCACCAAGCCTGTCAACATTGTGGTGGCATATGCCCCAGGTGGACAAGGCGACACCTTTGCGCGCATGGTCAGCGAAAAACTCACCCACATTTACAAGCAACCTATTCTGGTGGACAACAAACCCGGCGTCTCAGGCACCGTGGGCACACGTTATGCCGTTCAATCCAAAAACGACGGCTACACCCTGCTGCTGGGCCAGTTGGGCGAAATGGTAGTCAACCGTCTGCTCATTAAAGACCTTGGATACGACCCCATTAAAGACTTGGTGCCCGTAGTGCTGATTGGCAATTCGCCTCTGGTCATGTTGGCTCCTGCCGATGCACCCTACAACACGGTGGCCGAGTTCATTCAGCTGGCGCGCTCCAAGCCTGGTGAAGTCAGCTATGGCAGCGTAGGCGCTGGGACTCCAGGCCATTTGTCTGCGGTGGCTTTGGGCTTGGGTGCCAAACTCAACATGATCCATGTGCCTTACAAAGGCGTAGGCCCTTTGATGAACGACCTGATGGCCGGCAGGTTGCAAGCTTTTTTCAGCAGTGCGCCTGCGGCTATGCCGCAAATCAAAGGGGGCAAGCTGAAGGCTTTGGCAGTCACCACACCGCAACGCATGAGCTCCCTGCCCCAAGTGCCTACAGTAGCGGAGTCGGGTTTGCCCGGTTTCAGCTACACCCTTTGGGGCGGCTTGTTTGCTCCAGCAGGCACCCCGGCCAACGTGATTGAAAGCTTGAACCGAGAGGTCAACACTATCATGAGCATGCCCGACATTCGCACCCGTATGGACGCCGATAACATGGCGGTACCTAAAAACAGCGCGGCTGAATTTATGGACTATGTGAAAACAGAATCTTTGAAATACGAAAAACTGGTAAAAGACGCCAATATCAAACTCGAGCAATAAATGGAAATCACCGGTCAACAAATCATTGCAGTACCCGTTCAGGACGTTTGGAACGCCCTGAACAACCCCGAAGTTTTAAAGCACTGCTTGCCTGGCTGCGAAAAGGTTGAGCAGATTTCGCCTGAAGAGTTTCATATGTTGGTCAAGGCTGCTGTGGGCCCTTTGCGTGCCAGCTTCAAAGGCGTTTTGCGCATGACCGAAGTCAAGCCGCCGAACTCGTGCGTGATGAATTTTGAAGGCCAGGGGGGAGCGGTTGGTTTTGCCAAAGGCTTATCCAACGTCGAGCTCTCCGAAGTCCCTGAGGGCACCCAACTGAGCTATACAGCCAAGTTCCAAATTGGTGGCAAATTGGCCCAGGTAGGTTCGCGCTTGATTGACAGCGTCGCCAAAAAAATGGCGGACGATTTTTTTAAAGCATTTCGGGAACAAATGGCTACAGTTGAGGTTGCAGATGCCTCCACTTCAAAGGCATTGACGGTCGCGCTTGGGGTGGCCCATGGCAAAGAGCTTGATGCCAATGCCCCTAATTTGTTGCCTGCACCCAACGTCAACTTGCCCGCCCCCACATCAGACACGCCGCCTCATGACAATGAGGTGGACGATTTGCTCGGAAAGTCCAAGTTCTCCATGCCCACCGTTCCGACTTGGTGGTTGGCTCCTGCCGCCCTTCTGGGTGCGCTGCTTGCCATTCTGGGTTCGCGCTTTATCCACTAAAGCAGCCCGATGAACATCGGGTAATCACGGATGAGATCGAGTCCAATCTATGAAATTTTAGTTCTAACATCATCCAGTTGTTTGATCTCAAGGATGATGTGAATTTTTCTGAACTGAACCAACTCATAGTTGACCGGCCAGAGACCGGTGAATTTTCGGTACATCGGGATATCTTCAGAGACCCCGAAATTTTTGAGCTCGAAATGAAGCACGTGTTTGAAGGCACTTGGGTCTTCATTGGCTTGGCATCTCAAATTGCCAAACCGCACGACTACTTGACTACCTGGATCGGCAGGCAGCCCATTTTGGTGATGCGCGATGCAAGCGGTAAAGCAAGTGCCTTTTTAAACACCTGCCGACACCGTGGTGCTGTGGTGAGCCACCTGATGCATGGCAATGCCAAATACCACGTGTGCTCTTACCACGGCTGGGCGTACGACTCAGCGGGCCGCAACGTGGACATCAAAGACCAGAAAGACGCGGGCTACCCTGAGGCTTTTGAAAAGCAAGACCACGGCTTGATGCCGGTTGCCCGCTTTGCCGAATACCGAGGCTTTATGTTTGCCAGCCTGAATGACCATGTGCCCGACTTGGAAAAGCATCTAGGGTCCACCAAAACATTTTTAGATTTGATCGTGGATCAAAGTCCACAGGGTATTGAACTGATTCCGGGCAGCTCGAGCTACACCTTTAAAGCCAATTGGAAGCTCCAAATTGAAAACTGCTTGGATGTGTACCACCTCACCTCCACCCACCCGAGCTTTATGAAGATTGTGGAGCGCCGAAATACTGGAGACTCCAAGCATGCCTTAAAAGCTCTGGATTTTGAAGCCTACCGTTTGCCCGGCGTGGAGCGCGGCAGCTTTACGTTTACCAATGGACATGCAGCCGTTTGGGGAGCCAACCCTAAGCCCGATGTGAGGCCTCTGTTTGAACGGGTAGATGAACTCACGCAACGTGTGGGGCCAATGCGCGCCAAGTGGATGCTGTCTATGCGCAACCTCACGCTCTACCCCAATGTGCAGTTTGCCGAAAACGCCTCATTACAACTGCGCATCATCCGCCCTATTTCGGTCAATAAAACCGAAATGAAAATTTACTGTATGGCGCCTGTTGGCGAATCGGCCCAAGCGCGTGAACACCGCTTGCGCCAATATGAAGACTTCTTTAACGCCACAGGCCTGGCCACACCCGACGACACCACCGCCTATGAAGATTGTCAAACCGGCTATCAGGCCTACAACGTAGACTGGCAACAAGGCTACGAGCGGGGCGCTACCCAACTCCAGTACACGGCCAACGCCTATGCCAAAGAACTGGGTATAGACGTAGAGTCGTGTATTGCTGGGCCCTTTGATATTCAAGATGAAACAGTGTTTCGTGCGGGTTACCGCGAATGGCTTGCATTGATGAAGCGCGGCATGTCCAAGGGGGGGGCATGAACCCCATTCACCTCAACGATGTGACCAAGCTGCTGCACCAAGAGGCTCACTACCTGGACACCCAGCAGTGGGATCTTTGGCTGAACTTGTTTTTAGAAGAAGCCGAGTATTGGGTTCCTGCTTGGAAGTCTGAGCACGAGACCACATCCAACCCCAAAGCAGAGCTTTCTTTGATTTACTACGCCACACGCGCGGGGCTTGAAGACCGGGTTTGGCGTGTGCGCTCCGGGCGTTCGGTGGCGTCTAAGCCGCTGCCGCGCACCCAACATAACGTGAATAACGTGATGCTGGGAGACAAAACCTTTAACGATGGTGTTCAGGTGCTGTGCAATTGGACCGTGCACCAGTTTCGCACCAAGCCACAAGAAGTCGAAGTGCTGTTTGGTCGCTGCGAATACGACATCGTGCAGCACGTCACCGGCTTGCGTATTCAGCGCAAAAAAGTGATTTTGCTCAACGACTACCTGCCGGCCATGTTGGACTTTTACAGCCTGTAAGCCCAGAAATATGCGCAGTACTAAAACGATTCTGGTTGTGGGTTGTGGTGCCATTGGAGGTATTTACGCCGCCCATCTGGCACAAGTGGCTCATGTCATTGGATTAGACGCCAACGCCGAACATGTGAATGCCATTCGCACTCAGGGGCTCAAGCTGACCGGGCGCAGCAACATCACCAGCCATTTCGATGTTCACACCGACCCTGCAGAATTGACCCAAAAGCCTGTGGATGCGGTTTTGATTCTGGTGAAGTCTCAAATCACAGCACTTGCCGTCACGCATCTCTTGCCCCACTTGCAAGGCAGCCCCGTATTGGTCACCCTACAAAACGGCATGGGCAATGTGGAAGTGCTGAGCGGTCTGTGTGACTTGGACATCACCCAAGGCATTTCGCTCGAGGCCGGACGCTTTACCCAGCCCGGGGTGATAGAACACTTCATTCACGGAGAGGACTCCTGGATGGGGCCCATTCGTGGTTCATTGGATCGAATGGCGTGGTTGGGTGAACTGATGAATGCATCGGGTATGCCCACAAAAGTTGCTCAGGATCCCAGAGGCGCCATTTGGTCTAAATTTATTTTCAACTGCGTGATGAATCCCATTGGCGCCTTGGTTTTGGGGCAAAACAAAGCCCGGTATGAGGTGTCCGAGGTGGCTGAGCTGATAGACCAGATGTTCGCAGAGTGCGAGCAAGTGGCTAAAGCCCAAGGTATAGAGCTCATGTTTGACCCCATGCACATTGTTAAAAAAACCAGATCGGGCGAAATGGCGTTGACCAAGCACGCTGGCTCGATGTCATTGGATGTTGCTGCCAAACGCGAAACCGAAATTGAGGCCCTGACCGGCTACATGGTGCGCAAGGCACACAGCCTTGGATTGAAGCTCCCCGTGACCGAGACCGTGTACCGACTGGCAAAAGGCGTGGACTATGCCGCTCGACTTAACCCTGCATAACCATTTAAGTAAGGAGACCCCCATGAAAATGACTCATAGACTATGGCGTTATCTGTCCAGAGGTTTCAGCACCGCCCTGGGTGTGGGGCTTGTGGCCTCAATGCTCAGCTTGGGTGCTGGTGCTCAAGAAGCGCCCTTCCCTGCTAAACCCATCCGAATCATTGTGGGTTACTCAGCAGGCGGGGGTAACGACATCATTGCCCGCGTGGTAGCCACCAAAATGGCCGAAGGTTTAGGCCAGCCTGTTGTAATTGAAAACAAACCTGGCGCTCAATCCATCATTGCGGCCGAGTATGTGGCCAAATCTGCCCCCGATGGCTACACCATCCTCATGGGTCCTAGTGGCCCCATGACCATGAACCCCGCCACTTACGATAAACTGCCCTATTCCCCCACCAAAGACTTTGTGCCCATTGGCATGATTTGCTCTTTTCCCCTGATTTTGGGGGTGTCTTCCAATTCGCCCTTTAAAACGGTCAAAGACCTGATTCAATTTGCCAAGGCCAACCCCACCAAGGTGAACTATGCTGCCAGTGCAGCACCGTTTCAAATGGCTTCCGAACTGTTCAATCAAAAAACAGGCACCACCTTTGCGCACATTCCCTACAAGGGCAGTGGCGACTCTGTAGCAGCCGTCATGAGCGGACAAATCACCATGACAATCTCTGACCCCCCACCCATCGTGGGGCAAATCAAGGGCGGCACCATTCGCCCCTTGGCTGTGACCAGCGCCCAAAGACACCCTCAGTTCCCTGACGTCCCCACCTTAATGGAATCGGGCTTGCCCGATTTAGAAGTGGGCATTTGGACCGGCTTGGTGGCTCCAGCGGCTACACCTATGCCCATCGTGCGTCGTTTGCAACAAGAACTGGCCAAAGCCGTACGTTCACCTGAAATCAGAGAGCGCTTTGCGCAAATGACTTTAGACCCTGTGGGCAACACCTCTGAAGAGTTTGGCAAGATCATCGCCGCTGACATACAGCGCTGGACCGCAGTGGCCAAGGCTGCCAACATCAGGTCGAGTCAGTAAGTCTTTAGTTGACCATGTAACCGTAGGTGACCATGAGCATGGTGCCCGTGCACAAGGCAGGCACCATGCGTTTTTGTGGGTGTGACACCATCACGCCCACACTGAGCGCGCACAGCAACAAACGTACCCACACTGGTACGGTGGCCAACAAGCCGATAGGCATAAGCACCATACGCACTGTGAGAGCTGCCACCATGGCATAGGTGACTGCAGACAGCCACTTGAACACTTCGCTGTTTTGATCGATTTGACCAGACACTTTCACACCCAGCGCGCGGCATGCATAAGTGCCAAGACATGCGGCACTCAGGGCCACCCACACACCCCACCCGTTGTCGGCCATGCTCATTTAGTCAGGCCCCAACTTGCCGCGCAACCACAAGCGGTCTAGGCCATAGGCCAATGTGCCCGCTACCAAGCCGGTGGTCAGCAAACTGCTGTCTGCATCCCATTTGTAAAACATGGGGCCCAGAACACAACCCAACAAAACCGCCAAACGGTTAGACCAAGGCTTTACCTCAGTAAACGTCAACAAAAAGAACAAAGGGTTGATGAAAATCAACCCAAGGGTGATGTACACGGGCACCCAGCCCGCCACAAAATAGCCCATCACGGTACCCGGCATGGCAATGAGCCAGCAAGGCAAACCCAATCCCACAAAGTACGCCAATCTAAAACGGGGCGACATCCGTGGAAAGTCGCGCATGGAAAGAGCCCAAGCGGTCATGGCCAGCAAGTGCACCCAAAGGTACAGGCCAAGATGTCGGTCTCGCCGGTGCAATTGGGGGAAGAGCGTGACCACCATGGTCACAAACCTGGTGGAAGTGAGGGTGACGGCAAATGCGATGGCTACCAGAGATGAACCAGAAATCAGCATCTCAAGCAACACCACTTGCCCGGGCAGCGCAAACATCATCAGGCTGGTGGTGCCCGTGACCCAAGCATCAAACCCATTGGTTTGACCCATAGCGCCAAAGCCCACCATGCCAGCAAAAAGTACGAAAGCTGGCGCTCCTAAAGAATGCCTTAGCCCTTGCCAGAAGGCTTGTCGACGGTTGGTAAACCGGATGCTGGGAGTTGGTGGTGTTGAAGCCACGCTTGATGCTGGGCTTATTTCAAGGCCACCTGCAGGCCACGTTGTACGGCTGGCCTTGAAAACATCAAGTCATACCAACGTTTGACGTTGGGGAAATCGTTCAAATCCACTTGGTGCCTTGGGTGACGCCAAACCCATCCCAAAATGGCAAAGTCAGCAATAGACAACTCATCGGCAAAAAACTCATGAGCGGCCAAGCGTTCGTTCATCACCCTGTAGAGCCTGCGGTTTTCTGTCATGTAGCGCTTGAGACCATAACGCTGGTCGTCTTCGTTGGTCAAGCCGAGGAAGTGATGAACCTGCCCAGGGATAGGCCCAAAGCCACCCATTTGGAACATGAGCCACTCGTACACCGGTATGCGGCGCGCCGGGTCTTGGGGCAAAAACTTGCCGGTTTTTTCAGCCAAGTACAACAAAATAGCACCTGACTCAAACACACTTACTGAGGTATGTGCTGGGCCATCAGGATCGATGATGGCCGGTATTTTGTTGTTGGGACTGATTTTCAAAAAGTCGGGGTGAAACTGATCGTCTTTAGTGATGTTGACCACATGCACTTCATAGGCCAAGCCCATTTCTTCAAGTGCCACCGAAATTTTTCGGCCGTTAGGTGTGTCAAATGCGTAGAGTTGAATGGTCATGGTTGTCAAGTATAAGACCTGGCATGCAACGGATACATCTCAAGGCGCAGCGGCATACACACATCTGAATCCGATGTAGACCGCATAAAAATGAGCAGGCTTCCATGCTTCAACATCGGCTTTCATTTGGTCGGGCGGATACCACCAAGAGCCGCCCAGAGTTCTGCGCTCATCACCACGTGCATCGGCCGACCATTCCCAAACATTGGCGCCCATGTCATGTAGGCCATTGACCCCAGCACGTGTTTCATGAACAGGTGCGGCTCGGGGCCAGGGGTCAGGGTCAGTGGTGTTGGCACCTTTTGGAAGGTCACCGGTAGACCAAGGGTAAGTTTTACCCCTGATCCAAGGCTTTGGTGGATCTTGCCGAAGCTCCGTAAACCCGGCTCGCTGCCATTCCAGGGCTGTGGGCAGTCGCCCACCTGCCCATTGGCAATAAGCCTGAGCTTCTGCATGGTTAAGGTGCACGGCGGGCAAATGCAAACTCGAGGGTTCAACCCCATCCGGTTTTTGCCATGTCCAACCCGGCCGCCTTTGCCAACCCGCCACAAACTCAAAACCGCCGCCCTCTTGTTCTGCACGCGTCTTGATGCCGGTGGCTTGCACATAAGATTTAAATTGGCCGATAGTGACTTCAGTTTTGTCAATTTGCAGGCCCCCTAGGTCGTGCAGTACGACTTTCTCGCCAACCTGTGCAAGCGCTTGCGATAGGCCACAAGCCATCCAAACAACATAAAGGAACTTCATAAACTGAAAATTTTTACTGAGAGAAAGCCCTAAGTGTCAAATTCATAAGGATAAGCAAAAATATATTTTTTTATTGCATTGCGCCATCACGCCATGAACTTTTCTCGCCGCCAATTTTTGGGCACAACTGTTGCGCCTAGCTTGTTGACAAGTTTAGGTTTCATGCCAAGCCTTGGTCATGCTGAGACTCCCGATGCAAGCAAAATTATTCGCATCGTGATTCCTTTTGCGCCCGGCGGCAGCAACGACATTGTGGGGCGAGCGCTCGCACAAGCATTGGGCGTTCGAATGAACCGCAGTTTTGTGGTGGAAAACAAGCCAGGTGCTGGTGGAACTTTAGGAACTGAATGGGTTGCTCGCAGCAAACCAGACGGCACCAATCTGTTATTGATTTCATCAACATTCACGATGAATCCCGCAATCATGAAATTGAATTACGAACCCATGACATCGTTTCAGCCTATCGCGATGCTTGGCATGGGGCCCAGTGTTCTGGCAGTCTTCAGCGGCGCGCCTTGGAACAACTTAAACGAGCTTGTAGAAGCTTCCAAGCAAAAACCTAAAGACATTGTGTTTGGGTCTGCAGGAGTCGCCAGCTTTCAGCATTTTGCGATTGAATTGTTCATGCAAAAAAGTGGGGCTCGTTTCAATATTGCCCACTACAAAGGCGGTATTCCAGCGCTGATGGATTTGGCTGCTGGACATATTCAGGTGTCTTTGGGCAGCCTCATTCAAATGCAAAGTTTTTTGAAAGCTGGAAAAATCAAATTATTGGCAGTCGCGGGCTCCAAGCGAGTGGACTTGATTCCCAATGTGCCCACTATGCAAGAGCTTGGCTATGACTTAGAAGCCCTGAACTGGTGGGGGCTGATGGCCCCTGCGGGAACTCACTCACCATGGGTGGATCAACTTCACCAAGACGTCAATGCCGTGCTTGCCAGCCCAGAAATGAAGCAGCGCTTGGTCAATGAGGGGGCAGAAACCACCCCCATGAGTCGGCAGAGTTTTTCAAAAATCATGTCCGATGAATTGAACCGATGGACGCAGGTGGCTCGCAGCACAGGTATTCGGGCCGAGTAATTTTTTGTCCAGTCTGAACATGAAAATCGAAACTCTGGGCCCTTCATTTGCAGCACGCATTACAGGTCTTGATTTCAAAAGCAAGCCAGATGCCTCTTTGAAAGACCAACTGAATGCCTGGCTTGCGGAATTTGCGGTTCTGGTCTTTCCTAGCCAGTTTTTAAATCCACAGGAGTTCATGAATGCGGTGTCGTACTTTGGCGACTTGATGCCGCAGCAAATCACACAATTTACACTTAAAGATTTCCCTTTGGTGGGCTACAACAGCACAGAAGACTTACCCAAAAAAGACGGTAAATTGCAAGTCAGGGGTGAAAACTTTCATACTGACCACTCCAATGAAATCGCGCCTCCCAAAGCCACCTCTTTGCTCGCCGTCACCCTTCCCTCTCTTGGGGGCGATACTCAGTTCGTTGACGTGAGGCGTGCTTTCGATGATCTGCCTGAGTCTCAAAAGTTGGAAATTCAAGGCCTTAAAGTACTTCATGTGCATCAAAGCAACCGCAGTCCTAGAGAGTTTGCCAAATTAAGCCCTGAGGCTCTCGCTTTAATTCCACAAACTTGGCAACCGTTGGTCATACGTCATCCTGAAAGCCTTAGGCCGGCGCTTTACCTCAACACCGGACGCATGCAACAAATTGCCAAGCTTTCAGATGCTCAGGGATTTGAGCTCATTGATGAGCTTTATGCACATGCATCACAACCCCGGTACGAATACAGACACCGATGGCAAGTAGGCGACTTGGTCATTTGGGACAACCGATCTGTCATGCATCAAGCCAATGCAGACTACAACCCTGAGGAGCGCCGCTATTTGTACCGTTTGATGGTTCAAGGGGTTCCGCTTGAGCCTTTTCAATAAAAAAATTGAGGTTTACTCCGCCTTTATGCCTGCTGATCGAGACACTTTGGTCAAGCGTGCCACCTCAGATTTGATGAGCAATCCAAAATCTTCTGGCGAAGGGCTGGCAACAAGTTCAATGCCACGCTCGGCAAAACTGCCCACCAATTCGGCTTTAGCATAGGCTTTCACGATTTCGGCATGCAGACGTTGCACGATTTCTTTAGGTGTTCCGGCTGGCGCCAGCAACATATTGATAGTCACATCTTCATAACCTGGAAAACCTGATTCCGCAATGCTGGGAATACCCGGCAACAAGGGTGATCGATTCAAACTGGTTACGGCAATGGGACGGATTTTTTCTGAACGAATATGCGATAAAGAAGTGCTGATTTGGTCAAACATCAGCTGAGTTTGTCCACTGATTACATCCACAACTGATTGCGCATTTCCTTTGTAGAAGATATTGAGCATGCGAATACCCGCTCGATTAGAAAAAACCTCACTGGCAATATGGCCGGTTGAACCATTTCCGCTACTGGCTACCGTAAGCCCCTCTGGGCGTGCTTTAGCTTGCTGAATCACATCAGCTACAGACTGGATCGGCTGCTGAGCACCAGTTACCAAAACCATCGCAGCCTTGCATGTTAAAGACACGGGGGCGAAGTCTTTGATGGGGTCATAGCCGGCATTGGACAAAATCAAGGGGGCTGTAAAGAAGGTGCTGGAGTGCGCCAGAAGCGTATATCCATCAGGATTGGATTTGGCAACCAGTTGCGTGCCCAAAAGTGATGAAGCACTGGGCCGGTTTTCCACCAGAACTGGTTGACCAAGTCCCTTGGTGAGCTCCTTGGCAAGCGTTCTGGCTACGATATCCACGTTGCCGCCGGGCGCTACAGGCACAATAATTTTGATGGGCTTACTAGGCCAAGCATCTTGCGCAGAGCACATCAACACTGAACTACCTAGACATAAACCTACTAAAAGACGCGGTAAAAAGGTCAACATGATTTGGATCCTTACGACGGATTGAATTGATACAGATACTCTGGATTACTTTTAAGAATTTTGTTCCAGTTCAAAACGTCCACCCACTCACTGATTCGCTGCAAGGCCCGAGCATCATCAATAGGGTGAAAGGGCTCTAAGATATTAGGGGATCTTGCTTGACCAGGCCAAGCGCCGGGATGGGGCCAGTCAGTGCCCCATAGCATCCGGTCTGGGCGAGCATTTAGCAAGGCTTGGGCAATGTGCTGTGCATCTTCGCAATCGGGTTGATCAGAAATTCTGTGAGCTGCAGACAACTTGACCCAAATTTTCCCGCTGGATACCAATTTCAATAGGGTTTTAAACCCAGGCTGATCAACGCCCTTAGAAGCCATAGACCTGCCAAAGTGATCAATCACCACAGGAACGGGCAATCTAAGTAAACAGTCTGAAACAGAGGCAATCACATCAAGTGTGGTGTAGGTTTGCACATGCCAACCCCATGGCTCCACCCTTTGCGCAGACCATAGAAGCAATTGACGAGCCACATCTGGGTCGTGCTGGCCCGCAGACTCAAGGTTAACGCGCACACCTCTAACCCCAGCTTGGTGCATTTGTTCTAGTTCAGCGTCAGATGTGGCTTCATGAATGACTGCAACCCCTCTTGCCTGGAGGTTGGAAGTGCTGTTGATGTGCTCTAAAGCATCGACAAGGCAGCGGTTGTCCGCACCCTGTGGGCTGGCCTGAACCACCACCACCCGGTGCAGGCCAAGCTGAGTCAAAAGATACATCAAGTCTTCAACTGGTGCGGGCCCAGGGGTATAAGCACGCTCAGGCGATAAAGGGAATCGGTCAAAGGGACCAAACACATGCACATGACAATCGCACGCCCATGCAGGCAGGGGGTGGGCAAAAGTTGTTGATTTAGGCCGCATCACACGACTCTATGAAAGGGCTCGCCGCCCTGCAAGACCTGCCACAGCTGCTGAGCGGCAGCTAGGGAGCTTTTGGCCAAAGTTTCGTCGGTGCTGCCCGCAACATGAGGCGTGGCAATGACATTGGGTAGTGTCAGCAAAGGGTGATCGGAAGCCGGGGGCTCTTTATCTTGCCAAACATCTAAAGCGGCTCCGCCTAAGTGACCAGCCTTTAAAAATTGGTAAAGCGCGGCCTCATCTATTAGCCCGCCACGTGACACATTGATCAAAAGAGCGCCAGGCTTCATAAGAGCCAATACGTCTGCATTCACCATATGGTGGTTTTGGGCGTTATAGGGCACATGCAATGACAAGACATCAACGTTTGACCACATTGCATCAAGCTGAGTAACTCGAACATGCTCTAGACCCGACCATTTGCTGGCATCCGCCCAAGGGTCGAAGGCCAAAATACGACAACTGAATGCAGCTTTCATGATTCGGGCAAATTCATAACCAATATTGCCCATACCCACTATGCCTAATGTTTTGCCATTGAGCTCGATTCCTGGGTATTCGTTGCGGTTGAAGACGCTGCCTGCACGAATAAGTCGATCAAATTGCGACACCCTTCTGGCCAGTGACCCAACAAGGGTGAGTGCCATTTCGGCCACGGCGACCTTATTGATGCCTGGCGTGTTGCAAACCGTTAGGCCAAGAGACTTGGCTAAATTTAGATCAATATTGTTGACACCCACCCCCAACTTGCTGATTGCTTTGAGTTGACGCGCTTGTTGCATTTCTACTGCGGGCACCTTTACGGTTCTGACCATCACACCCACAGCCTCTTCATACCAGACGGATCTTTTAGGGTCATCCCATCTCACCAACTCGGTACGTTCTTGCAACCAGTTCAGGCCCTCAGGGTGCATCTCATCAAGTACATAAACTTTCATCTGGGAATTAATGGATTAAGGCTGGTGGAATATGGAAACTCACATCCTAATCGTTCATTTGACTTTAAAGCCCTATGGTCATCACCTATCAAATTCAGGTGAGGTTTATGGCAAACTGACTTTGTGCGTGTTGCAAAGCTGCCTCCATAAGACCTGTACCGTCCATAAAAATCTATGTCTTATCTAACCAACTTCCCTTCGCTTAAAGACCAAGTATCTGCAGAAGAATGGCAGGCTCGCTTGGATTTGGCTGCGACATACCGTTTGGTTGATCTTTATGGTATGTCAGATTTAATTTACAACCACATCACATTGCGCATACCGGGCACGGATCATTTGTTAATCAATCTTTATGGCTTGCTTTACAGAGAAATTACCGCCTCTAGCTTGGTCAAAATTGACCTTGAAGGCCAAATTTTGACCAAGCCCGACACTGACTACGGCATCAATCGCTCCGGCTATGTCATACACGGCTGCATTCATGAGGCACGAGAAGATGTGAATTGCGTCATGCATACCCACACCCGTGCGGGCATGGCGGTGTCTTCAATGTCCTGCGGGTTGCTTCCCTTGACGCAAACAGCCATAAGATTTGTAGGGCACTTGGGTTACCACGACTATGAAGGCCCTGCCATTGATATTGCCGAAAGAGAGCGTCTAGTGAAAGACCTTGGACAGCACAACGCCATGGTCTTAAACAATCATGGACTGCTTACTTGCGGGCCCACTGTTGGCGAGGCTTTTAACCTGATGTACAACCTTGAACTGGCTTGCCGCGTACAAGTAGACTGCATGGCTGCTCAAACACAAATTAGGTTACCCACCACTGAAGTGCTTGAAAAGACAGCCCACTTGTACCAACCAGGAACACGACGCCCTTACGGAGTTTTAGAGTGGCACGCCATGATGCGCTACGTGGAAGCCGAGGCCCTAAACTCTGGTTTTCCGCCCTATTCCATTTAACCTAGGAAAAAGTTCAAGATTGCTCAGGGCGTACGTGCTTCGTCAACTTGTAGGTACAGCACACTGCTACAAAAGCACTGCCCATCGCACCCCAAAAAATGCTGGTAAGGCCCCAATGTTCAATCAAGGCGCCGCCTGCCAAACCACCCACTACACCAGTTAAACCATAGGCAATGAGGCTGTACAGGGCCTGACCGCGGCCCCTTAAGGCTGCGGGGAAGTGTTGGGATATCAAATGAATGCATACCGAGTGGTGGGCAGCAAACGTGACCGCATGCAGCAACTGCGCCAGCAACAGAACGGGCCAATAGTCCGCCCCAGCAGCGGTGAACCCCATACGTATAAAAGTCAACAACGCAGCCACGCACAACCACGAACCCAATGGCAACCAAGGCAACCAGCGGCTCTGGGTAAAGAACCAGACAATTTCCACCAAAACAGAGGCTCCCCACAATAAACCAATGACCGTCTTGCTATAACCCAAGGCGTCCAAATACAGCGACAAGAAAAAGTACACCGCCATATGCGCCAGCACATGAAAAAACACGCTGGCAAACAACCATTGCACCAAAGGTTGCTTGAGCACCGGCCACACAAGGCGCTTGCCTTTGTGGGCTGGTGAGGCATCAGCCTCTTCTCTTAAGTTGGGGAGTGCCCAAACACAGGCCACCACGGCGGCCAAGGTGACCACGGTCCACGCCGGAAAGTGCTGGATGCCAAAGTATTCAAACCAGACACCGGCCAACATCACGGTGATAAAAAACCCCAAAGAGCCCCAAAGGCGCACTCGGCCGTAGCGCTTGGCATCAAATGTCCCGTCTCGGCTGACCAAGTGGGCCATAGCCGCTTCGCTAATGGGCATCATGCCGCTGGTGTGGGTGAACATCACCACCAGCACCAAAGCCACCCATACAAAACCACCGGGTATCCAAAGGCCCAAAGAGGCCAGCAAAGCCACCGTAGCCCCCAATCGCAACCACTTAACGCGCTCCCCCGTGTGGTCGCTTAAAGCGCCCCAAGCGTAGGGAGCAAAGATGCGTGTGGCCGATTGAATCGCGGTGAGCATGCCAATGGCCAAAAGGCTAAAGCCGGTGTCCTTAAGCCATAAAGGCAGGTAAGGATTGAAAAACCCAATGTGCGCAAAGTAAGAGGCAGAAAGCGCCGCAAACGGCACCAACACATGACGCCGATCAGGCACGGCAGAGGTCAAGCGCTGGCCGCAATGGGGCCGTGGCTGCCATGCGTCAACTGCACATCGCCGCATTGGGCGCGGTGGTGCAAGGCATGCTCCATCACCACCAAAGCCAACATGGCCTCGGCTATAGGTGTGGCGCGCAAACCCACGCAGGGGTCGTGACGGCCTTTGGTGATGACTTCAGTAGGGTTGCCCTGCACGTCAATAGAGTCGCGCGGCACCAAAATAGAGCTGGTGGGCTTGATGGCTATGGACACTTCCAAATCTTGTCCGGTAGAAATGCCTCCCAGTACCCCACCTGCACGGTTGGACATAAAGCCCTGCGGCGACAAGCCATCGCCATGCATGCTGCCGCGGTGGGCCACACTCTCAAAACCTGCTCCGATTTCAACGCCCTTAACGGCATTGATACCCATCATGGCGTAGGCAATGTCAGCGTCGAGCTTGTCAAACAAAGGCTGCCCCAAGCCCACCGGCATGTGACTTGCTGTGACACGCAAACGCGCCCCACAAGAGTCACCCGACTTGCGCAAGTCTTCCATGTAGCTCTCTAGGTAAGACACGTTGGCACATGGTGCAAAAAATGGGTTTTGATTGACGTGCTCCCAAGATTCAAACGCAATGGCTTGATCGCCAATTTGGGTCATGCAGCCGCGAAACTCTGTGCCGTAGGTTTGGCGCATCCACTTTTTGGCCACCGCCCCAGCCGCCACCATAGGTGCGGTTAAACGCGCCGAAGACCTGCCTCCGCCTCTAGGGTCTCGGATGCCGTATTTGTGCCAATAGGTGTAGTCCGCATGGCCGGGCCGAAAGGTTTGCAGAATATTGCCGTAGTCTTTGCTGCGCTGGTCGGTGTTGGCGATCAGCAGGCAAATAGGAGTGCCGGTGGTGTGCCCCTCGTAAACTCCAGAGACAATTTGCACCGCATCGGGCTCTTTGCGCTGGGTAACGTATTTGGAGGTGCCCGGACGGCGGCGGTCCAAGTCAGGCTGAATGTCCGATTCACTCAGGGCCAGGCCTGGGGGGCACCCGTCTATAACGCAGCCAATGGAGGGGCCGTGGGATTCACCAAAGTTGGTGACTGCAAAAAGATGTCCGAAAGTATTGCCGCTCATGGCTGGCAATTATCCCCCTAACCCAGGTCTTATCCGTTGGCCGAGGGTGTGTTGGTCTCTTCCGGCCAATCGCGTATGTAGGCCTTGAGCATTTTATTTTCAAAGTTTTGGCTGTCTACCACCGCTTTGGCCACGTCGTAAAAGCTGATGACCCCCATGAGCATGCGGCTTTCAATGACCGGCATGTAGCGGGCGTGGCGCTCGAGCATCATGCGGCGAACTTCGTCCAGGTCGGTTAGCGTGGTGCAGGTTAAAGGGTGGTCGTCCATGGCCGTGCGAACGAGCGTGGTGCCCACTTGACCGCCATTTTTTTGAATTTGCAGAATCACCTCGCGAAAGGTCAACATGCCCACCAGATCGCCATGCTCCATGACCACCAAAGAGCCGATGTCTTTTTCAGCCATGATGGCCACCGCATCAGATAAGAGCTGGTCGGGCTTAACCGTAAATAAGGTGTTGCCTTTGACGCGAAGGATGTCACTGACTTTCATGATGTTGCTCCTCAAGTGTCCGGCCACTGAATGACCATACCTGTTTTTATCAGATAAACGGTATGCATTATGAGCTTAGATCAACACTTCACTCAATAAGGAAGACCTGTGCATGCCTCGGATGGACATCAATGCGGTTCTGGGCCCGGGATGAAGCAACAAAGCATCTGCCAAGGGGGTGATGGGCGTGAGTTCGGGGTTCACCAACATCACATAGCGTCCTTCGGACTCATCCAATCGACCAATCCAATCCATCGCTTGCAACTGCTCCAAAACATCTTCCAGCTGAACGGGGTTGACGCTCAGCACATCAGCCAGTTCGGTGATGGTCAAACCCCGACGGCTGGGCGCGGCTAGCTTGAGTTGCTCAAGCACTTCTAAAGCCAACGCAAATTCCCAACCCGCAGTGCCGCCAGGCCGCGTCACACCGGCTAATAGGCTCGGTAAATAAGCCGCCACCACAGCGCCCAGCAATACAATGACCCAGACCATATAGATCCAAATCAACAAAATGGGCACGGTGGCAAACGCGCCGTACACCGCAGAAAATGTGGGTACTTTAATAAGGTAAAAGCCAAGCAACACCTTTGCCAACTCAATGCCCGCAGCGGCAGCCAAACCACCCAACCATGAATGGATCCACTTCACAGGTGCGTTGGGCACATAGTGATAAGTGGCAGCCATGGCAGCCGCCACCATTAAAAACTCAAGGGCATCCAACAACAGCCTTAAACCACCCGGCATCACCGCCACCACTCCCCTGGATTCAGACAGCAAATACGATGTGATGGTGAGGCTGGCACCCAACAACAAGGGACCGAGTGTGATGGCCGTCCAGTAGACCAGCAGGCGTTGCCCCCAGGGCCTGGGGCGGCGAACACGCCAAATGTTGTTGAGCGTGCGGTCAATGGTCAGCACCAAGCTTAAGGCCGTCAAAAACAATACGGTGAAACCAGCCCACCCCAGCTGACCGGCCTTGCCCGCAAATTGTGTCAAGTAGCCCAACACTTGCTTGGAAATGTTGTAAGGAATCAGGCTATCGATAAGCCAGCGCTGCAACACCTCTTGCAATGTGGCAAACATGGGAAAGGCTGTAAAAACTGCCAAAGCCACGGTCATCAAAGGAACCAAAGCTATGGTGGTGGTGAACGTCAAGCTGCTGGCTGTCAGGCCCAAACGGTCTTCACGAAACCTCTCGGCCAAAGTAAGTGCCGTAGTTTTCCAGGGAAAACCAGCCACATCTGCCACAAGATTTCCCAATATTTGGCGGCTTTGGATCTGCAATTTGGGGTCGGGATTCATGTCGCTATGATGCCATCCGATGGATTCCATAGACACCCAAGTTAGACGCATTCGCCTTTTGGCGGTTCTGAGCTTGTTAGGGTTGATCGTGTTGGGCTTGGTATGGGAACTGTGGTTAGCCCCCTTGCGGCCTGGAGGCTCCTGGATGGCTCTTAAAGTCTTACCCCTGTGTTTGCCACTGGTGGGGTTTTTAAAACACCGTATGTACACCTTCCGATGGGTCAGCCTGGTGGTGTGGCTGTATTTCACCGAAGGCGCGGTGCGCGCCTACAGCGACCCTTGGCCAAGTGCTGCATTTGCAGCCCTTGAAGTGGTTTTATGCCTCTTGCTATTTATGTCTTGCACCCTGCATGTCAGGATGCGGCAGCGCATGGCACAAGGACCTGTATGACCTCCCATCACCACTTGATTGAACAACTCCGACAGATTTGTGGCCCAGCCAATGTGCTGACCGAGGGCGACTTGACCGCCTGGGAATTGGACTGGAGAAAGCGCGAGCGCGGCAAGGCTTTAGCTGTGGTGCGCCCTGCCAATACTTCTGAAGTAGCGGCTGTGGTCAAAGCCTGCGCGGCGGCACAGGTCAGTATGGTGCCCCAGGGCGGCAACACCGGCATGGTGGTGGGCTCCACCCCTGATGACAGTGGCCAACAAGTGGTGTTGAGCCTAACGCGCATGAACCAAATCCGCAATATGGATCCAGGCAACCTCACCATCACGGTAGATGCGGGTTGCGTGCTCCAAACCATTCAGGAAGCCTGTGAAGCTCAGGGATTTTTGTTTCCTTTGAGCTTGGCCTCTGAAGGCAGCTGCACCATTGGTGGAAATTTGGGCACCAACGCTGGCGGTACTCAGGTGGTACGGTTTGGCAATACCCGAGAGCTGTGCTTGGGGCTGGAGGTGGTAACCGCGCAAGGCGACATTTGGAGCGGCTTATCCGGCTTGCGCAAAGACAACACCGGCTACGACCTGCGGCACTTGTTCATTGGCTCTGAAGGCACGTTGGGCGTGATCACGGCTGCCACCATGAAGCTCTACCCCATGCCCAAAGCCCAACTTACCGCCTATGCAGCAGTGCCCACTATGGAACAGGCTGTGGATTTGTTGGGTTTGGCGCACCAACACTTGAGCGCGGGCCTAACGGGGTTTGAAGTCATGGGGCAGTTTGCACTGAGCTTGGTGGTCAAGCACTTTCCCCAACAGCGCGTGCCGTTTTGGGAGTCNNTAGAACGCCTGCTTGAAGCCGCCATGGAGCAAGGTTGCGTGAGCGATGCCATCGTGGCCGAAAGCGTGTCGCAAGCCAAGGCGCTTTGGCACATTCGCGAAAGCATTCCGCTGGCGCAAGCCGAAGAAGGCCTCAACATCAAGCACGATATTTCTATCAACGTGTCACATATTCCCGAATTTGTTAGGGAAACCAACGCGGCACTGCTTGAAAAATTTCCAGGGGCACGCTTGGTCACCTACGGCCACTTGGGTGACGGCAACCTGCATTACAACGTGCAAGCCCCAGAATCAGACGATGCAGAGCGTTTTTTGAGGGAAGAAGAAAACCCCATGAATGCCCTGGTTTTTGAGGTGGTAGACCGCTATCAAGGGTCCATTTCTGCAGAGCACGGCATTGGCAGCCTTAAAGCCCACAAACTCACCCAACACAAATCTTCCGTGGCCTTGGGTCTTATGAAATCGATCAAACACGCCTTGGACCCCCACAACCTCATGAATCCTGGACGCGTTTTGGAAATTTAAGTTGATGCCTTGAGCTCTCGGTTCGGCAAGCGCAGGGCTCAGTTTTTCATGTAAGTGTTGATGGCATAGAGCATCGTTTCAGGGACTTCCTTGAACATCAACCCCACGGTAAAGCCCATGCGCGTGCGGCTGAAGGTGCAATGGGTGACGGTGCCCGCAGCAGCCACATTGAAAAACGTGCCATCGGGCTGTGGCAACTTAAAAAACACATTGCACAGCGTGTGAACCGGTAAATTCACCTCTGTAATCACACCGACGCCGCCAGCGTTGATGTCAAAGGTGCGAATTTCCAGCGGGGGCTTGCCCTGCAATGCCATACGCGCCCGCACGCTTAAAGGCTTGCGCTCTTTACGGCGGCGATCCGTCTCAGACGGAATTGAAAACGGCGTCGCTTCTTCATCAGGAACTAAAGGTTGTGGATCTTGGTCGACCATGTTGTCAAATGTAATTCATCCCCAGCATGACCTTAAGATTACACATCAGACATCACGCCTCAGGCATTGAACTCCAGACCAAGACTTATGACACCCGCCACCAGCTCCAACAGCGTCATTCCGACCCCTTACGAAGACTTTATGCGGCATGTCTTCATCCATGGCATCCAAAAAACCGACCGCACCGGCACCGGAACGCGCAGCGTGTTTGGCTATCAAATGCGTTTTGACTTGACCCAAGGGTTTCCGCTGGTTACCACCAAAAAAGTGCACCTCAAGTCCATCATTTATGAACTGCTTTGGTTCCTCAAGGGTTCTAGCGATAACCACTGGCTCAAAGAGCGCGGTGTGAGCATTTGGGACGAATGGGCACGCCCCGACGGCGATTTGGGTCCTGTGTACGGCGTTCAGTGGCGCAGCTGGCCGGCCCCCACCCCGGAAAATCCACAAGCGCATATTGACCAGATCAGCCAGGTGATCCACACCCTAAAAACCAACCCTGACTCACGCCGCATCATTGTGAGCGCCTGGAATGTGGCCGACTTGAACAAAATGGCGCTCATGCCATGCCATGCGTTTTTTCAGTTTTACGTGGCGCCCAGCAACACCCCTGGCGGCAAAGGCCGCCTGAGCTGCCAGCTCTACCAACGCAGCGCCGACATCTTTTTAGGCGTGCCCTTCAACATTGCCAGCTACGCCCTGCTCACACACATGGTGGCGCAGCAATGCGACTTGGAGGTGGGAGACTTTGTGTGGACCGGCGGCGATTGCCACATTTACAGCAACCACACTGAACAAGTGGAGTTGCAGCTCAGCCGCAGCCCATACCCTGCGCCCAGCTTACATATCCGGCGTCAGCCCGAATCAATTTTTGACTATGAATTTGAGGACTTTGAAGTCCTGAACTACCAATGCCATCCGGCCATTAAAGCGGCAGTGGCGGTGTAATGACCGAGCTGCACCTCATCTGGGCCAGCGCCCGAAACGGCGTCATAGGCAAAGACCACACCATGCCTTGGCACTTGCCTGAAGACTTGGCGCACTTCAAAAGCACCACGCTTGGCAGCCCCGTCATCATGGGCCGTAAAACCTGGGATTCTTTGCCCGAAAAATTTCGCCCCCTAGCAGGCAGACTCAACGTGGTCATGAC
>DDPM01000187.1:0-22532 GCA_002342165.1 Hylemonella sp. UBA2468
ATAAAACCAGGCGCAACAATCAGGCCGGCTGCATCAATGATCTGATGGTTTGGTGAGAGTTGTTCTAAAACTGCTAGCGGAATTTCATGGCCAACATACAAAATTTTAGAATCTTTAATGATCAACGTTGCATTATGGCGAGCCCGGCCAGATCCATCTATTATTTCGCCACCTCGGATTATGTATTCTGTTGCCATTTGATATTTAAGAATTTGTTGATAGGTATTTAATTGGTTGACGGTTGTTTTCTCAAGGGTCAATCAGTGTGGGGCTAACTCGTGAATCTTTATGGTTACCTTCAATCATGGTCATATGTGAGCATCAACCACTCTTACCCCATGCGATAATTTAACCGTCGGGTCTAGTGCCCAAAAGCGGCTGTAGCTCAGTGGATAGAGTATTGGCCTCCGAAGCCAAGGGTCGTGGGTTCGATCCCCGCCAGCCGCACCATCATTTGTCGACTTGAAAAGCGACTCCTCACTTGATTAGTTCTTCAAATTCCAGGGCCCACGGCCCATGTCATTTTTGAGAATACAAAAATGACATTTGGTCTATAGGCAAAATATCTTTTGAAGCGAGAGCAGAAGAGACGCAGTTAGCTCCTCTTAGCCAGCTACGTAGCTGCCCGACTTGCCCCCATGCTTTTCCAGAAGCCTCACTTGGGTCATGGTCATGCCTCGGTCGGCAGCTTTACACATGTCGTAAATGGTCAGAAGTGCCACTTGCACAGCGGTCAGGGCTTCCATTTCCACGCCGGTGGGTCCTACGGTTTCAACAGTTGCTGTGCATTGCACATGGGCTGGAGTGTCGCCAAGTGCGGCTGCGGTTGTAAATTCCACGGCCACTCGGGTCAAGGCCAAGGGGTGGCAAAGGGGAATCAGATCGCTGGTTTTTTTGGCGGCTTGTATCCCAGCTATACGGGCAATGCCCAACACGTCGCCTTTTTTGGCGGTGCCCGATTCAATCAACGCCAAAGTGGCTGGCAGCATTTCAATGCGGCCGGCGGCCACACCAATTCGGTGGGTGGAAGCTTTGGCTGCCACGTCCACCATGTGGGCTTGGCCTTGGGCGTCAAAGTGGGTAAAAGTGCTCATAGTCTGAATGTTGTAAGGTGACGGCATGTACTTGAACATGCTGATGAAATATGCAGCCCGAATCATAGGCTCCCAAAAACTGCTTGGGCGGTCCTGGGCCGCAGATGTTATGTGTCTGCTCGGTGGGCTAGGTGTGCTGTTTACACCGCAACACGCCCAAGCCCAGTTGCCCAGCTTGGGCGACGGGGTGGAAATCAGCATGACAGCAGAACGCAAGCTGGGCGACCGCATTGCCCGCGAGCTGTTTCGCGACCCTGACCATATTGACGACCCCTTGCTCGATGAATATGTGTGGAGCATTTGGCGCCGTTTGCTGCAGGGGTCCAAGCAGCGCGGCGAACTTTCTCCAGAGCTGGAAAACACCTTTGCCTGGGCCGTATTTTTGGGGCGCGACCGCAGTGTGAATGCCTTTGCGTTGCCTGGCGGCTATATGGGTGTGCACTTGGGCTTGATTGCCACGGTTTCCAGCGAGGACGAGCTGGCCTCGGTGCTCGCGCACGAGCTCAGCCACATCACCCAGCGGCATATTGCCCGGCTCATCAGCAGACAAAGTAACCAAGCACCCATGCTGCTCGGGGCCATGATTTTGGGTGCTCTCGCCGCTGGCTCTAACCCACAAGCTGCAACAGCACTCATTGCTGGCGGGCAGGCTGTGGCGGTGCAGGGGCAGTTGAATTTTTCGAGAGAGATGGAGCGCGAAGCCGACCGTGTGGGATACAGCGTGATGACCGCTTCAGGTTTTGCCCCGCAGGGCTTTGTGACCATGTTTGAAAAGCTGTTGCAAGCCAACCGATTTAACGACACGGGAGCTTTTCCATACCTGCGCAGCCACCCGCTCACCACCGAGCGGATTGCCGACATGCAGGCCCGACAGCAGCTGTTACCCATAGCGCTGCCAGTAAGCGACTTGACTCACTATTTATTGGCAGGCCGCGCCCGTGCCTTGAGTTACTTGGGGGTAGATGCCCAGCGTGGTTTGATGGCCATGGCCATGCCTGCGGCCGCATCTGGCTTGCAAGCCGCCAAGCCTGAGGTGCGAGCTGGCATGTGGTACGCCGCGGTGCTGGCAGCCAGCAACCAGCGCGATTTTCGCCAAGCATGGGCTTGGCATAACCAGCTGGAAGAAGCTACACGAATGAATTCGGCGGCCAGCCGGCTCAGCAGGCTGCTGGCAGTAGAGGTGGCCTTGGCTGAGGGCCAACCCAGCAAAGCTTTAGAGTGGTTGGGCAAGACTTGGAACCCCAAGTCCCGCTCAGAAATTCTGCTGTGGAGCCGGGCAGTTTTGGCCAGTGCACAAGGCGCGCCCCAAACAACTCCTGCCGCACAGGCCTCTACCGCAGCAATTACAGATTTGCCCATGTTGGTGCCGCGCCTGCAAGCCTGGGTGGCCACATACCCGCGTGATGCCCAGGCTTGGCAGTTGTTGTCCAGCGCCTACCTGATCCAAGGCAAAACCTTGCGCGCAGTGTGTGCAGAGGCTGAGGGATTTGCCGCCAAGTTTGACGAGCAGGGTGCTTTAAACCGCTACCGCGCTGCACAAGACTTGGTTAAACAAAGTGGGCAAACCGATTTCATCGAGGCTTCTATCATCGATACCCGTGTGCGGCAGTTACAAGCGCGGGTGTTTGAGCTGTCGATGGAGCGCTAACCCCATCGACAGTTTCGTCAAAAGCCTTAACTTTCTTGGTTGTGGCTTATTCGGCAGCCAACACCATAGCCAATCCCAGACACGTCACAGAACCTGATACTGCCCACTGTGAGTTGCTTGTAGCAGGCTGATCGGCGGTCAGGGGAGCCAAGTCATTGCCGAACTTGGGCCGCCGAGCATCTACCACGCGCGCGGCGGGGTATTTGGCCAAAAGCATTTGAGTTTGATCTACCAGTGGGCCGTTGGCAAGTTCGGTAGCAATGTGGTCACGAGGCGACTCCAGCTGGCTCCGGACGACCTTAAATAGGTTATCTGCCCATTTGTTGCGCCAGTTTTGGCGGGCTGTGTGGTTGACCCATTTGCTGATGTGACGCGTCATTCGCGGAGGGCACGCCACCAAAATCCATTGGGTTCTTGGGTTGGAAAGCTTATTCCCAGCTCGCATGGGGGCAATGTGATGCATTGCATATTCAGCGTCGTCTATAAAAACAATGATGTTATCCATGTTATGTCCTCTTTGTGGTGATACAGGTTGTGAAAACTAGACTTACACACTTTGTTGGTGGTTACCCGAATATCGACGGGTGGTCCACCAACCCAGCAGCAGTACGCCCGCAACGGCTAGGGTGTAAGTTGCGATGCGCGCCACGGCTGAATCGTCAAAAACCGCGTCTAAGAGCGGCTCATTCACGATCATCTTGGCGGCCGTGAACGCCAAAATTGCAGAACCCAGTTGAATGATCATGGGGAAGCGCTGAACCAGTTTGAGCACCACGGTGCTGCCAAACACCACAATGGGCACACTGATCAGCAGGCCCAGCACCACCAGCTCCATAGAGCCATGTGCAGCACCCGCCACGCCCAGCACGTTGTCTATGCCCATAAGGGCATCGGCCACCACAATGGTTTTCATGGCGCCCCAAAAGGTTTGCACCACGGGGCCAGAGTGCTCTTGCTCGCCGGTGTCGGCCAGCAATTTGTAGGCAATCCACACCAGTCCTAAGCCGCCCACAAGCATCAAACCCGGAATTTTGAGCAGCCAGACCACGCCCAAGGTCATGACCGAGCGCACGGCAATGGCGCCTACGGTACCCCAAATAATGGCGCGTTTTTGGAGGTGAGGGGGAAGTTGGCGGGCGGCCAGGGCAATGACTATGGCGTTATCGCCAGCCAGAACCAAATCAATCAAAATAATGGCCAGCAGCGCCGACCACCAAGCGGTAGAAAAAAGCTCCATGACAAGACTCCAAGTTGTATCGATCAACAACCCAGACAAGTCCAAACGTCGGCTAGCTTGTGTCAAAAAGCAGACTTCGATTGAACCTGTACAGGCTCTAATCGAAGGTCTTGCTCGGCATGGTGTCATGCAGATATGGCCCAGCAAACCGGAAGTCATGCTTCGTAATGACGACTTGCTGAATATTCAGTGCAACGACATTCATTTTGAACGCCTCCCTGTGTCACACCGAATAGGAGCTACTCCCCTTCGTGAAAACATTGAAACACAAGCAGTCACAACCTTACAAGCTATAAGGGCATCCCAAAAGCGCCGCTATCATCAAATTGTTTGGAATCCATTTTCGTTTTTCTTCTCCCAACATGGCAGGCATTCACATCACCGACATTGAGGCGGCCATTAACTTTTGGCGCGAGTGCAGCCCTTCGCCTGATGGCATCACACTCTCCCCAGAGGTGCGAGCCTTGGCCGAGGTCTACGCGCTGTTGGTGTTTTACCGAGAGCAAGAGGCTGATGAGTTCTCTATGCCTGAAAAAGCTGCCAAAGCATGGTTGGTTTGGTACCACACCACGCCCGACACGCCATGCATTGCCATTTGTTCCACCAGTCAAGGCGACGCCGAATGCAAGGGATGCGGACGCAGTTTTGACGAGGTGCAACACTGGACCGAGCTGGGCCCTGCTGAAAAGCGCGCCGTGTGGCGGCGCATCACCCTTGACGCCGGGGCTTGGCGGTTCAACCGTTATGCCGAGCGCGCGACCGAAAACACCAGATAAACTGCTTAAAAGCCGGGCCACTATTTCCAGCGCACAGGCTCAATGTTCACACTCTGCGCGCCGTCTCCAAGCATCAACACACCTTCTTGAATGGTGGCTTGCAACTGCATGTTGCGTTGCGCCAACTGGGTCAGCGCCTTTGTGGCTTCAGCGGGTAAGCGCCACACGCTGAGCTTGGGTGCGCGTTGGAGCTTGGATTGAATGTCGCGCCACCACACCTCTGCGGCATGGTGAAAGCAGTAAACCACTGCCGCATCGGCTCGGTTACAGGCTTTGAGCAGGGGCTTGTCGTCAGGCTGCCCCACTTCTACCCACAAGCGGGTTTGGCCGGTGAAGTCGCGCAACCACACATCGGGTTCATCAGGGTCTGACAGGCCCGCCCCAAAGGCCAAGTTGCCGTCGCCTCCACACAGGGCCTGCAGCTGGTGGGCCTGCAGCGCAAGGGCGGCCAAGCGCACCATCATGCGTTCATCCGTTTCGCTGGGGTGGCGCGCCAGCATCAAGGGGTGGTCGGCGTAGTAGTGATGGTCAATATCGGCCACCTGCAGGTTGGCCTTGTAAATCGTTGATTTCAGCGCCACGGTCGGGCTTTAAGGCAGCAGTGCACGGCCCGCTTAGACGCGGCGCGCAAGCTCGGCGGCTTTGCCAATGTAGCTGGCGGGCGACATGTCCAAAAGGCGCTGCTTGTCTTCGTCTGGAATATTCAGGCCGCGAATCAGCGCGTGCAAGGCTTCGGGGCTGACGATTTGCCCGCGGGTGACTTCCTTGAGCTGTTCGTAAGCACCGGCTACGCCAAAACGGCGCATCACGGTTTGAATGGGTTCAGCCAGCACTTCCCAGGAGCGGTTGAGGTCGGCTTGCAGGGCGTCGTTGTTCAGCTCCAGCTTGTTCAGGCCGGTGGACAAGGCTTGGTAAGCCAACACCGCATAGCCCAGCGCCACCCCCATATTGCGCAGCACGGTAGAGTCGGTCAGATCGCGCTGCCAGCGCGATATGGGCAATTTTTCGCTCAGGTGGCGCAGCAAGGCGTTGGACAAACCCAAGTTGCCTTCGGCGTTTTCAAAGTCAATGGGGTTGACTTTGTGCGGCATGGTGGAAGATCCAATTTCGCCTGCCTTGAGCCGTTGCTTGAAGTAGCCCAGCGACACATAACCCCAAATGTCGCGAGAAAAATCAATCAAGATGGTGTTGGCACGGGCCACGGCGTCAAACAGCTCGGCCATGTAGTCGTGTGGCTCAATTTGAATGCTGAAGGGCTGAAAGGTCAGGCCCAAGCCCAGCGGCTCAGGCGTTTCCACCACGCGGCGGGCAAAAGCTTCCCAGTCAAAGGCGGGCCAAGCGCTCAGGTGGGCGTTGTAGTTGCCTACCGCGCCGTTCATTTTGCCCATCAGCGCCACCGCGGCAATGCGGTCACAAGCCGCTTGCAAGCGTACCAGCACATTGGCAATTTCCTTGCCCACCGTGGTGGGGCTGGCGGTTTGACCGTGGGTGCGGCTGAGCATGGGCGTGTCGGCGTAGGCGTGTGCCATATCGCGCAGCTTAAGCACCAACTTGTCTAAAGCAGGCAGCAACACCACATCGCGCGCGCTGCGCAATTGAAGGGCGTGGCTGGTGTTGTTGATGTCTTCACTGGTGCAGGCAAAGTGCACAAACTCAGAGGCTTTTTCGAGTTCGGGGCGGGCCTCAAACTTGCTTTTGATCCAGTACTCCACCGCTTTAACGTCGTGGTTGGTGGTCTTTTCAATTTCCTTGATGGCCAAGGCGTCAGCTTCAGAAAAATGCTTCACCAAACCCAACAAGTAAGTACGCGCTCCGGGTGAAAGCGGCTTGAATTCTTTAAAACCCGCATCGCTTAACGCGATAAACCAAGCCACCTCGACCTGAACACGGCGGTGCATGTAGCCCATCTCGCTCATGAGCACGCGCAAAGACGAGAGTTTGGCGGCGTATCGGCCGTCCAGCGGCGACAGGGCCGAAATCTGGGAAAAAGGCATTTTCAGATTGTAGGACAGCCCGTGAGGGCAAAATAGACCGTCAGGAGCGTTACAGGCGTGCTGGCTAGAATCCGCGATCGTTAAAGAGATGGATGCTTATGAAATTGATTGGATCAACCACCAGCCCTTACGTGCGTAAGGTTAGAGTGGTGATGGCTGAAAAAAAGCTCGATTACCAGTTCGTGTTGGACGACGTGTGGTCGGCCGACACCCAAGTCGCCGCCTCTAACCCCTTGGGCAAAGTGCCCTGCCTGATCATGGAAGGTGGCGAGGCCTTGTTTGATTCCCGCGTGATTGTCGAATACGTTGACACCCTGTCCCCAGTGGGTAAGCTCATCCCCAATTTGGGGCGTGAGCGCGCCGAAGTGAAAACTTGGGAAGCCCTGGCAGATGGTGTCCTTGACGCCGCTTTGCTGGCCCGCATGGAAACCGTTTGGACTGGGCGCACCAAGAACCAGCGCAGCCAAGCTTGGATTGACCGCCAAATCGGCAAAATTGATGCCAGCTTGGTGGCTATGGCCCAAGGTTTGGGCGACAGGCCATTTTGTTCGGGCGGGCATTTGAGCCTGGCCGACATTGCAGTGGGCTGCGCCCTGTCGTATTTGGATTTTCGTTTTCCCAAGCTGGACTGGCGCAACCGTCACCCCAGCTTGGTGAAGATGCTCGAAAGACTGGAAACTCGCCCCAGCTTTGCCAGCACCGCGCCTCAGTAAACAGATCAAGCTATTTCCAAACCCTAACTTCAAGGCCTACCGCGATGACCGCCATGTTGTACCCCGAGCTCTTTAAGCAGCTAGAGGCTGTGCGTTGGCACATGGACACCGATGTGCCTTGGGACCGTTTTGATGCCAACTTGCTCAGCGACGAGCAGGCTCAAACCGTCAAAATGAACGCCATCACCGAGTGGGCGGCACTACCTGCCACCGAAATGTTTTTGCGCGACAACCGCCACGACAGCGATTTTTCGGCTTTTATGTCGATCTGGTTTTTTGAAGAGCAAAAACACTCTCTGGTGCTCATGGAGTACCTGCGCCGTTTTCGCCCCGATCTGGCCCCTACCGAACAAGAGCTGCACGATGTGCGCTTTGAGTTTGACCCCGCCCCTGCGCTCGAAACCTTGATGATGCACTTTTGCGGCGAAATCCGCCTCAACCACTGGTACCGCCGCGCCGCAGAGTGGCACACCGAGCCGGTCATCCAGCACATCTACACCACCCTGAGCCAAGACGAGGCACGCCATGGCGGCTGTTACCTCAAGTACATGCGACGCGCCATTGCCAACTTTGGCAATGAAGCCAAGTCGGCTTTTACCAAGGTCGGGGTGCTCATGGCCAGCGCGCGCCGCACGGCCCAGGCTCTGCATCCCACCAACTTGCATGTCAACAAAAACCTGTTCCCGCGCGATACCATTCAAAGCCGTTTGCCCGACCCCCAATGGCTTGAGCGATGGTTAGATGGTCAAATCAAATTTGATGCGGTGTGGGAAGGCAAAGTGGTCGACCGCATCTTGCACAACCTCAGCCTCCTCATGGACCGCAGCTTTGGCTCTGTGCAAGAGCTCAACCGCTTTCGCAAAGAATTGACGGCCTCAGCCACACCCGCATAAGCAACTTCGACCAGCATTAAGCCACTAGGCGAAACAGGCGAAACAATCCACTCAGCCTCGAAAACTGGGGTTGCCCGAGGTGAGGGTGAGCATGCGCTCCAGGTTGATTTGCAGCTTCACGTCTCGGTGCGGCACGCTGGCCACAATGCGGTAATCGCGGTTAGAGGTGTCGCGCAGCACTGGTTCCACCGTGGGCATGCCCTCTCGGTTGATCAGCACCGCCACTTTGGGCGTGGTGGTGTTGAGGCCACGGCGCACCACCGCCGCCACCTCTTGGGTGTGAAGCTTCACAAACGAGCCCGGCGAATAAATGCCAATGGCCTTGATCAGGGCGGCTCCCGCTTCATCCACTTGCTTGTGCTCATCAAAATAGCTCGCTTGCATGGCTGCCGCAGGTGACATGGGCAAGCGCGACGCACGTGGGGACAAACGGGCCGAATAAATGTCGGCTCGTTGAATCAAGCGGGCCATGCGCTGGGCCGGGGTGCGGTCGGCCATGGGCCCAGGCCGCACGCCGTGGTGCTGCCGCACAGCGTCCAACCACACCGTTTCGTTCACCCCCGCAGCCTTAAGCAAAGCCGCCGCATTTGCGGCGTGGCGGGTCACAGCCTCTTTTTGGTCAGGCTGGAGAGGGGGGATTTGCGTGGCCAACTGGTCTTGCAGTTCGGTCATGCCAATGTTCATGGTTAAGGCGGCAAGACCAATCTGGCGCTGCTCATCTTCGGGCCAGTTCAGCACCTCGCGGGCGGCCAACACACACATCACACTCACCAGCATGGAGTGGGTGGCGCTGTAGAGCTTGATTTCGCTGGCCGAGAGGTGAAACAAGGCAAACAAGCAGCTGTCGGGTGTGCTGGCTGATAGCCGCATCAAACGCCGGTTCAGGCGCATCAGCTTGGCCAAAAACAAGGGCGACTCGACATCGCGCAGCAACGCATTGGCTTGNNGGCAGGTCCAGCCAGTCGGGCGGACCGGTCTCGTCAGGCTCATCTTCGGGAGCATTGAGCGGCAGTACTTTGGATATTCGGGTGTTGGCAATTTCGCCGATGGCCGAACCGCGGTGCACCATATGGATGAGCTTGCCAATAAAAGCCCTGTTGTGCAGCTCGGACTCTTCTTCGTCCACAAAAAAACTAATGCCGCGCTTTTCCCAGTCGTGCAGGTCTTCGCGCTTTTCAAAGACATAGCCTTGTTTGGCCAGCAGTTGACCCTTTTCATCGCGCAAGGGATAAGCCAAAGGCTTACCTATGGGGATGGACTCTATGCTCACGGTGACTAAACGCATTACAGTCAATTATGCCCATTGGACCTACAACGGACACACCTCAACGCCCTGCTACCATGCCGCGATGAGCTCTCTGGCACCGTCCTCTGCACCTTTGCCCCTTTTTTTGAAAAAGCTGTGCCCAAGATCCCAGTTGGCCGAGCGTTTGGCCCAGTTGCCTCGACCTTTGGTCATGACCAATGGCGTGTTTGATGTGGTCCACAAGGGTCATGCGGTGTACTTGGCGCAAGCCCGTGCTTTGGGGGCGAGTTTGTTGGTGGCTTTGAACACCGACGCCTCGGCCAAGCGCTTGGGCAAGGGGCCTGAGCGCCCCCTAAACCACCAAGAAGACCGCGCTGCGGTGCTGGCTTCCATGGCCGCGGTGGATGTGGTGACGTGGTTTGACGAAGACACCCCCGAAGCCCTGATTGCCCAAATTCGCCCCGATTGGTTGGTCAAGGGCGGCGATTACGACATGAGCAGGCTGCCCGAAACCGCTTTGGTGCAAAGCTGGGGTGGCCAAGCCTGCGCCTTGCCGTTTGTCAGCGGCTACTCCACCACTGCCTTGGTGCAAAAAATCAGGCAACAGCCCTGAAAGGCCCAAAAACCGCTTGCCAAAGGGCCTTCACAACCGACTGCTCAGGGCCTGCGGCTGGTGCAATCAGTTGAGTGGGTGCTTCATTCAAGCGGGCATGATGCTGCAAACGCCGCAGTTCGCGGTAGGCATCGGCTGCGGCGCTGCCCAAACCTTGGGGCAATAGCCCCAGATCTTGGGCCAGCAGCAGCAGCGCAATATTGCCTATGTTGGCTGTGAGCCCGGGGTGCCTGCACGACTGCGACAGCACCAAAAACTGCACCGCAAACTCCACATCCACCATGCCGCCGGGGCTGTGCTTGACGTCAAACAAGCCTGCTTTAACCGGGTGTGCTGCGCGCACCCGCTCGCGCATGGCCATGATTTCCTGACGCAGGGCGGGCGCGGGCCGCTCGGTGGCTATGACTTCGTGGCGCACGCGCTCAAACCGCATGCGCAAATCGGTGCTGCCCAACACACAGCGAGCGCGTGTCATGGCTTGGTGTTCCCACGTCCATGCCGTGTTGCTGCCGCGCTGAGACTGGTAGGCGGCAAAGGCTTCAAACCGGGTCACCAGCAAACCGGCATTGCCGTTGGGGCGCAAGGCGGTGTCAATTTCGTACACATCGCCTTCACCGGTTTTCACGGTCAGCCAATTGATGAGCTTACGCACCACTTGGCCATAGACCTCGCTGGCACGCTCATCCTCGTCGTCAAACACAAAAACCAAGTCCAGATCGCTGCCGTAGCCCAGCTCTTTGCCGCCCAACTTGCCATAGGCCAAGATGGCCAGTTGTGGCTCGGGTCTGTGGCGTGTTTTCAGGCGGCTCCAGCACCAGCGCAGGGTGATTCCCAGCATGCAGTCGGCCAAGGCACTGAGCTCGTCAGCCACTTGTTCCACCGACATCACGCCTTCCACATCGCGTGTCAGGGTGCGAAACACTTCGGCGTGTTGGGCCCGCCGCAGCAGGTTGAGCAGTGATTCTTCGTCGTCGTCTCCCGCAGCTTGCAAGGCTTTGCGGCGCGCTTCCAGGTTGTCCTCCAGGGCGTGGGTGTCCAGTCGCTCGCGCAGCAGGTCGGGGTGGGCCAGCTCGTCCATCACGCCGGGGTGCAGCATCAAGTAGCGCGCTGGCCAACGCGCCGCACCCAGCAGTTTGAGCAAGCGCTCATGCACGGCTGGCCGCTCTAACAGGAGCGCCAAATAGCTGTCGCGCCGCAGCAGGGTTTCCAGCCAGTCGACCAACTTCAGGGCGGCATTGAGATCGGCGCGGCCTTCTTGCAGCCATTGCGCCGTGCGTGCGCCCAACTTGAACAAGCGCTCTTTAGAGGCTTCTCGCAAAGCTTGTACCCGAGGCAGCTCGTTCCAAAGTGCTAAGCGCTCTACAAAGGCTTTGGGCACCCCAGGAAGCACTGGGCTGTTGTTGGGGGAGGCGTGGTTGTTGGGGGATGCCTTGGGGGATAGGTCGGTGGGGGGCTCCCTGTTACGTTCATTGCTTCGGCTTGGGGCATCGCCACCAAGCAGTTGGTCAAACTCCAAGGCCACGAAGTCACGGTGGGTGTTGAGAGTCTCCAAAAATCCGGGCACATCATCAAACCCCAGGCTCAGGGCCATCCACAGCAGGTCTTCATCTTGGGCGGGCAACACATGGGTTTGCTGGTCGTCCAAATACTGAATGCGGTGTTCCACTTGCCTTAAAAACACATAGGCGGCTTGCAGCGCCGCCGACGTGCTGGCCGACATGAGGTGCGCGTTCACCAGCCGGCGCAAGGCGTCCAAGGTGGGGCGGGTGCGCAGCTCAGGAAATTGCCCGCCGCGCACCACTTGCAGCAGCTGCACGGTGAATTCAATTTCGCGGATGCCGCCACGCCCTAGTTTGATGTCTTGTTGACGCTCCGGTCGGCCTGTGCTGCGGCTGAGGGTGTGCTCCCTGATTTGACGGTGCAGCACACGCAGGGCCTCAAAAACGCTGTAGTCCAAATAACGCCTGAACACAAAGGGCAGCACCAGGCTGCGCAGGGCTGGGGCCGAAGCCACGGTTCCTGCCACCACGCGGCTTTTAAGCCAGGCAAAGCGCTCCCATTCACGCCCTTGAGACACAAAGTAAGCCTCCAGGGCGTTCAGCGACACCGCCGGCGGGCCAGAGTTGCCGTTGGGACGTAGCGCCAAATCCATGCGAAACACCAAACCGTGTTCTGTGGGCTCACCCACCATCTGGTGGACTAAACGCACCACTTTGGCAAAGTATTCTTGGTTTGAGATTTGACCCCGCCCATCCGGCCTGCCAGTGGTCTGACCTTCTTGGTCGTACACATAAATCAAGTCGATGTCGCTTGACACATTCAGCTCGCGCGCGCCCAGCTTGCCCATGCCCACCACCCAAAAAGCGCATCGCTGCGCAGGACCCGCCAAATTTTGTGCCAGCGGGCGGTTCAGCGGAATGCCATGAACGGCGTCAAGCTGCTCCATGCTGGCTTGTAAGGCGTGTTGCAGGGCAAATTCGGCCAAAGTGGTCATGCAGGACATCACCGAAGCCAAAGGCGCCTGAGCGTCGCAGTCCAGGGTGAGCAAGCGCTCCAAAACCAGCTGGCGGGTGATGCGCAGTGCATCGGCCAAGGGGTTCTGGGCTCGCAAGCTTTTAAACAGGATTTCAAAAGTGGCCCTGTCCGGCAATCCTGGGGGCAGATACGACAAATAAGTCGCGTAACGCCGGCGCACGCGGCGGGCAAAACGTGAGTGTTCAGACCAGGGCTGGCGGGTCATAATGAGTGGGGTTGTTTCCTGGGCATCTGTGCTTGGCATCTTTGTTTAATACTTCACTTCAACGCCTGATTTCCCTCACGCATGGCCTGTTGTGGGTGGCGGGTGTGGTTTGGGTGGTGCTTGCTGCCGGCTGGGGTGTTCTCACATGGATCATTGTGCCGCGAATCGATGATTTTCGGCCTTGGATGGAGCAACAAGCTTCGATCCGCACGGGGCTTAAGGTGCGCATCGGCCAGATCGAGGCGCGCTCAGGCGGTTTGGTGCCCTCTTTTGAACTCCAGAACATCAGTTTTTCAGATTCACAAGGCCAAGAGGCTCTGGTGTTGCCTCGGGTGTGGGTGGCCATTTCGCCCACCTCGCTGTGGCGCCTAGGGCTGGACCAGATTTATATAGAAAGTCCCAAACTTGACATCCGCCGCGACGCCCAAGGCCATGTGTGGGTGGCAGGTGTGGATGTGTCGGTATTGACTCCAGACGAAGGCCAAGCGGCGGATTGGGTTTTTTCTCAGACTGAATGGGTGGTGCGCGATGGTGCTTTGCGCTGGACCGATGAACTCAGACAACGCCCCACACTGGAGCTGAAACAGGTGGAGGCGGTGCTGCGCAACTCCGGCCGCAGCCACCAGTTTCGGCTGGACGCCACCCCACCCAAAGCATCAGCCGAACGCTTCAGCCTTCGGGGCAGTTTCAAAGAGCCCCTGCTGAGCCTGCATTCGGGTCAATGGAAGCAGTGGGACGGACAGGTGTTTGCGCAGCTCAACCGTTTGGCTTTGGAGATCTTGCCTTGGGATGACTGGAGTTGGGGCGAACCTTCCGAGCCCCCTTTTCAGCCTCGTGCCAGCGGAGACAGCGCGGTGCGCTTGTGGGCCGACGTCAAGCGCGGCAAGTTGAGCGAGCTGACTGTGGACACCTTGCTTGAGCAAGCCCAATTTCAAAGCAGCACCACAGCGGAGCCCTTGAAGGTGAGTCGCCTCAGTGGCCGTTTGGGCGCCACCTGGAAGGCCGACCAGCAGGAATGGTGGACACAGGATCTGCAGTGGACCTTGTCCGACGGCCTGCAATGGCCGGGCGGTAACATTCGCCTGCGTCATGCCTCAACCTCTCAACAGTGGGAGGTGCTGGCCGATCAACTGGACCTGCAAGCCCTAAGCCAAGTGGCCTTGCGATTGCCTTTGCCCAAGCCGGTGCATCAGCAGTTGACCTCGCTGGAACTTAAAGGGCAGTTGGAAAAGCTGCAGGCGCAATGGACGGGAGGCGGCGAGATGCTTGCCCGATTGCGCGCCAGCGGGCGTGTGCGTGGTCTCGGGTTTTTGTCCCAAGACCACCCCAATCCTTCTCCCCAAAACACCATGGGCCGCCCTGGCGTGCGCGGGCTCGACGCCGAATTTGAATTCCAGCCGGAGGGCGGAAAAGCCAAAGTGTCGATCCAGTCAGGACGTATGGAGTGGCCGGGCGTGTTCGAAGACCCTGCCATCGCAGTGGGGCAACTCAGCACCGACCTCAGTTGGCAAGTCAATCGGAGCAGTCCTTTTTCAGCGGCGATGCCTCAGGTCAAGCTGCAACTGTCCAATTTGAAGTTCAGTAACGACGACACACAGGGTGAAGCGCAAATCAAGTGGCAAACCTCCGAGGCGCCGCGTGCGGCGCAGTTGCTGGCCCAAAAGGAATGGGACTACGGTTTGCTGGATGTGCAGGGCAGCCTGTCGCGCGCCAATGTGTCCAAAGTCCACAAGTACCTGCCGCTGGATATCCCCAAGGACGTGCGCGACTATCTGCGTGACGCACTGGTGCAAGGCAAAGGCAGTCAAATCAAGTTTAAAACCCGTGGGGACATGAACGTGTTTCCGTTTAGCGCCGCGGACCAGGGGGAATTCCGGATTTCGGGCACGTTCAAGGACGGCATTTACTTGACTGCCCCCCGCAGTGTCAAGCTGCAAGGCAGCACCCCATTGCCCTTGCCACAACTCACTCAGGTGCAGGGCGAACTGCTGATCGACCGCAACAGCCTGAGGTTGAAAGACCTGAGCGCGCGCATGCCTGGACCGCAAGGCCTGCGTCTGCAAAAAGCCAGCTTGGGCATTGAAGACTTTCTGCGCGACCCCACCCTGCAAGTGGGCCTTGAAACCAAAGGACCATTGCAAGATCTTCTTACCTTGGCACGTGGTTTTGGCGGCGCCCAAGCCAATACCAACGCTAACGCTTTCAGCAGCTTGCTGGCGCAAACCTCGGTCACCGGTCTGGCCGATGTTCAGCTCAAGCTCAAGTTGCCCTTGAATGATCTGAGTTTGATGACCTTGCAAGGCAAAGCCACCTTGCAGGGCAACGACATCCAAGCGCCTGATATCCCCAAATTGCAGCGCGTACGGGGTGTGGTGCAATTCACCGAGTCGGGGTTTGCCATCACCGGTGGGCAGGCCCGCGGCTTGGGCGGCGACTTGACGATTGAGGGCGGATCGTTGGCTTCGGCGGCTTCAAAAGGTGCTGCCAATGTGGTGGTGTCGCCCACCCTCAAGGTTCAAGGCAGCTTTACAGCCGACGGGCTGCGCCAAGCCACAGAGTTGGGCATGGTGTCCCAATTGGCGCGGCATGCCAGTGGCTCGGCCAACTATCAGCTCACAGCGCAATGGCAACGCGGCGTGCCTCAAGTGTCGGCAGCGTCCAGCTTGCAGGGCTTGGCCCTGAATTTGCCTGCGCCTCTCAACAAACTGCCTGAAACGTTGATGCCCCTGCGGTTGGAAACCTCGTTAACGCGCGAATCTTTTCAAACCACCAACCCCAACCTGTTGCAAGAGCAGATCTCTTTGGAGCTGGGCCGCACGCTTTCAGCGCAGTTTGTGCGCGATCTTTCGCCCAACGCCAGCTCTAAGCTGCGCGTGCTGCGCGGGGCCATGGCGGTGGGCTTGCCCCTGGGGGAAACCTTAAGTCTGCCCCCCTCGGGGGTAGTGGCCAGTGTGCAGTTGGACACACTGGATCTGGATGCTTGGTCGCGCCTTATGACCCCTGGTTCGGGCGCAGCCAGTGCTGCAAGTGCCAACAATGCGGCAGTGACAGTGTCCTCTGCTTTCATGCCGAGCAACCTGTCCATTCGGGCGCGCGAGGTGCTGGTGGGTGGGCGGCAGTTGCACCAAGTGGTGGCGGGAGGCAGCCACGACCAGGAGCTCTGGCGTTTGAATATTGACGCCACCGAACTCAGTGGTTATGTGGAATACCGCCAACCCTCCACCACCAACCCCGGACGCGTTTACGCCCGATTGGCGCGCTTGGTGCTGCCACCTTCTTCTGCCAAGGACGTGGAAACTTTGCTGGAGGAGCAGCCCGCCAGCGTGCCCGCATTGGACATAGTGGTGGACGATTTGGAGCTGCGTGGACGCAAGTTGGGCCGCGTGGAAATCGATGCCGTCAACCGCAATGCTGAAGGCGTCAACGGCGCGCGCGAGTGGCGCCTCAACCGTTTCAACGTCACCATGCCCGAGGCTGTGTTTACAGCCACAGGACAGTGGTCTCAACTGAGTGTGGGCCCTGCGGGCACCAATATTGCCAAAGCTGTAAATTCCAAACGCCGAACGTCCATGAACTTTAAGTTGGACATTGCAGACTCAGGCGAACTGCTCAACCGCTTTGGCATGAAAGACCTGATCCGCCAAGGCAAGGGCAAGCTGGAGGGGCAAGTGTCTTGGCTGGGCTCGCCCCTCTCGCTGGACTACCCCAGCTTGGGGGGCAGCTTCAATGTCAATATGGAGTCCGGTCAGTTCATGAAGGCCGACCCTGGCCTGGCCAAGCTGCTGGGTGTGCTGAGCCTGCAGGCCTTGCCGCGCCGTTTTGCGCTGGACTTCCGTGACGTGTTCAGTGAAGGCTTTGCCTTTGACTTTGTGCGCGGCGACGTGCTGATTGAACAGGGTATGGCGCGCACCAACAACCTGCAAATGCGCGGCGTGAATTTGGCTGTATTGATGGAGGGTCGTGCAGACCTTGGGCGCGAAACCCAAGACCTCAAAGTGGTGGTGGTGCCCGAAATCAACACCAACACCGCTACGCTGGTCACCACCATCATCAACCCTGCAGTAGGCTTGGGGTCATTTTTGGCGCAGTGGATTTTGCGGCGACCTATCATCGAGTCCAACACGCAAGAATTTCATATCACCGGCAGTTGGGCCGACCCCGTCATCACCCGTACCGATGCGGGCGCACCGCGAAAAAACACCCCCAAGGACACGCCTCGTTGATATCGGTTTCGGTTCGTCCGCGCTGGTTGTGGGCCAGCCTGTTCGCCTTGGTGGCCGCATTGCTGTTGCTCTTGGTGTGGTTGTCAGGTCGCTACGAAGCCAGCCAAGAGCAAGACCGATTGGAGCGCGATGCTCTGGAGGTGGTGGGCACTTTGCGCAGCGGCCTCATGCGCAACAACCAGACCTTGCAAGCCGCGTTTTCAGTCGCAGGCCGGGCAAGCGATGAGCATACCGGGGCGTGGGCCCTGAGCGCCGAGCGGTTTTTGCTCGACCATCGCGAAACCGTGCGCATGGAGTGGCGTTCTCCTGAATTCAAAACCGTGTTACAGGCCAATTCGCCCTACAAATCGCCGGTGTTCAGCCAGTATTCCCATGACACCTTCTTTAGCGAACTGATACAAACCTGTGCCACTTCCCGTCGCTTGGGCACGGCCGCGTTTTCACCCAGTTACTTTGTGCCCATGCCCAACGGTATGGGGCTTGAGGTGATGGACGTGTGTTTGCCTGTGATGGGCATAGACGCTCAGGCCGCTCTAGAGCTTCGGGGCTATGTGCTGGTGAGCTATGCACTGCAAGATGTTTTGGACAACCTGATCCCCAACGATTTGGCGCGCAACCAAGACATTTCATTCACCGAGGGCGACGGCACGCGTCTGGCTATGCGGGGTGCTGCCCGTCGTACCCTGCGTAACTTTACGGCGCAACAACTGCTTGATTTGCCGGGTAACACCTTGGTGGTGCGGCTAGAGAGCTGGCGCGATGCGCCGGGCCTATTCCCGAATGTGCTCACCGCCCTGGTGATGGGATTGTTTGTGGCGTTGATGGTCATTTTGTGGCTGTTGTCGGTGGACATGCGCCGGCGCCTCAAAGCCGAGCGGGAGTTGGCCGACGCGCTGGCGTTTCGCAAAGCCATGGAAGACTCTTTGGTCACGGGCCTGCGCGCCCGCGACTTGCAAGGCCGCATCACCTATGTGAATCCGGCGTTTTGTCAAATGGTGGGCTTTAGCGCCAACGAGCTCATGGGCCAAAGTGTGAACGCACCCTATTGGCCGCCGGAGTTGGCAGATGAATTTATGAAGCGCCAAGCCGTGCGGCTGGCGGGCAATGCACCACCTCGCGAAGGCTTTGAGTCGGTTTTTATGCGCAAGGACGGTTCCCGTTTTCCGGTGCTCATCATTGAGGCGCCGCTCATCAACGCTCAAGGCGATCAAACCGGCTGGATGAGCGCGTTTTTGGACATCAGCGAGCAGCGGCGGGTAGAAGAGCTCTCACGCGCCAGCCAAGACCGTTTGCAGGCCACTGCCCGTTTGGCCATGGTGGGCGAAATGGCGTCCCTATTGAGCCATGAGCTCAATCAGCCCTTGGCCGCCATTTCCAGCTATGCCACGGGCTCTTTGAACATGATCAAGTCGGGTCTGTCGGGACCTGCTGACGTGGAGCAGGCCATGCAGCGTATTGCGCTTCAAGCCGAGCGCGCGGGTAAGGTCATTAAAAGTGTGCACGACTTTGTGCGCCGCCGGGACCAGGCGCGCGAGCGCACCCAGCCGCAAGCGCTGCTGGACGCGGTGTTGCCGCTCATCAAACTGCAAGCCCGAAAGCTGCACGTGCAAGTCCAGGTGCGTGTGGCCGAGGGCCTGCCCGAGGTATGGTGCGATCGCACCATGGTGGAGCAAGTGATTTTGAATTTGGCGCGCAACGCCATGCAGGCCATGGACCAGCCCGGCGTGCGTGACCGGCGTCTGACGCTCAGCGTGCAGCCCATGGCGGCCGATGAGCCTCGTTGCTTGATGTTCTCGGTGGCCGATTGGGGCCCCGGCATTGCGCCAGACATTGAGCACCAGCTGTTCAAACCGTTTTTCACCACCAAGGCAGAGGGTATGGGCCTTGGCTTGAGCTTGTGCCGCACGGTGGTGGAGCAGCATGGGGGCACCTTGCAATATGCACCCAACACGCCGCAGGGTACGGTGTTCAGCTTTGGCCTTACCATCAGCGACCATGCAACCTCTGATTGATGCCACCGTGTTTGTGGTGGACGACGACGCTGAGGTGCGAGACGCCTTGGCTTGGCTGCTGCGTTCACGCAGACTCATCAGTCACGGCTTTGAAAGTGCAGAGTCTTTTTGGACCCACGCTTGTTCGGGTGTGTTGCAGATCCAGCCCAGCTGCTTGCTTTTGGATGTGCGCATGCCGGGCATGAGCGGATTGGCCTTGTTTGACCAGTTGGTGGAAAAGAAGTTGCACCACACCATGCCCGTGATTTTTTTAACTGGCCATGGCGATGTCCCGATGGCGGTGGCGGCGGTCAAGCGCGGTGCCTTTGACTTTTGTGAAAAACCCTTTTCAGACAACGCCTTGGTGGACCGTGTGGTCGAGGCGCTGCGCGTGTCGCATGAGCAGGTGGCCCACTTGCAGGTGCAGGGCAACCTGCGGCGGCGCCTGGCCGAGTTGACCGAACGCGAGCTTGAAGTCATGCGTTTGGTGGTGGACGGTTTGCCCAACAAGCGCATTGCCGACCAGCTCGACATCAGCGTGCGCACCGTCGAGGTTCACCGTGCCAGGGTATTTGACAAAATGGACGTCAAGTCTGCAGTAGAGCTCTCCAATATGTTGCGCGCTGCAGGGGCGCCGTAAGCTTCTAATCCATGGTCGCACCACTGACCCAATGCTTTTATGGGCGATTGGACGGGTCCTTGGACTCTGGAGATGGGTTTTCTGATGGATCTTCTGGTTTGGGCTCCGACGGTTTCAATTCGCCCTTGTGCCGACCTGAAAACATGGTCCACCACACAATACCCAGCAGCAGCACCAGTGCTCCCAAAGCTTCCAGCAAAATCAAGCTCATGACGTATTTCTCCGCTGGGTCCTGTCCAAAGTGGATGTCCCTACAAACGATTGTAGGGATGGTGCTGGGGTTCCCCCTGGTCCTTACCTTGGTCCTAACTCTGCTCCTGTGCACCGGCTGCACCCCCGGCAACCCGCCCAGCGTGGTGAGCCAAGCGCGGGCACAGCAGGTTCAGCCTTCACAAGTTCAGGCTCCCCAAGTTCTGGCCTCCATATCCCCGGACACCACAAGCCCCGCCTTCGCATCAGCGCTGCCCGGCGCGCTCGATATGCCCAAAAGCCGCTGGCTCCCCGTACCCTGGACGGACCTGCCCGGCTGGATGGACGACCCGCTGCACGAGGCGTGGAACGCGTGGGTCAAAAGCTGCGAGCGCCCTCAACCTGCCTGGGTGGGTTTGTGCAATGAAGTGCGCATGCTCAGCATTGCCTCTCTGCCGCAACAGCGCGACTGGGTGATGCAGCGGTTTCAGCCCTATCGGGTCGAAAGCCCACAAGGTGCCACAGAGGGCTTGCTGACGAGCTACTTTGAGCCTCAGCTCGAAGCCAGCCGCCAGCCCCAAGGTGAATTTCAAGTGCCGCTGTACAGGCCTCCGGCCGACTTGGCGCAGCGGCGGCCGTGGTTCAGCCGTCAAGACATGGACACCCAGCCCGAAGCCCAAAACGCCCTGCGCGGGCGCGAAATTGCCTACCTCTCCAACCCCATAGATGCGCTGGTGCTGCACATTCAAGGCTCAGGCCGTTTGCGTGTGACCGAACCCGATGGCTCCCAAAAGGTGGTGCGCTTGGCTTATGCCGCCCACAACGACCACCCCTATCGCAGTGTGGGGCGGTGGCTGCTGGACCAGGGCTTGGTGCGCGACGCGTCGTGGCCGGGCATCAAGCAGTGGGTGGCGCAAAACCCCCAGCGCACCCAGGAAATGCTCTGGAGTAACCCCAGGGTGGTGTTTTTCAGGGAGGAACCTTTGTCCGAGTTTGACGCCGCCTTTGGGCCTCGGGGCGCGCAAGGTGTGCCGCTCACGCCTGGGCGCTCTATTGCCGTGGACCCCGGCAGCATTCCTTACGGCACCCCAGTGTGGCTGTCGTCTGCGGGCCCCAACATCACCCTCAACCGTTTGGTCTTGGCCCAAGATACGGGCGGCGCCATACAAGGGCCGGTGCGCGCCGATTACTTTGCAGGTTGGGGTGCGGGCGCGGCCGAGCTGGCCGGGCGCATGCGCCAGCCCTTGCGTTTGTGGGTGTTTTGGCCACGCATACAATGATAGGCTGATTGTTCAGACCTATACCCTTTGGAGTTGTCCGTGTTCATTTCTTCTGCTATTGCGCAAACCGCCCCTGCAGCTGCCTCTGGTGGCGACATGCAGTCCTCCCTGATGAGCATGCTGCCTTTGCTGCTGATGTTTGTGGTGCTGTACTTTGTGATGATCCGGCCCCAAATGAAAAAGCAAAAAGAACACCGCGCCATGCTGGATGCCTTGGCCAAGGGTGACGAAATTGTCACCGCTGGTGGCTTGGTGGGCCGCGTCAGCGCCATGGGCGACAGCTATCTGAGCGTTGAGCTTGCCGAGGGCACGGTGGTGCAGTTGCAGCGCCAAGCTGTGACCCAAGTGTTGCCCAAAGGCACACTCAAATAAATCACCCCTGATTCAGCCCTGAGCTGGCCCTCTTATAAGGTGATTGCATGAACCGTTACCCGGTTTGGAAATACGCGACCCTGCTGGTGGCGTTACTCATAGGGGCGATCTACACCCTGCCCAATTTTTTTGGGGAAGCGCCTGCGGTTCAGGTGTCCGCTGCCAAAGCCACCGTCAAGGTGGACACCGGTGTCTTGGCGCGGGTGGAAGAAGCCCTGCAGCGCGACGGACTGGCCGCAGACGCCATCAGCCTGGAAGGCGGCTCCATCAAGGCGCGCTTTGACAATACCGAGGTCCAGCTTAAAGCCAAAGACGCCCTCCAAAAAGCCTTGGTGCCCAACCCAGAGGAGCCTGGCTTTGTGGTGGCGCTTAATTTGCTGCCCCGCTCCCCCGCCTGGTTGGCAGCCCTGAACGCTGCGCCCATGTATTTGGGGCTGGACTTGCGCGGCGGCGTGCACTTTATGTTGCAGGTGGACATGGCCGCTGTGCTGACCAAAAAAGCCGAATCCCTCACGGGCGATTTGCGAACCACCTTGCGTGAGAAAAACATCCGTCACGGCGGCATCAGCCGCCAAGGCAACACGGTGGAAATGCGCTTGCGCGATGCCGCCACCCTAGAGGCCGCCCGCCGCTTGGTAAGCGAACAATTTGTAGATTTGCAAACCACTGATGTGGCTGATGGTGCCGAGTTCAAGCTGGTGGCCACCCTCAAGCCGCAAGCCGCGCGCTTGGTGCAAGAGCAGGCGCTCAAGCAAAACATCACCACCCTGCACAACCGCATCAACGAACTGGGTGTGGCCGAGCCGGTGATTCAGCAGCAGGGTTTGGACCGCATTGTGGTGCAGCTGCCCGGTGTGCAAGACACCGCCAAAGCCAAAGACAT
>DDPM01000187.1:22653-29925 GCA_002342165.1 Hylemonella sp. UBA2468
GTCAATTTGTCGCTGGACGCCAAAGGCACTCGCATATTCAAAGATGTCACGCGCGAGAGCGTGGGCAAGCGCATGGCCATCATCTTGTTTGAAAAAGGCAAGGGCGAGGTGGTCACGGCCCCAGTCATCCGCACCGAAATTGGCGGCGGGCGCGTGCAAATTTCGGGTCGCATGACCACCATGGAAGCGGCCGACACATCTTTGCTGCTGCGAGCGGGCTCGCTGGCAGCACCCATGGAAATTATTGAAGAGCGCACCATAGGTCCCAGCTTGGGCGCCGAAAACATTGCCATGGGCTTTTCCAGCGTGGCTTGGGGTTTTGTGGCGGTGGCGGTGTTCATGTGTGTTTACTACGCCTTGTTTGGCGTGTTTTCTACTGTGGCGTTGGCCGTGAACCTGCTGCTCTTGGTGGCGGTGCTGTCCATGATGCAAGCCACCCTGACCCTGCCGGGCATGGCCGCCATGGCCTTGGTGCTTGGGATGGCCATTGATGCCAACGTGCTCATCAATGAGCGCGTGCGCGAAGAATTGCGCAATGGCGCCGCCCCTCAAACCGCCATCCACGCCGGTTACGACCGCGCCTGGGCCACCATTCTGGACTCCAACGTCACCACGCTCATTGCCGGTTTGGCCTTGTTGGCCTTTGGGTCTGGTCCGGTGCGTGGCTTTGCCGTAGTGCATTGCCTGGGTATTTTGACCAGCATGTTCTCTGGGGTCTTTTTCTCACGCGGCTTGGTCAACCTTTGGTATGGCAGGCAGAAAAAGCTCAAAGGCGTGTCCATTGGCACCGTTTGGCGGCCTGAGGGAAGTTAAACATGGAATTTTTCAAAATCCGCCGCGACATTCCGTTCATGCGGCATGCGATGGTCTTCAACCTGATTTCGCTGGTCACCTTTTTGGCAGCGGTGTTTTTTCTGTTCAGCCGCGGTTTGCATTTGTCGGTGGAATTTACCGGCGGCACGCTCATGGAGGTCAGCTATTCGCAAGCGGCCGACTTGGAGGAGGTGCGCAAAACCATTGGCGAGTTGGGTTACCAAGACGTGCAGGTGCAAAACTTTGGCAATGCCCGAGATGTGCTGATCCGTATGCCCGCGGTCAAGAGTGTGAGTTCTGCCCAGCAGAGCGAGCGCGTGCTCGCAGCGCTGCAAAACCCTGCCAACCCAGTGACCCTGCGTCGTACTGAGTTTGTTGGCCCCCAGGTAGGCGACGAATTGGTCACCGACGGCCTCAAGGCCTTGGCCTTTGTGGTGGTGGGCATCATGATTTATTTGGCGTTTCGCTTTGAGTGGAAATTCTCTGTGGCGGCCATATTGGCCAACCTGCACGACGTGGTCATCATCTTGGGGTTTTTTGCGTATTTTCAGTGGGAGTTTTCGCTACCGGTGTTGGCTGCAGTGCTGGCGGTGCTGGGCTATTCGGTCAACGAGTCGGTGGTGATTTTTGACCGGATCCGCGAAAACTTCCGCCGCTACCGCAAGCTCGACACGGTGGGCATCATTGACAACGCCATCACCTCCACCATCAGCCGCACCATCATCACCCACGGTTGCACGCAGCTGATGGTGCTGTCCATGCTGGTGTTTGGCGGCCCCACGCTGCATTACTTTGCACTGGCGCTGACCATCGGCATTCTGTTTGGTATTTACTCTTCCGTGTTTGTGGCTGCGGCAATTGCCATGTGGCTGGGTATCAAACGCGAAGATCTGATCAAAGGGACCGTTGCTAAAAAACCGGGCGACCCGCAAGACCCCAACGATGGGGCGGTGGTTTAAGGCCCTTTCATGGGGCAACTAACGGGGTCGTCATGGCTGATGTTTACGAGCTCCCCAAAGACCTTCCCATACCGCTAGATGACGGTGCCACCGACCATTTGGTGGGCATGAGTCTTCCCCAAGTGGCGCTGATGTCTACCCTCGGTCACGCGATGGAGTTGGGCGAGATGGCGATCAAGGGCAAGTTGGTGATCTATTGCTATCCTATGACGGGGCAGCCCGATGTGCCTTTGCCTGAGGGCTGGGATCAGATACCGGGTGCCAGAGGGTGTACGCCGCAAAGTTGTGTTTTTCGAGACCACTACCAAGAGCTTCAGGCGTTGGGCGCAGAAGTGATGGGCTTGAGTGTGCAAACGCCCGAGTATCAGAAGGAAATGGCAGATCGGCTGCACTTGCCGTTCCCCGTCTTGAGCGATGCTCAATTTCAATTTCAAAAGGCCTTGAACTTGCCCACTTTTGAAGTTGCAGGCATGACCCTGTTAAAGCGGGTGACTTTGATTGTTCAGAACGGCGTGATCGAAGCCGTGCATTACCCCATTTTTCCCAGCGACAGTGACGTCACCTGGGTTCTGAATTACTTGACGCGCAAGTGAAGTGCCCATCAGTGCGCCACCCGCTCATCCGGGTTTTCGCACAGTTCGTCCAAGATGAGGGCATCGGGCTCTTGGCCAAAGCTCCAAAACACCATCAGCATGATGAGTTTGAGGTCGGCCAAATCTAGCCGTGCGCCAGAGGTGGCCAAGGCGCGGTCCACCACCACTTCGCGAAGCGTTGAAGGCAGCACCCCCGAGCTTTCTAAAAAGGTGATAAACCCCAGACACTCAGCGCCCAGCTTGCGTTGTTCAGAGGCGGAGTAAATCCGCATGCTGAGTGCCGACTGCTCAAGGGCTGGCGCAGCGTTGAGCAGTAGGGCCAAGGATTCAGGCAGAGGGGCGGCGTCGTCGGCCAATTCAACCGCTTCAGCATTTGCATCATGAGGCGTCCACAAGGTGCAGCGGGTGGCCAGTTGGAGGCCGTCAAGCCAGTCCAGCGCGTCGCGGATTTCGTCAGGTTCAAAACCTACAGAGTTGAGCTTTCGTTCCAAGAGCCGGGGCTCTGGACAGGAGGTTTCGCCCCAGTAGTTCTCATACACATACACAAGTACTTCAAACATGCAGGGACTATAGCGGGGCCACTGAGCACCAATCCCATCATTTTGACGACCTTAGGGGCCTATTTCTGATTTAGGCGCGGGCGAGTCGCTGGTAGAGCCCGTCGGGCAATCGGGTGACCTCGCCGTCAAGCTCTAGTGTCATCAGTTCGGCTTGCAACAGCGCGGTGGGTTGGCCGGTGCGGGCTTGCAGCGCATCTAGGCTTACGGGGTCAAAACCCAAGGCCCGCAGCAGCTCGGTGTCAATGGGCGATTCGCTGTCTTCTGGGTGGGTGATGGGCGTTAACCGACGTTCATGTACGGGCTGGATGTGCAGCTCTTCCAGCACGTCTTGGGCCGCCTCCACCAGCTTGGCGCCTTGACGGATCAGCGCGTGGCAGCCGCGGGCTTGTGGGGCATGGATGGAGCCCGGTATGGCAAACACTTCGCGCCCCATGTCAGCGGCGAGCCGAGCGGTGATGAGCGAGCCCGACTGCATCGCCGCTTCAACCACCAAGGTGCCGCTGGACACGGCAGCAATAAGGCGGTTGCGCTTGGGAAAATTAGCCGCCAGTGGGGGCGTACCCAAAGGGCATTCGCTGATCAACAGGCCTTGGCTGGCAATGCGGCGGGCCAGCGTGTGGTGCGCTTTGGGGTAAACGCGGTCTATGCCGGTGCCTACAAAGGCAATGGTGGCCAAGCCCCGCTCGTGAAGAGTTTCCTGGGCGTCTAGAGCATCTAGAGCGCCTTCGTGAGCAGCGCCGTCAATGCCCAAGGCCATGCCCGACACGATGGTCAAACCTGCTTGGGTCAGGCTGTAGGCAAAGTCGCGTGCGTTGATGATGCCTTGCGGGGTGGGGTTTCGGCTGCCTACCATGGCCAAAAGCCGGTCGCTCTGAAAGGCGGTGCTCATCAGGTCGGTGCGGCCCACCAAATACAGCATGAGGGGCGGGTCTTCCAGTTGCAGCAAGCTGGCAGGGTAATCGGGGTCGCCCAAGGTCAGTATGCAGCGCCCCGCAGGCACGCCGTCTGGGCCGGGGGGGGTGAGCAGCCAGTTCCAGGTGTCTTCAGTGAGCGCGGCCAAGTCTTCGGGCTCGCGGCTCAAAGCATTGGCTTGCGAGGCATTGACCAGCTGGCTCAGGGTGGTGTGAGACTGCCCCCAAATGGCGCTGGGCAAACCCAGGGCTTTGAGCAGCTTGCGGGCAGTGGCCGGGCCCACTCCCGGGGTGGTGCACAAGCGCAGCCAGTGGTTCAGCTCTTCGCGGTCCAGCGTCATATGAAGGCTCTAGTCGACCCTGCTGCGGGCATGAGGGTCGCCCACAAGGCGGTCACCTACGCGCACGCCATCGACCGTGTCCAAAATCAGGCCGTAAGACAGCTGCTCAAAGGTTTGGAAGACCAGCAGCCACCCGTTGGGCTCATCGGGCAATTTCATCAGAGTCGGGTTTTCGGGTTGGGCCCGCAACGGGGCGCCAGCTTTCAGGATGTTCAATACATGGCCGGCCTTCAAGCCGTCGCGCCGGCCTAAATTCAAGCTCACCACTTGGTTTTGCCCCGCATTGACCACAGCACTTCCGTACATGGACACAATGCGCCCTGCCATGGCCCGATCTGGGCTGCGTGGCACTAAATTCAAATAAGTGCGTTCTGGCTCAGGCAGCAGCCGATCGCCCACCCGCACCTCCTCTTTGGAATTCACAATTTCAATGCGCGCAGGCACGGTCACCGCCAACATCCGTCCATCGGGGCCAGCTTCAAAGGTTTGGGATTCACCCTGTTGCAGCAACGCCTTGCCAAGGTAATGCGCTTCGTAACCCAAAACCTGCTGGGTGACTGGGTCTTTGAGTGGGCGTGCATTGCGAAACAGGCGCCACAAAGGTTGGGCACGAACAGCGGTTTGATTCAGCGGCTGGGTATCGGTGCCCAAAGCGTAAGCGCGGTCGCCACGGCTCAGCATGACGTGGTGTTCGGCCGTGGCCACCACACGTGGGGCCTGGTCCATGTCTTGGGCCTCCACCACCAAAGCCTCAGACCAAAAAGGCTCCAAAACTTCAGTGCGCAAAGCAGACAAGGCACGAGGGTCCCAAGCTTGGGCTCGAATGCGGGGTGAAAAGCGCACCGTAGGCAGATCTGCCATGGCCACGTCATCAGCGCCCCATGTGGAGTGGGGCCACAGGGCGCAGAGCAGTGCTGGAAAAAGGAAACGCGCCAGAATAAATGAACCTGAGGACTCAAACATGCCAAAATTTTGGAGCGCGAATGTGTCAGGACATGGGCAAACCCCGCAATCAGGGTGAAAATACAAGCCCCGATTTGTACTTACAGTACCTCCTGCTATGGCACTGCTCTCCATTCTTCAATTTCCCGATCCGCGTTTGCACAGAGTCGCTCGGCCGGTAGGCGAGGTAGATGCGCGCATTCAGGCGCTGGTGGCTGACATGCTCGAGACCATGTACGAGGCGCGGGGCATAGGCTTGGCCGCCACGCAAGTGGATGTGCACGAGCGCGTGATCGTGATGGATGTGTCCGAGGAGCGCGACCAACCGCTGGTGCTGATCAACCCCGAAGTGGTGTGGGCCAGTCCCGAGCGACAAATTCATGAAGAAGGTTGTCTGTCGGTGCCGGGCATCTACGACGGCGTGGAGCGTCATCTAGAGGTGCATGTGCAGGCTTTGGATGCCCAAGGCCAATGCCAACTGCATCAGGCTGAGGGCTTGATGGCGGTGTGCGTGCAGCATGAAATGGACCATTTGCTGGGCAAGGTGTTTGTGGAATACCTCTCGCCGCTCAAGCGCAACCGCATCAAAACCAAAATGGTCAAAGCCCAACGCGAGGCGCAGCGTTGAGTCATCCTGCACCACCCGGTTTGCGGGTGGTCTTTGCCGGCACCCCAGAATTTGCCCGCACTGCTTTAGAGCGATTGGTGCAAGCTGGTTACCAAGTGGTGTTGGTGCTGACCCAGCCCGACCGCCCTGCCGGGCGCGGCATGAAGCTGCAACCCTCGCCGGTCAAGCAGTTTGCGCTGGGGCAGGGCATGCCTGTGGCTCAGCCCCAAGGACTTAAGCTCGAGGGCAAGTACCCTCAAGATGCGTTTGCAGCCCAGGAGGCGCTGCAAGCCGCCCGTGCCGATGTGATGGTGGTAGCCGCTTACGGGCTCATCCTGCCGGAGTGGGTACTTCAGACATTTCGTTTGGGTTGCCTGAATATTCATGCGTCTTTGCTGCCCCGCTGGCGGGGTGCGGCGCCCATACACCGCGCCATTGAGGCGGGCGACACCCAAACCGGGGTGACCATCATGCAAATGGACGCGTGCTTAGACACCGGTGACATACTCTTGATGCGCTCCGTGGGCGTCGCCCCGCAAGACACCACCGCCAGCTTGCACGACCGCTTGGCCCATTTGGGCGCAGATATGGTGGTGCAGGCTTTGGCGCTGGCTGCCAGCGGCGGCCTCAACTCTGAAGCGCAGCCTCAAGACGGCATCACCTACGCCCACAAAATTGAAAAAAACGAGGCCCAGCTTGACTGGAATCTCCCCGCACAAGACCTAGAAAGAAAGGTTCGGGCCTTCAACCCCTTTCCGGGCGCCGCCGCCAGCTTTGGGGGTGAGGTGGTGAAAATTTGGGGCGCAAAGCTGGATGCAGAACCCAAAGCAAGCCTCCGGACAGCTGATCAGCCCGGCACCATCCTGTCCAGCGGACCCGAAGGCGTGTGCGTGCAATGTGGCCAAGGCCGCTTGTGGCTCACCGAGCTGCAGCGCCCGGGTGGCAAGCGCCTTGCGGCAGCAGACTTTGTGCGCGGGTTTGATTTGCCCTTGGGCCAGCGTTGGGCGGTGGTCAGATGAACCCCATGTTCGGCCGTCTGCAGCGCTTGGTGCAACACCCAGAATTCAGGCACGGAGCGGTGGACGCGACGTCTCTTGCGCCGGGTTTGGCGGCTTGGGGCTTGATGACAGGTGTGGCCATGATCAAGTCCGGCATGAGCATGACCGAGGCGCTCACCATGGCCTTGCTGGTGTTTGCGGGCAGCTCCCAGTTGGCAGCACTTCCCTTGTTGGCCGCAGGGGCACCGGTGTGGGTGATTTTGGCCACCGTGTTTTGCGTCAACCTGCGGTTTGTGGTGTTCAGCGTGCACCTGCGCGACTACTACATGCACCTGCCCCGGCCCTTGCGGCTGGTGGTGGGCTACCTCACGGCCGACCAAAGCTATGTGCTGCTCACGCGCCGTTTTCCAGATGCTGCCGACCCCCTAAAGTTGCAGGGCGCAGCGCTGGCGGCTGCGCGCCAAGACCGTGTGGCTTTTGTGCTGGGCACGGTGGCCGTCAATTGGACCAGTTGGCAAGTGGCGGGTTTACTGGGGCTGGCCATGGCG
>DDPM01000085.1 GCA_002342165.1 Hylemonella sp. UBA2468
TGGGGCAAATGTTGAGGGCATGGCCCAACAAGTCTTCTCGCACCACCACCAGCGTGAGGCCAGCGGGCCCAAGGTTTTTTTGTGCGCCCGCAAAAGCAAGGCCTATGCGTGACCAGTCCACCGACCTGGACGCCACATGCGAGGAAAAATCCACCACCAAGGGCGCTGGGCTGCCCAAAGCCTCAAGGTGGGGCAGCTCATGAAACTCCACGCCATGGATGGTTTCGTTGGAGCAGATGTGCACATAGCTGGCCTGCGGGCTGAGCTTCCATGTGCCAGGCGCGGGTATATGGCAAAACCCGTGAGCTTCGTCTGACGCAGACAAGTGCACTTGGGCATATTTGCCCGCTTCAGCAAAGGATTTTTGGCTCCAGCTGCCCGTGACCACCATGTCCACCACGCCCGCGCGGCTGAGGTTGAGCGGGACGATGGCGTTTTGGCCAATGCCGCCCCCTTGCATAAACAAGATTTTGAAGTGGTCGGGTACTGCCAGTACTTGCTTGAGGTGGGCATGAACCTGTTCGTAAATGGCCATGAAGTCTTTGCCGCGGTGGCTCATTTCCATGACGCTCATGCCCGAGGGCTGGCCTTGGGCGTTTGGCCAGTTGAGCATGTCTTGGGCGGCTTGCTCCAGCACTTCGACTGGCAGGGCAGCCGGACCCGCCGAAAAATTAAACGGGCGGCTCATCGCTTGGCATGGTGTCGCCATCTGAGGCGTCACCCGCGGCAGGTTCTAAGTCAGTGGCGTCGTTTTCAACGATGCGTTGCAAGCCGCTGAGCTTGGAGCCTGCGTCCAATCCAATCAGCGTCACGCCTTGTGTGGCCCGGCCCAACTCGCGAATTTCAGAAACACGGGTGCGAACCAACACGCCGCGGTCGGTGATGAGCATGATGTCGTCATCCGTATGCACCAAAGTTGCAGCCACCACCTTGCCGTTGCGCTCCGATTGCTGAATGGCAATCATGCCCTTGGTGCCGCGGCCGTGTCGCGTGTATTCGCCAATGGGCGTGCGTTTGCCGTAGCCGTTTTCGGTGGCGGTGAGAACGCTGGTGCGAGTCGTGCCAGCTGATGCCTCATGGGGTGCAGGGCCGTCTTGCTCGGCCACCAACATGGCAATGACGCTTTGGTGCTCTTCAAGCATCATGCCGCGAACCCCACGGGCATTTCGGCCCATAGGGCGCACGTCGTTTTCATCAAAGCGCACGGCTTTGCCGCCGTCGGAAAACAGCATCACGTCGTGCTGGCCGTCTGTGAGGGCTGCGCCAATTAAAAAGTCGCCCTCATCCAAGTCCACGGCAATGATGCCGGCCTTGCGGGGATTGCTGAATTCATCCAGCGCCGTCTTTTTAACGGTGCCTTTGGAGGTGCCCATAAACACATACCGGTCGGCCGGAAAGGTGCGCATCTCACCGGTAATGGGCAGCACCACGGTGATTTTTTCGCCTTCATCCAAGGGGAACATGTTGACGATGGGGCGGCCGCGTGATCCGCGCGAGCCCGCTGGCACTTCCCAGACCTTGAGCCAGTACAAGCGTCCGCGGTTGGAGAAGCACAAGATGTAATCGTGGGTGTTGGCAATAAAGAGCTGGTCAATCCAGTCGTCTTCTTTGGTGGCGGTGGCTTGCTTGCCGCGTCCCCCACGCCGCTGGGAGCGGTATTCGCCCAGGGGTTGGCTTTTGATGTAGCCCGAGTGGCTGAGCGTGACCACCATGTCGGTCGGTGTGATGAGGTCTTCGGTGGCCAAGTCTTGGGCGTTGTGTTCCACCTCACTGCGGCGCTGACCCACTTTGCCTTGACCAAACTCGTGCTGGATGGCCGTCAGCTCGTCACTGATGATGGTGGATACCCGCTCAGGCTTGCTCAAAATGTCGAGTAAGTCTTCAATCTCTCCCATCACCTCTTTGTATTCAGCCACGATTTTGTCTTGCTCCAGCCCCGTCAAACGCTGCAAACGCATTTGCAAAATTTCCTGGGCTTGGGTGTCAGACAGGCGGTACAAGCCTTCGGCGCTCATGCCGTAGGCTTTGTCTAAACCCTCGGGTCGGTAGTCGTCTGCGTTCACCACGCCGCCGTCTGCGCGGGTGCGGGTGAGCATTTCACGCACCAGGGCGCTGTCCCAAGAACGATTCATCAACTCGGCCTTGGCCACAGGCGGCGTGGGTGCGTTGCGAATGATGGCAATGAACTCATCAATATTGGCCAAAGCCACGGCCAAGCCTTCCAGCACGTGACCGCGGTCTCGGGCTTTGCGCAGCTCAAATACGGTGCGGCGCGTCACCACTTCTCGGCGGTGGTCCAAAAAGAATTCAATCAGGTCCTTCAGGTTGCACAACTTGGGCTGCCCGTTGATCAGGGCCACCATGTTCATGCCAAAGGTGTCTTGCAGCTGGGTCTGCTTGTACAGGTTGTTAAGGATGACCTCTGGGACTTCGCCCCGCTTGAGCTCTATCACCACCCGCATACCGGATTTGTCTGACTCGTCTTGAATGTGGCTGATGCCTTCAATTTTTTTCTCGTGCACCAGCTCGGCAATGCGCTCCAACAAGGTCTTTTTATTCACCTGGTAGGGCAGCTCGTCAACGATGATGGATTGGCGCTGGCCTTTGTCGATGTCTTCAAAGTGGCACTTGGCGCGCATGACCACGCGTCCGCGGCCGGTGCGGTAGCCCTCGCGCACGCCCTGCATGCCGTAGATGATGCCAGCGGTCGGAAAGTCCGGGGCCGGCACAATTTCCATCAGCTCTTCCACTGGAGCTTGCGGGTTGCGCAGCAGGTGCAAGCAGGCGTTGACCACTTCGTTCAGGTTGTGTGGTGGGATGTTGGTGGCCATGCCCACCGCAATACCGCCCGAGCCGTTCACGAGCAAATTGGGCAGACGCGATGGCAGCACCAAGGGCTCTTTTTCGGAGCCATCGTAGTTGGGACCGAAATCAACGGTTTCTTTGTCAATGTCGCCCAACATTTCGTGGGCAATTTTGGCCAAGCGGATTTCGGTGTACCGCATGGCGGCAGCGTTGTCGCCGTCTACAGAGCCAAAGTTGCCTTGTCCATCCACCAGCATATGTCGCATGGAAAAGTCTTGCGCCATGCGGACGATGGTGTCGTACACCGACTGGTCGCCGTGCGGGTGGTACTTGCCAATCACGTCACCTACGATACGGGCCGACTTTTTATAAGGGCGGTTCCAGTCGTTGTTGAGCTCGTGCATGGCGAACAACACGCGGCGGTGCACGGGTTTGAGTCCGTCACGCGCGTCCGGTAGTGCGCGCCCCACGATCACGCTCATGGCGTAATCCAGATAGCTGCGGCGCATCTCCTCTTCCAGGCTGATGGGTAGGGTTTCTTTGGCAAATTGGGTCATGGAGCGCAGGCAGTCAGTCGCGTGGCAAAGGGGCTGATTCTAAATCGGTCCTTGTCTGCCTGGTTTTGACTTCAACTGGGCGGCCAAGGTGTTGGCTCTGTGGTACTGGTGCAACAACTAAAGTGATGAGGTCCACTTATTTGACCCATATCAAACACTAGGGCCAACCCTCAGGAGGGGGTGCTTACAGGGTGTGGCAGAATTCACATGTCAAGCCGTTGAACCATGCCACCTAAGTTAGTTAGGGCTGGGGGTTCTGAATTTCGCAGCTGTGCTGCAGTTTTTTCCTATGAGGAGAATCATGAAAAAAGTCGCAATCCTGATTGCCACCGCCGCTTTAGCTACTGCTGCTGCAGCACAAGATGTCAACAACTGGCGCAATGCCAGCGGTGAAGTGTGGAAAAACGCTTCCGGTCAATGCTGGCGCAACGCCAGCTGGACGCCTGCCACGGCCGCTAAGGACTGTGATGGCGCTTTGGCCCCAGCACCTGCTCCAGCTCCAGTTGCTCCAGCGCCTGTTGCCCGTGCCGCAACACCAGCACCTGCACCAGCACCTGCACCAGCACCAAAGCCAGCGGCGCCGGCTCTTGCCCCAGCTGCCGCAACCAAAGTGACTTACGCGGCTGATGCTTTCTTTGATTTTGACAAATCTGTGCTCAAGGCTGAAGGCAAAGCTAAGTTGGATGATTTGGCTCAAAAAGTTAAGGCCATCAACTTGGAAGTCATCATTGCTGTGGGTCATACCGACTCCGTGGGTTCTGATGCTTACAACCAAAAGCTCTCCGTTCGCCGTTCTGAAGCTGTCAAGGCTTATTTGATTACCAAAGGTATCGAAAAGAACCGCATCTACACCGAAGGCAAGGGCGAGAAGCAACCTGTTGCTGACAACAAAACCAGCGAAGGCCGTTCTAAAAACCGCCGCGTTGAGATTGAAGTGGTGGGTACACGCCCTAACAAGTAATTGTTGAGGTTTCCACCCCAAGTCTCAAACCCCGCCTCGGCGGGGTTTTTTATTGGACCAATCGCTTGCAAGTGGGCTCACGGATAATCCAGCCATGAACACACCACACAACGCCGACCCTGCCGAATTGGCCAAGTTTTCAGAATTGGCCCACAGATGGTGGGACCCCGAGAGCGAATTCAGGCCTCTGCACCAAATCAACCCCTTGCGCCTGGATTGGATCTTGGGTTTGGCTGCAATCCAGAATCTGCGTGTATTGGATGTGGGTTGTGGCGGCGGCATCTTGGCTGATGCCATGGCGCGCAAAGGTGCGCAAGTCACAGGTATTGATTTATCAACCAAAGCCTTGCGAGTAGCCCAATTGCATGCGCTTGAGGCCCAAACACCATCTATCCGTTATTTGGAAACCAGCGCAGAGGCGTTGGCTGAGCAAGAGGCGGGCACTTTTGATGTGGTCACCTGCATGGAAATGCTGGAACACGTACCCGATCCGGCCAGTGTGGTTCAAGCGTGTGCGCAGTTGGTCAAGCCCGGTGGCTGGGCGTTTTTTTCTACCCTGAACCGCAATCTCAAATCTTTTCTGTTTGCCATAGTGGGGGCTGAATACATACTCAATCTGTTACCCAAGGGCACCCACGAATACGCCAAACTCATTCGCCCCAGTGAGCTCGCCAGCTTCTGCCGTCAAGGGCAATTGGATGTGCTGCACACCAAAGGCTTGGAATACAACCCCATCACGAAGCGCTATCGCTTGAGCTCCGACACCAGCGTGAACTACTTGTTTGCAACCCGTAAATCTTTTTAGTGCTATACCCGTTTCGCAATGTTTCATCAAGTTCAAGCTGTTTTGTTTGATTTGGACGGCACCCTTATAGACAGCGCACCTGACTTGGGCGCTGCCGCTGACAAAATCCGAACCGACAGGGGTATGCCCGCGTTGCCTTACGAGTTGTATCGCCCTATGGCGGGTGCCGGAGCGCGTGGCATGTTGCAAGTGGCCCTGGACATGTCGCCGGATCACCCGGAATTTGAAGCGGCTAAAGAAGAGTTTTTGACAAACTATCAAAAATGCCTGACTCAAAGAACGCAGGCTTTTCCGGGCGTGGCCGAAATGCTGCTGTCCCTTAGGGCCAAGCAGTTCATTTGGGGCATCGTGACCAATAAGTCCCAACGCTTCACCCACCCTTTGGTAGAAGCCATGCCCTTGCTGGCACAAGCCCATACGGTGGTGAGTGGGGACACCACACCCCATTCAAAGCCTCACCCAGAACCCTTGTTTGAGGCGGCGCGGCGCTTGGGGGTAGATCCCCAGCGTTGCGTGTACGTGGGCGACGATGAGCGTGACGTGGTGGCAGGCTTGGCAGCAGGTATGGGTACGGTGGCGGCCACCTATGGTTATTTGGGCCCAAAGGCCGAGGTTTCGGCTTGGGGCGCTCATGCGCACATCGATTTGCCGACGCAACTCTTGCAATTGCTCAATAAGGACTAAAATGGTTTGCTTGGGGCTGCACTGGTTTCGACATGGGTTCGGACGCGTGGCAGGGCATGTCGAGGTTCTGTTACCTCGTAAAACCGCAGAAAAAAACTAACTGCAAACGACGAACGTTTCGCACTCGCCGCTTAATCCGGTGAGCCTTGCAACAGTTGGCCGATAGGCTGGGTTAGGGTGAAGGGGTGTCAAAGCCCCCAAGTCCTAGCTGCAAGGTAACTCATATTGGCTGGCATGACATCGGGCACCTTGATGTTGTGTGAGAACTAAGGATGCTGGTTGGGTACATAGCGTGTCGCTGCGCGATGTAATCGACGAGACCCAAATCAGACGACTACACATGTAGAACTGTACGAAAAAGGCTGATGGACGCGGGTTCAAATCCCGCCAGCTCCACCAATTTCGCATTTGTTAGT
>DDPM01000077.1:0-146 GCA_002342165.1 Hylemonella sp. UBA2468
TCCACGGTGGGCACGGTCACCGAAATCCAGGACTACCTGCGCCTGCTGTTCGGCCGCGCCGGCGAGCCCCATTGCCCCGCGTGCGACCGCTCGATCCGGCCCCAGTCGATCGATGAGATGGTCGACCAGATCCTGCAGCTGCCGGA
>DDPM01000077.1:205-9866 GCA_002342165.1 Hylemonella sp. UBA2468
GCCGACAACATCGAGCTCGACAAGAACCACGCCCACAACATCGAGGTGGTGGTGGATCGGCTCGTGGCCCGCGAGGGCGTGCAGGAGCGGCTCACCGATTCGCTGCGCACGGCCCTGAAGCGCGGCGAAGGGCTGGCCCTGGTGGAGGTGGTGCCCAAGGCCGAAGAGGAGCTCCCCGAAGGAATGGAGCGGGAACGGCTCTATTCGGAGAACTTCGCCTGCCCGGTGCATGGGGCGGTGATGGAGGAACTCTCACCGCGGCTGTTCTCGTTCAACAGTCCCTATGGCGCCTGTGCCGATTGCCACGGCATCGGCCATCTGCGCAAGTTCACCACCGAGCGGGTGATCCCGGATCCTTCCCTGCCGGTGTATGCGGCCGTGGCCCCCTGGGCCGAGAAGGACAACGCCTACTACTTCTCACTGCTCTATTCGGTGGGGGAGGCCTTCGGCTTCGAGATCAAGACCCCCTGGAACGCCCTCACGCCGGAACAGCACGATGTGCTGCTCAACGGTTCCCGCGAGCCGATTGCGATCCAGGCCGACAGCCGTTATCGCAAGGCCCAGACCTACGTGCGCCCGTTCGAGGGGATCCTGCCGATCCTGGAGCGGCAGCTGCGCGATGCCAGCGGCGAGTCGATGCGCCAGAAGCTGGAGAAGTATCTGGAGCTCGTGCCCTGCGCCAGCTGCCACGGGCTGCGGCTCAAGCCGGAGGCCCTGGCGGTGCGGGTGGGGCCGTATCGCATTCACGAACTCACCAGCAGCAGCGTGGGCGAGAGCCTGCGCCGGATCGAAGAGCTGATGGGGGTGGGCGCCAGTGAAGGCGCCGAGCCCCTGCTCAACCCCCGCCAGATCCAGATCGGTGATCTGGTGCTGCGGGAGATCCGCATGCGCCTCAAATTCCTGCTGGATGTGGGGCTCGACTACCTGAGCCTCGACCGCCCGGCCATGACCCTCTCCGGAGGCGAAGCCCAGCGCATCCGCCTGGCCACCCAGATCGGTGCGGGCCTCACCGGCGTGCTCTATGTGCTCGATGAGCCGAGCATCGGGCTGCACCAGCGCGACAACGACCGCCTGATTGGCACCTTGCAGCACCTGCGCAACATTGGCAACAGCGTGCTGGTGGTGGAACACGACGAAGACATGATGCGCGCGGCCGACCACCTGATTGACATGGGCCCGGGCGCGGGTGTGCATGGCGGACAGGTGGTGGCGCAAGGCACGTTTGACGAGGTGAAAGCCAACCCCAATTCGCTGACCGGGCGCTATTTGGCCGGCAGTTTACAAATTGCGGTGCCGCCCCAGCGGCGCAAGCCCGGCGCTCAGCAGCTGAAAATTGTGGACGCGCGGGGCAACAACCTGCAAAACGTGAGTGTGGACATTCCGGTGGGGCTGTTGACTTGTGTGACGGGCGTGTCGGGCTCGGGCAAGTCCACGCTGATCAACGACACGTTGCACAAAGCCGTGGCGCAACAGCTTTACCGTGCCCACGACGAGCCCTCGCCCGTGGAGTCCATTGAAGGCATTGAGCACTTCGACAAAGTGATTAACGTCGACCAAAGCCCCATTGGCCGAACCCCCCGCAGCAACCCCGCTACCTACACCGGCTTGTTTACTGCCATTCGCGACCTGATGGCCGAAATGCCGATGGCCCGCGAGCGGGGCTATGGGCCGGGACGCTTCAGCTTCAACGTGGCGGGCGGGCGCTGCGAAGCCTGCCAGGGTGACGGCGTGGTCAAGGTGGAAATGCATTTTTTACCCGACGTGTACGTGCCCTGCGACGTGTGCGCTGGCAAGCGCTACAACCGTGAAACCCTTGAAGTGACCTACAAAGGCCGCAACATTGCCCAAATTTTGGACCTGACGGTAGAGGCGGCATTCGACTTTATGCAGGCGGTGCCGCCCATTGCTCGCAAATTGCAAACCCTGCTGGATGTGGGCTTGTCTTACGTGAAGCTGGGCCAATCGGCCACCACCTTGTCGGGGGGCGAGGCGCAGCGCGTCAAACTGGCGCTGGAGCTGAGCAAACGCGATACCGGCCGCACCCTCTACATTCTGGACGAACCCACCACAGGCCTGCACTACGCCGACATTGACCTGCTGCTCAAAGTGCTGCACCAGTTGCGCGATGCGGGCAACACCATTGTGGTGATTGAACACAACCTGGACGTCATCAAAACCGCCGATTGGCTGATCGACATGGGCCCCGAAGGGGGCGCAGGCGGGGGCACCGTGGTAGGCACGGGGACGCCAGAAGACTTGGCAAACAACCCGGCGAGCTTTACGGGACGGTATTTGAAGCGGCTACTTGCGCCTAATAACCAGCATGGTCATTAACAAAGAAGGTAAGCCCGTTGCTGCATTGGTAGATGCCCAACTTTTTGAACGCATCAGGCGCATGCAATCCCGCTTTGATGCCTTGTTCCAACTTATGGAAGCCGGTTTTTCCAAAGTGCCTGAAGCCGAAGGCATGGCGGATATTGACGCCGCAGTGGTTCAAGACCGACAGGCACAGCGCCAAGTTTTAGCCTGGTAGAACGCTACGTTCGGGACGTAGAGGCCGGAGGTTCGAATCCTCTCACCCCGACCATTCAGGTCAAAACGAAACCCACTGACTTCTCAAAGTCGGTGGGTTTTTTGTTGTTTGCTTCACATTGAAGGCAGGCTTATCCCTTAGCCTCGCGCAGTTTTTCGGTCAACCACACCTTCATCAACGACTGATAGGGCACATCGAGTTTGTTCGCTTGCTGACGGATGCCATCGAGCAGGCTGTCTGTGAGTCGCAATGAAATGCTGGTGGTGGAAGGCTTGAGGTTTTTGAACTTGGCCACCACCATCTTGGACGAGTCAAAGTACTCGGTCGCATCATTGTCTTTTGACTCCCAAAACTCACGCTCTTTTGCTTCCGAGCGGAACTTGGGCAAGGGCTTGGTCTTATTGCTAGGCTTGCTCATATAACTGCCTCTCCTTGCGATGTTGGTCCCGGACTGAAATGACCCGAATCAATGTGGCGCCTTGCCTGAGCGTGAAGATCACGGTCAACGCTCGTGCCTGATTGGTTTTGCCAAGTGCCAGATAGCGCCGCTCGCTTTCGCTGTGCTTGTCATCGGTACCGATGAGCAAGGGATGGTTGAAGAACACCTCTTCTGCTTCCGCTGGCGTGACGCTGTGCTTGAATTCATTTTTTCGGCTGTTGCCCGAATCCCACTCAAACCCGACAATCAAGTCAAAGTTAATCATCGCCGTATATTAAGAAAATATACAAAAAAGTCAAGCCAATGGCGTGCGCTGAATCACAGGCGACAAAGACTTGCTCGCCCTAGCGCCGCGATACCCCATCATTACGCCAGCTGATTTTTGGATACGGCACGGATAGCTTCAGCCCCGCGCCGCCTCCAAAACCTCCCGCGTGTGCTCGGCATCGCGGCGGGCCGCTTGGGCAAAGTCTGAGCCGCTGGAGGCGTACAAAACGGCGCGGGAGGAGTTGACGATGATGGGGCCGCTAATGGTGCGCTGCGCAGTGCCCCCCTCCACCCTCAAGCCCGCCTTAACGGTGGCAGCAGCATCGCCACCTTGGGCACCCACGCCTGGAATGAGCAAGGGCAGGGTGGGTGCGAGTTCGCGGACCCGCTCAATCTCGGCGGGGTAGGTGGCGCCCACCACCAAACCCAATTGACCGTTGAGGTTCCAAGGGCCTTGGGCCAGTTGGGCGATGTGCTCGAACACCTTGGGCTGACCAGGCACGCTGGCCAAGCGCTGGGCTTGCAAGTCGTCCCCGCCGGGGTTGGAAGTGCGACACAACAAAAACGCGCCTTTGCCGTGGTACTTGAGGTAAGGGGCTACGGAGTCCCAACCCATAAAGGGGGACAAGGTCAGGGCATCGGCGCCATAGCGCTCAAAAGCCTCGATGGCGTATTGCTCGGCGGTGTTGCCAATGTCGCCCCGCTTGGCATCCAAAATAATGGGCACCTTGGGAGCCACTTGGCGCATGTGGGCCATCAGGCTTTCTAGCTGGTCTTCGGCACGGTGGGCGGCAAAGTAGGCAATTTGCGGCTTAAAGGCCAGCACCAAATCTGCTGTGGCTTCCACGATGGCGGCACAAAACTCGAAAATTTTGTCGCTCCGGCCTTGCAAGGCCGCAGGAAATTTGGCGGGGTCTGGATCCAACCCCACGCACAACAGCGATCGGTTTTGGCGCTCGGCCTGATGCAACTGGTCTAAGAACGTCATGCAGCTTCCTGCGCCAACCAACGCTCAATGACCTTGCGGGCATGCACGCCCCCAGCGTCAATGTTGAGATTGAGCACTTTACGATTGGGATAGGCCAGCAGATTGGCTTGCTGGCGTTCCAGCATTTGCAAGTCTTCGGTAAAAATTTTGCCTTGCCCCTCACGGATGGCCGCAGTAAGTGCTTTGTCTTTGGGGTTGAACTTGCGCGCCATACCCCAGAAGTACCAAATCGAGGTTTCAGTTTCGGGGGTGATCAAGTCCACCACAATGCTGGAGGCTTTTTTGTCCTCAGGGGCTTCATAGCCGCCCAAGCCGGCATGGGCCACGCCCACATCTATCATCACGTGACTGGGCGGGGTGAAGCGGCAAATTTGCCAGCGGTCCACCGGCACGTCATCGGCCAGGTTGTTGCCACGCAGGGCCAGCTTCCAAAAGGGCGGTGCCTCGATGTTTTCCATAAAGCGGCTGGTGATGACTTCGTCCCCCTCCACACGGGTTTTACAGGGGGTTTCGTCAATTTCTTTTTGGCCAATGCTGGTGGCGTGCACATAGGTTTCGTGCGTCAGGTCCATGAGGTTGTCGATCATCAGGCGGTAATCGCACTGGATGTGAAACAGTCCGCCGCCATAAGCCCAGTCAGGGCTATTGGCCCATTCCAAGGGGTGTTTTTTCTGCTCGTCGGCTTGCGCGGGGTCGCCTGGCCATACCCAAATAAAGCCGTCGCGCTCCAGCACGGGGTAACTTTTGATGGCTGGAAAACCGCCCACCCGCTGCCCAGGCATGTGCACGGCCTTGCCGTCGTAACCCATTTCCAGGCCGTGATAGCCGCACACCAACTTGCCCTCGCACACCTGCCCCAAAGACAGCGGCGCGCCGCGGTGCGGACAAAAGTCTTCCAAGGCATGCACCTGCCCCTCTGCCCCCCGGTAAAACACAATTCGCTCGCTGCAAATGGTGCGTCCCAAAGGTTTTTCGTCAATTTCATTAGGCATACAGGCCACATACCAAGCGTTTTTGGGAAAGGTGGCAGGTTTGGATGAAATCGGAGCTGAAGATGTGGTCATGAGTTTGGGGTTGTTCAATCAAGAATGAAGCGCTAACAAGCGGAGCACTGCACAACATAGTGTGCACGCTATTGCCGCATGATCAACGGGTCGTCCACCTCGTGGATGTCATATACAAAGTATTCGGTCTCGCCAAAGCAGGTGGTGGGCACAAAGCGGTGCTGCTGGTAGATCAGCACCACGCGGCGTCCAGCCAAACGGTTGATTTTTTCGGCAGTGGCATCTTCGCGCACACTGAATTTGAATTTTTCCGGAATGGCGCCGGGCATGGTGACCATGGCCAGTTCACCCTCCCAGGTTTTGCAGAACCAACCTTTTTTAGACAGCTTTTGTAAATAGCCCGACCGCTCACCTTCGGAGTAGCTGAAATGAAGCGTCAGCCACAGCCAGGCTCCGGCCAATAGCAAAAGGGTGAACACCAAAAGAAGCACAAAGCGAAGGGCTTTGGATATGAAAGCGCTGAAAGTGGGGTTCATAAAGGGCGTGGCTTAGTGTAATTAGGCGGTGGCGGGCATAAGCTCCATGGCCAAGCACAAATCGGCCCAAGCTTTGGCTTTGTCCTCAGGGGCGCGCAGCAGGTAGGCGGGGTGGTAGCTCACCACCACGGGCACACCTTGGTAGTGGTGCACTTGGCCACGCAGTTTACCCAGCGGCAAGCTGGCCACCTCGGGCAAGCTTTGTTGCAGCAAAGACTGGGCCGCAAATCGCCCCAGCGCCAAAATCACCCGGGGTTGCACCAAGGCCACTTGCTGGCGCAAAAACGGTTCGCACTGCAAGACTTCTTGCGGGGTTGGGTTGCGGTTGGATGGAGGGCGGCACTTGAGCACATTGGAGATAAACACGCCGTGCGGCCCCGTGGCTCCTCGGTGCAACCGCATGGCTTTGAGCATGTTGTCCAGCAACTGCCCGGCTTGCCCCACAAAAGGCTCGCCCTGCAGGTCTTCATGCTCCCCCGGCGCTTCGCCCACTACCATCCAGCGGGCTTGCGGGTCGCCTGTGCCAAACACGGTGCGGGTGCGGCTTTGGCACAAACCACAAGCCTGACAACCTGCCACCGAGGTTTGCAGAGCGGCCCAGTCCAGATGGCTTGCGGAAGGCAAAGAAGGGGGTACTGGAGCTTTTTGTGTGGTTTGTGTGGTTGACATTGCTGCTGGTTTCTGTACCTCTGGCAATTGAGGCACTGAAACGGCGGACTCCGTGCTGGGCCAACCCAGGCCTAAGCCCATTTCTGCCAGCATGGCGCGCTGGCGGGCGTCCAGCGCCAATTGGGGTGGCACCGCTGGGGGTGGTGTTGCTGGCGATGCAGTGGGTTCGGACAGGGTCGACGCGGTCATGTGTGCATTGTCACAGCTTGAGGCTCATCACCACCGCATCTTCGCGCCGGTTGGGCGCCAAGGGATAGTACTGTTTGCGAACACCCATAGGCACAAAACCAAAACGCCGGTAGACCTCCAGAGCGCGTTGGTTGCTCACGCGCACCTCCAGCCACAACTTAAGGGCACCTTGGCCTCGCGACCACAAAACCAAGCCTTCCATCATGAGCCGGGCCCAACCCTGCCTCTGAAAATCTGGCGCCACCGTCAGGTTGAGCAAATGCACCTCTTCCACGCCTTTCATGGCCACCACATAGCCCAACACGTTCGGGCCGGCACACAACATTTGCGCAGGGTACGCGCTGCGCAAAGCGTCTGCAAAGTTGCCGTGCGTCCAGGGGTGGGAATAGGCCTGCTTTTCAATCTCCAACACCTGTTCAATGTCGCCCTCTTGCAGGGGCCGCCACGCCACCTCAAGTGGCGCTGCCGCAGAGTCTTGAATAGGTAGCGCAAATGTTGCGATCAGGCTCATCTGGGTTGTGGGGCGAGCTGCACCATGCGCTCGGCGGTGGTTTGAGCTACTTTGTCTCGCACGTAGCGCGGCAGGGCTTGATCAGCGGTTACGGCCNNGGCCCAAAGTACGGGAGCCAAGCGCAGCATGGCGGTGGCGCTGGGCACGGCCGTGAAGCAGTGGCTTAAAGCGCTGTCGGGCAAGTACATGCGCTCGCTGTGAGTCACGAAGGCATTCCCCACCAAATGGGCCGGTGCTGGCGACAACATGCCCGCTCCAGGTTTTGGCATGTGCATTTCTGCCCAGTAGGGGGCCACCTGCTCAGGGGCCATCAAACGCTCTGACCCCAGCGCACTCCAGCGGCCTTGGGTCCAACACAGCTCAACGGCGTAAAGTTCACCCATGCGGGCGTCAAGCAAAGCCAACACATGCCCATGCGATGCTGGGCTGAGCTGGTGCGTGCTGCGGGCGTCTTCGGCCACCGCCCACAAAGTGGATACGGGCAGCAACGGCACCCCCGCACCAAACCCCAAGCCCTGCGCCACCGAGCAGGCTGTGCGCAACCCCGTAAACGAGCCGGGCCCTTGGCCCCACACAATGGCCGTGAGCTCTGAGAGGCGCACTTGTGCCTGAGCCAACAGGTCTTGAATCACCGCAATCAAGGTGCCGGACGATTTCGCCCCCCCTGCGCCTGTGAACGCCCACACGCGGTCCGCCACCGAAACCGCCACCGACATGGAGTCCGTGCTGGTGTCTAAGGCTAAAAACTTCATACTCATGAACAGATCACCCTAACCAACCCATGGGTTGATCACCCTGATGTTGGCAGCTTCGAAAGGCTTTGTATCGCGTGAGGCCACCATAAAACCCCGCGAACTGGCAATGGCGGCAATGTACCCATCCGGGGTTGGAAAACCTCGTCCAGCGGTCTTGGCTACAACCGCCAATTCGGCGTAGCACCGCGCAGCATCCATATCGAATGGAAGCACTCGATCCCGAAACAGGCGCATCAGACCCTCCAGCGTTTGAGCCAACAGGTCCTTGCGCCTGCCGACCGGAAGCGCGCCTAAGCCATACAGCAGCTCGGCCACGGTGACCGTAGACAAGTACAGTGTTTCGGTCGCTTGGCCATTTAACCAAGCCCTAACAGCAGGGTAGGGCTCCGGTTTCATCGCTTCTGAAACGATGTTGGTATCCAGGACGATCATTCAAAACCCACGGGCTGCGCTGGGGTGCGGTCTCGCATCAAACCCATGGCGTCAATATCTTCATTGGACAGACCAATTTTTTGACCCAGTGCCGCCAAGGCATCACCCATGCGAACCCGCGTTTCTGGTTTAACCGCGAGGGACAAAATTTCGCGGACTTCAGCCTCAGTGCTGCGTCCATGCAGAGCAGCCTGCACCCGCAAAGCGCGGTGCACATCGTCGGGCAAATTGCGCACTGTCAGCATGGCCATAGCGGCACTCCTCTTAACTGCATTCTTTGCAGTCATTATGCAAATTTGCATGCGCCTTGGCAAATTTAGGTTTAGACTGACCGCATGTGCAAGCTACTCCTCTCCTCCACATCAAGCGCTTCAGCGCAAAGACTGATGCGTAGCTTGTTGGAGCGCAGTGGAGTGTTCCGGGCGCAAGATATGACGCGTAACATGGTGCTGGATGTGGCTTTGGTTTTAAGCGCCGCTTTATGCGCCGTTGGGGCGAGCGCCCAAACGCTTAAAACCCTGCCGCCCAAGGTGTTGCAAGCCCTGCACAAAGCGCAGGTGCCCGCCGAAGCCATGAGCCTTTTGGTGGTGGATGCGGAAGGCGCACTGCCCCCGCGCCTGAGCCACCGTGCGGAGGTGGCGGTCAACCCTGCTTCGGTCATGAAGCTGGTGACCACCTTGGCCGCGCTGGACCTGCTGGGGCCGCAGTTCACATGGAAAACACCGGTGTATGTAGATGGCAGCATCAACGCCAGCGGGACGCTGAACGGATCGGTCTATATCCAAGGTCGGGGCGACCCCAAACTGGTGATGGAGCGCATTTGGTTGCTGGTGCGACGGCTGCAAGGTTTGGGCATACGCCACATACAGGGCGACTTGGTGCTGGACCGCAGCCTTTTTGACTTGCCCCCCACCGACCCCGGCGACTTTGACGGCGAGCGGCTGCGCCCCTACAACGTGGCCCCCGATGCGCTGCTGCTGAACTATGCCTCCATGGTCATGACCTTTGTACCCGACCCCACCGCCCAAGTGGCCCGTTTGCAGGTGGACCCGCCCTTGGCCGGCATGCTGACCCCACCCACGGTGCCGCTGGCCGCAAGCCCGGCGTCTGTGGTGTCGCCTGCCGCAGGTCTGACCAACATGCAGCGGGCCGACTGCGTGGATTACCGAGCCGCCTTGCAAGCCGATTTTTCTGACCCCAACCGAATACGCTTTTTGGGGCGCTACCCCGCCGGCTGTGGTGAGCGGGTGTGGCCGGTGGCCTACGCCGACCCGGCCAGCTTTGCCGCGCGCGCCCTTGAAGGCATGTGGCGCGCCAGTGGCGGGCAGCTCAGCGGCA
>DDPM01000077.1:9882-14218 GCA_002342165.1 Hylemonella sp. UBA2468
CCGGCGCTGAGCGAGGTGGTGCGTGACATCAACAAATACAGCAACAACGTGATGGCACAGCAACTGCTGCTGACCTTAGGTCTGCAACTGAAAGACAAAGGCAGTTTGGCCGCTGGGCGCGAGGTGTTGGCCGAATGGTGGACGCAGCGCTGGGGCGCACAAGACCAGCCCATTTTGGACAACGGCTCGGGCCTGTCTCGGCGCGAACGCATAACTGCTGCGGCTTTGGCGCGCATGTTGCAGTGGGCTTGGCAGTCCCCCTTGATGCCCGAGCTGGTATCGTCCCTGCCCATTGCTGGGGTAGATGGCACGCTTAAAACCCGCCCGGGCCGAGCCGCCAATTTGGGCAGCGCCCACCTGAAGACCGGCAGCCTGCGCGATGTGGTGGCCGTTGCGGGTTATGTGCATGGCAACGGCAGTGGCATCGGAGGTCATACCAGCAAACGCTGGGTGTTGGTGGCTGTGATCAACCACCCCCAAGCCCATGCGGCACGCGCCGCACTGGACGCCGCATTAGAGTGGGCGCAACAGCCTTAAAACTCATGAACTTGATGAGCCCTTGGATGGACGCTTTAGGCGCAGTGGCTGCTTTTTTAACCACCGTGAGCTTTTTGCCGCAGGCCATCAAAACCTGCCGCACGCGCGATGTGAGTGGCATATCGCTGATCATGTACAGCGTGTTCGCGCTGGGCGTGGCGCTGTGGCTGGTTTACGGCTGGCTGCTGGGCTCATGGCCCATTGTGGTGGCCAATATGGTCACCTTGTGGTTGGCCCTTTGGATCTTGGGCATGAAGCTTTGGTTTGGGCGGAGGCCCTAGTCCAAAGCTAGGCAATCCTGGGCTTACTGCAACCCAATTTGCACGTTAAGCACCGCGGCCTGACCACGGTCCAGCGCTCCAAGGCAGCGCGCAATGGCGGCGGGCACTTCAGCCGGATCGCTCACGCACTCGCCATAACCGCCAAAGGCTTGAGCAATTTGCTCAAAGTGGCGCTGTTGGCCCTGCAGCCGAGCCTGAAACTGGTCGGTCTGCACGGCTTGCCCTTCAGGGTACACACGCACCACCGCCTCTTTAACCGCTTGCCAACCGCCGTTGTCCAGCACCACCGTCAAAATGGGCAGCTGGTAGGTTTGGGCGGTGGCGTACACCGAGGTGGGGGTAGAAAAATGGAAGCCCCCGTCACCCACCACCTGCAACACACGGGCGTGGGGCTTGGTGGCTTTAAGCGCCAGCTTGGCACCCAATGCCATGCCGCCGCTGTAACCCAGGCCGCCGCCCGCATTGCCAATCAGGCTTAAGGCTTCGGTGCGCTCCACTTGGTTGAGCAAAAACGGCACATTGCGGATGGCCTCGTTGACCACCACATCGTCAGGGCGCAAGGCTTGGCTAAGCTGCGCAAAGAAATAAGGCGCCGCAATGGCACCGGGCTGCCCTGCCTGCGCGGCGGCTTTGGCCACGCCCGAGCGGCGCGCGCTGCGTTGATCGCCCCAGGCCGCAATGCGCTCGGCCACCTTCTGGTGGTAGGCGGCATCGGCCCGGGAACGAACCAAGTCGGCCACCTGGCGCAGCACGGCGGCGCAATCGGCCTGCACGCGCACGTCGGTGGCAAAGCCCCACATGGGGAAGTCTTTTTTAATGGGGTCCACGTCGATGTGGATCCAACGGGTTTCAGGCTTGGGTTGGGTGAACTTGGGCAGCCACGGCACATCCACATCCAGCAGCAAACCCACATCGGCATGCGGCAAGCCCTGGCCAGGGTCAAACCCCATAAAGCAAGGGTGGGTTCGCGAGATGTTGAGGTACACGGGGCTGAATTCATAAACCTGCACACCGCACAGTAATGCCAAGTCTTCAAGGGCCGCCACGGCTTCGGGCTTGCGGCCTAAGTAAGAGGTGACCACCATGGGGTGCTGGGCTTGCATGAGCTGGTCGGCAATGGCTTGAGCGCGGGCTGTGTCTATGCCGCCCAAGGCCACGGCGCCATAACGCTCAACGCCGTAGGGTAGGGCTTGGTCATCGGCGCAGGATTCGGCCAACACCTCGCGCGGCAGGGTCAGGTAGACCGGCCCGGGCGGGTCGCTTTGCATCACAGAGTGGGCACGGCGCACCACCTCTTTGGCCACCACGCCGCTGGGCAAGGAATATTCCCACTTGACGTAAGGGCGCACCAGGCTGGCAATGTCAAACGGGTCTTGCACAAAGTGTACGTAGTTGTCGCGCGAGCCGGGCAGTTCGCCGCGCAGGGTGAACGGGGTTTTGCCGGCCATTAAAAGCACAGGCAAACGGGTACGAAACATGTTGTGCAAGCCCATGGAGGCGTTGGCCGTTCCTGCGTCCACATGCACCACCACCGCTTGGCCGCGACCCGTGATGGCGGCAAAACCGGCAGCCATGTGCACCGCCACGTTTTCGTGCGGGCACAGCACCATTTGGGGGTGGGCGCGGCCTTCTTGCTCCCAGCGGGCGAGCTCTTCAATCAGGGACACATGGTCGGTGCCCAGGTTCGAAAAAATGTAGTTCACCCCGAGGTCGGTCAGACCCTCTAAGAAATGGTGAGCAGCAGTATGGGCGACAGAACTTGTGGACATGATCAGCGTACTTCGGTGAAGTAATGTTTGGTTTGCAAAAAGTCGTTCAGGCCTTCCAGGCCATGCAGGCGGCCGTAACCGCTGTCACGAAAGCCGCCGGTTTCGGCTTCGGCAAACAGGCGGTTGTGGCAGTTGGCCCACACGGTGCCACTGCGCAACTGTTTGCCTATGCGGCGAATGCATTGCGAGTCGCGGCTCCACACGCTGGCCGACAAACCATAACGGGTGGCATTGGCGCGCTGAACCGCTTGAGCTTCGGACCCAAAGCGCTCGAGCACCAGCAAAGGGCCAAACAATTCGTTTTGGATGAACTCTGAATTCAGGTCTTCCACCTCTATCAAGCTGGGTTCAATAAACGCCCCGCGGGCCAGGTCGCCCCCCGGAATACCACCACGCAACAACACTTTTTGGGTGGCCGCGGCAGTGTCCATCAGGCCATTGATTCGGTCGCGGTTGCGCACATCAATGAGGCAACCCATTTGTGAAGCGGGGTCGTGGCCCGGGCCCACCTTAACGGCCTTGAGGGCTTGCGTGAGACGCTCGGCCACGTTGGCGTAAATGCTGTCGTGCACCAGCACGCGGGCAATGGCCGTGCACTGCTGGCCCGCCATGACCATGGCCCCGCCCACAATGGCAGGAATGGAGGCGTCCAAGTCGGCATCGGGCAGCACAATGGCGGGTGCTTTGCCGCCCAGCTCCAACGACAAACGCTTGAGCGTGCCCGCCGTGCTTTGGGCAATGAGCTTGCCCACGTGGGAAGAACCGGTAAAGCTCAGCACCTCCACATCGGGGTGGGTGCAAAGGGCTTGCGACACCACGCTAGTGGATTCCACCACCGAGTTGATGGCACCCGGCGGCACGCGCGGATCGGCCAGACACTCCAGCACGATGTTGTTGATCAGCGCGGTTTGGTGCGCGGGCTTGATCACACTGGTGCAGCCTGCCGCCATGGCGGGGCCAAGCGAGCGGATCAGCAAGGTCACCGGCGCATTCCAAGGCAGGATGATGGCGCACACGCCCGCGGCCTCACGCTCCATGGAGCTGTAGCAACCGGGCTCAATTTCCAGCACGCGACCGTTGATGTTGCGGGCCAAGCCAGCGTAGTAACGCATTTCCGAAATGCCGGCATTGATTTCGCCCAGCGCCTCGCGGCGCAATTTGCCATTGAGGGTGACCAGCCAATCGGCCATCTCGTCTCTGCGCGCCTCCATGCGGGCGGCCATGTCCATCATCACCTCGGCACGCAGACGTGGGCTGTGCTTCCAAGCGGTGTTCTCAAACGCATGCACGGCCGCAGCGATGGCAGCGTGCGCGTCGGCGGCGGTGCCCTCCGCAAATTGGGCGGCCACTTCACCGGTGGCAGGGTTGTAGCAAGGGGCTAAGGTGCCAGAGCCTTGAGCAGCGGGGACCCACTGGCCGTTGATAAGGTGGAGTGCGGTTTTCATGGAGGTTTAAAGGTGAGGATAGGGGGTAAGATTAGGGGGAAGGTAGGGGTTAAAAGAGCCCAATAACCCTCCAATATAGGGCAAACCCGAGCCCCGACTACCTCAGACTTACACCTAGAAACGGGACCGGCTTGTCTACTTGGCGGACGCCCGAGTCAAGCGGTCGCGCACGCCGTCCCACTCGGTATCGGCCGGTGGGGCCTGCACAAAAATGTCGGAGGCGCCCAAGGCATCGAGCTCGCGCAGCACGGCAAACAGCTCGTGGGCGGCGTTTTGGGGGGCATGGGGCATGGGGCGCCACACC
>DDPM01000137.1 GCA_002342165.1 Hylemonella sp. UBA2468
TGTACTCGCGCTTCTCGCTGGCCATCAGCTTGGCCAGGCCCTCCACGTTCACGGCGCCCTTGTCCGCCAGCTTCCTGGACAGGGTCAGACCTTGGCCGTTGTTGTTGATGGTCATCAGCACGGCCATGTCCTTCTTGGGGCCGGCCGTGCCCAGGTGCACGCCGTAGATCAGGCCATAGAGCACATGCGCCATGTCCAGCTCGCCGTTGACCAGTTTGTCGCGTACCCCGGCCCAAGAGGCTTCTTTCGTAGGGATGATCTTGACGCCGTACTTTTGATCAATTCCCAGTACCGAAGCCATGACTACGCTTGCGCAGTCGGTTAACGGAATAAAACCAATTTTGACTTCGGTTTTTTCGGGTGCGTCAGACCCTGCGGCGTACACCACAGCTCGTATCGCTGGGTCTACCCCAATAGCGCCAACGGCGGCAGATTGCAACACGGCGCGGCGGCTGATTTTGGCGTTAAAAAGATCAGGCATATGGAACTCCTGCGGTTGGTGGCAAATAAAACTAATAAAAAGGCGCCCGCACAGAAACTTATCTGTGGGGACGCCTTTGCCCAGAGTGCTCAAGCCTTCGCCATTGAAAACTTGAGCACGTTAAATCGTTANNGGTGTTGGATTCAAGCCCATAAATCAGCCACATCCAGCATGCGCTGCGCCACTTCGGCCAGCTTGAGGCCCTTGTCCATGGCCGATTTGCGCATTTTGTTGTAGGCCTGTTCTTCGGATAGGCCTTGGCGCTGCATCAAAAGTGCTTTTGCTCGATCGATGGTTTTGCGGTCTTTAAGCTCCATTCGGGCGGTGTTGAGTTCGTCTTTCAGAGCTTGCTCATGTTCAAACCGAGCCATAGCCACGTCCAAAATGGGGCGAATTCGTTCTGGGGACATACCCGAGACCACATAGGCCGTCACGCCAGCGGCTACAGCTTGCCGAACATGGGAGGGGTCGCTGTCGTTGGTAAACATCACAATGGGCCTAGGGGCATCGCGGGTGGCAATGACCACATGTTCTAGGGCGTCGCGGGCATCACTCTCGGCGTCCACAATCACCATGTCAGGCTGAAGCTGGGCAATTCGCTCCGACAAAAATACATCGGCGGGCAGTGTGGCCACTAAATTGAAACCACTTTCCAGCAATCCAATGCGCAGGCTGCGATTACGCTCGGCCAAATCCAGGGCCTGCTGGTCGTCTGGCTCGTTCAGGGCTGTATCAGGTGCCACCACCACGATTCGCAAATGATTGTTCATAATTCCATTCGAGCAAAAAATGCGCCAGCGCTGGTAAATAGGCAAGACCAAGTGGTGACTTGCGTGCGTACAATGCAATTCTTCTCCGGGGTGTTTTCTTGCTTAGGCTGGAGAGCTGAGATGGTCTACCAAACCCGCGAACTTGACTCGGATCATGCCGACGTAAGAAGAGCTATCAGGCACCCCAATCATCCTGTCGACTTTCGGAGCACAAAAGCAGGCTTGCGTCAAAGCAAGCCATTGTGGTTACCGTTATGGACAAGATGTTTCCTCCCGCCGATCAATCCCATGCTTTAGCAACCCAAGCCACCCACCACGCCGCCCTGGCCCAACTAGACGCCCTGTTCGCCTCGCTGCAGCAGTGGGCGTTTGCGGGGGAGTTGTGATACAAACTTTGCATTAACCCTTGTGCCCTGAACCATGCGCCCATCCGTAGCCTTGCAAACCCACCGCGATGCCATTCGCACGATTGCCCTGAGCCACCGGGTAACGAATGTGCGTGTTTTCGGCTCCGTAGTGCATGGAGACGATACCGAGGGCAGCGATTTGGATATTTTGGTGGAGCCAACGCCAGAGACTACGATGATGGATATTGGCGCCATTCGCTACGAACTCAAAGCACTGTTGGGCATTCCTGTGGATGTAGTCACGCCCCGGGCCTTGCCGGATCATTTCCGGAATATCGTGGTGAACGAGGCTGTGGCGGTATGAGCAAGGCGGACACCTTGCGATTGCCCGACTATTTGGGGCACATCGTTCAGGCCATTGATCGCATCCTGCGCTATGTGGACGATATGACCGAAGCCACTTTTTTGCAGGACGAGAAAACGCAAGATGCGGTCATCCGGAATTTCGAAATCATTGGCGAGGCATCCAACAACGTGCGTCGGTACCATCCAGATTTCGTAGTCCAGCATCCCGAAGTTCCACTGAATTTCGCGTACGAAATGCGAAACGCACTTGCGCACGGCTATTTCAGGGTCGATTTTGAAGTGGTGTGGAAGACCATTCATGCCGACTTGCCTGAGCTTCGGGCACAGGTGGCCGCGCTGATAGATGCTCAAAAAAATTGACCCTATGAGGTCAAACCTGCCGCTTTTTCAAGCAATCGGCCTGTTTTTGCCCTCATGGGGTCAAAAATAATAGCTTCCAGTTTTTCATTCTTACAGGGCGAATGGCCGGCACTTTTTATCGAAGCCACCAAAGCTGAGCGTGGGGTGATGGAGCCCAGCTTGCTCTATGAACCACCTTTTACCGGCTACGCACGACAGGGGCCATAAGCACTTTTCACGTCCGCCCAAGTGGAAGAGTTGTTTGGGTTTTTGGACGACATCAAGGCTTCAGCGAGCGTAGCCTGATGGTCCCTTAGGCTTGGCTCAAGGTCTGCTCAATGGTCCTCCTCCACATGCGATCGCAGTGTGCATAAAAAGTCAATTAAGGCTTTGCGGTAGACCAAAAATTGTTGGTCTTCTGTCAGGATCAGGCGCGAGGGGCTGTTGGTGAGCATGAGAATGCAGTCGCTTAAGGTGGCCGAGCCAAGACCGTGCCTCGCCCTGCGTGCTTACAATGCAAAATTGCTCCGGGGTGTCCACTTGCATGTGCAGGAGGGCTGAGATGGTGAAACAAACCCGCGAACTTGACTCGGATCATGCCGACGTAAGAAGAGCTGTCAGGACCCTCGTTTCATCCTGTCGACTTTCGGAGCACTTGTGAACCTTTTTGAACAAGATGCCTCTCACTCTTTCCAGTCCTCCTGTTGCTCCAACTGAAGAAGCCTTGGTCCAGGACCTGCTGGCTTTTATGGCGCAAGACTTTTCGGGTCAGAACCAGCTGCTGGATGAGGCGTTCAACCAATTGGCTTTAAGGTTATTTGCGCACCAGTATGAGTTCAATGCGCCGTTTCAGCGGTTTTGCCGACAGCGCGCCCGAACCCCCAGAACTGTGCGGCGTTGGCAAGATATCCCGGCGGTACCCATTGCCGCATTCAAGGAGCAGACGCTGAGCTGCTGGCCCCCCGAGCAGTGTGAACGCGTCTTCATGACCAGCGGCACCACCCGGGGCGATGTGCGCGGCAGGCACTTTCATCCCCATTTGCAGGTGTACGACACCTCAATGCGGCTTCATTTCCAGCAGCGGTTTATGGGGGCGGCCTTTTCTCAACCTGCTAGTCAACCTCTGCAATCCATCCGCATGGGCGTGGTGTTTCCGGATGAAACGCTCATGCCCAACTCTTCTTTGGCGCACTACTTGCAGTTGGCCCTTCACACCTTTGGTGCATCCGGCAGCCGTTGTTTGGTTTCAGACACTGGCCTGCTGGTGGACGATGTGGTGGCGAGCCTGCAAGATGCGGTGGCTTCAAACCAGCCCTATGCCTTGCTGGGGGCCAGCTACAGCTTGGTGCATGTGATGGATGCCTTGCAGGAACGCGGGTTGCGTTTTGTCTTGCCCGAAGGCAGCCGTATTTTGGACACGGGTGGGTTTAAAGGGCAGTCGCGCGAGGTGCCCATACAGGCTTTTTACAAGCAATTGACCCACTTTTTGGGTGTGCCGCCCAGCCATTGCATCAATATGTACGGCATGACCGAGCTCAGCACGCAGTTTTATGACGCGGGTAATGCCCAGCTGCCGTCTTTAAAGTCGGGGCCTCACTGGATTCGGTCTCGGGTGGTGGATCCTTTAACCGGCTTGGACATGCCCGCAGGCGAGCGCGGCATTTTGGTGCACTGCGATTTGGCCAACTTCAATTCTGTGACCACCATACTCACCGAAGACGTGGGTTTGGCGCAGATGGGGCCGGATGTCGAGCCCGCAGGGTTTTATCTGTTGGGCCGCGCCCAAGGTTCACAAGCCAAGGGATGTTCTATGGCTGTGGATGAGTTTTTAAGGGCCACGCAGTCATGAATCTGCTTCGCCTGGGCCAGCTTGAAGCCATGGGTTCAGCTTGGCACACCCTCAGCTACGAAAACGCTGGGCACACTTGGCAGATCGAGGTGCCCCACTACAGCCCAGATCAGTTGGCCCTATTGGCCCAGCGAGTGCGTGATTCGGGCGCTGCGCTAAAAGCCATGCCAGTGAGCCAAATCATGGCGGCGGTGGATCAGACCATGGCCCGGCTGTTGGATCCGCAAAACCCCCAGCGCCAGTTGCTTGAGCTTTGGTTGCCGCGCATCACCGGCCTAGACGCTGAGATGGTGCGTTTGGGGCTGAACGCTTGCTTTAAAACTTTTCGCACCCCCCAGCTGCAGCGTTTTGTGGCTCAAGACTTTGGCAACCCCAAGTGTTTGGACGAGTTTCAGCCCAGCCCCAAGGGCGGCATGGTCCGCGCTGTGGGCCCGGAGCTTTTGGTACATGTGTGGGCGGGCAATGTGCCGGGTTTGCCGCTGTGGAGCCTGATCAGCGGCTTGTTGGTCAAGGCGCCGTCTGTAGGCAAGGTCAGCAGTGCGGAGCCCTTGGTGGCGCACGTGGTGGCCCAAGTATTGGCTGAAGTGGAGCCCCGTTTGGCACCACATTTGGCCGTGGTGTGGTTTCAAGGGGGTGATTCGGAGCGGGAACATGTGCTGTGCGANNGTGTGGTTCCAAGGGGGTGATGCTGCCCGCGAGCGTGTGCTTTGCGAGGCAGCCGATGTGGTACTGGCCTATGGCGGCAATACAAGCCTGGCTGCTTTAAGGGCCCAAGTGCCGGTGACCACTCGGTTTTTGCAGCATGGGCACAAGCTCAGCGCGACCTTGGTGTCTGCCGCGGCCTTGGATGTGCACACGGCCTCTCACACCGCGCACCAAGCTGCGCTGGATGTGGTGCGTTTTGAGCAACAGGGCTGTTATTCACCGCAAGTGGTGTATGCAGCGCGGGGCGGCCGTGTATCGCCTAAAGAATTCAGCGAGCTTCTGGCGCAAGAGCTGGCCGCTTTGCAGCATAAATTTCCAAGGCGGGATTTGACTTTAGAAGAATCAGCTGGCGTGAGCTCTTGGCGACAAACCCAAGAGTTTGCAAGCGAGCCCAGTACCTATGTGTTGGGCGATGCCGCCGCCCCTTGGGCAGTGGCCTACGTGGATTCAGCCAGCCAACTGGCTCCCAGCGCTTTAAACCGCACCCTAAAGGTGATGGCGGTGGACCATGTGAGGGATGTGGTGCCGCACTTGGCCGCACAGCGGCGTTTTGTGCAAACGCTGGGTTTGGCGGTGAGCCCTGAAGAACTTCAGCTTTTGGCAGAGCCCTTGGCCTTGGCTGGTGTGACGCGTTTGTGCGCTTTGGGCAGCATGACATCCCCCGAGCCGGGCTGGCACCACGATGGGCGCTTTAGCTTGCTCGACCTGGTGCGCATGGTGGACCTAGAAGCTTCAGCAGAATCTGCGGCCGAAAGCTATGCAAGCTACCGAGATTGAACCCTTTGCTCCCCTTGCCCCCCATGACTCCCGCCCTTGATTCGCCATTTTTAAATTTACAGGGGGTGAGCTATACCTACCCAGGCTGGCCGCCCGTGGTGCAGGGCGTGGACTGGCGCTTGGCGCGGGGCGCGTTTCATTGTTTGGTGGGGCGCAGCGGCTGCGGCAAAACCACCTTGCTCAAGCTGGCTGCGGGTTTGTTGCAACCCGATAGCGGCGGGGTGTGGCTGGATGGCCAAGCCGTCACCCAACCCAGCCCCATGGCGGGTTTTGTATTTCAGTCGCCCACCTTGTTAGATTGGCTCACCATTTGGGACAACGTGCTTTTGCCCGCCCAATTGCGTGGCAAAGCGAGCGGAAAATTGAGCGGCCATGATGGCCAAAAGGTGCGCGACAAAGCCGCCTCACTGTTGGAGGCGATGGGGCTAAGCGCCTACGCCCAACAGTACCCCCATCAACTCTCCGGTGGACAACAAAGCCGTGTGGCCATTGCCCGCGCCTTGGTGTTGGACCCCGCGGTGTTGCTAATGGACGAGCCCTTTGCAGCGCTCGATGCCATCACCCGTGAAGAACTGCAAATGGAACTGTTGAACTTGTGTCGCAGCCAAAACTCCACGGTGATGTTTGTGACCCATGACATCACTGAGGCGGTGTTTCTGGCCGACCGTGTGGTGGTAATGGACCGTGGGGTTATGACTCGAGACGTAGCGATTGACTTGCCAAGGCCTAGAACAGGCGCGGTGCGATACAGCGTCGAATTCAATCAACTCTGTGCCCATTTAAGGGCGGCTATGGACGTGGGGGCTCCATGAAGTTGTTACAACAGTTTCCGAAAACCGTTGCTTGGGTGATGTTGTTGGTGTTGTTGAGTTTGTGGGAAGGGTGCGTGCAGTGGCTGGACTTTTCACCCTTGGTGTTGCCCGCACCCAGCTTGGTGGTGGCGGCTTTGTGGCGCGGCCTGAGTACAGGTTATTTGTGGCCCCACATGGCGCAAACCGCCTTGGAGCTGGTATTGGGCTTAGGGCTTGGGTGCAGTTTGGGCTTTTTGGGGGGGGTGGTTTTAGGTGAGTCTGCGCTAACTCGACGCCTGCTCATGCCCTATGTGGTGACCAGCCAAGTGGTGCCCAAGCTGGCGTTGGTGCCCTTGTTTATTGTGTGGTTTGGTTTTGGCACCACCCCTACGGTGGTGATCACCGCTTTGATTTGTTTTTTTCCCTTGCTGGAAAACACCATGACAGGCTTGGAGCATGTGGATGCGCAGCGATTGGAGTTGTTTCGCATGTTGGGTGCCAGCCGCAGCCAAACCCTGTGGCGCTTGAAAATACCAGCTTGTTTGCCCGGCATTTGGGCGGGCATTCGTGTGGCCGTGGTGCTGGCCTTGGTGGGCGCGGTGGTGGGCGAATTTGTAGGGGCCAGCAAAGGTTTGGGTGCACTCATCATTGCGACCCAGGGGTCCATGGACACGCCCTTGATGTTTGCGGTGTTGTTTCTCATCACCCTGATGGGCTTGGTGACGTATCACATCACCTTGGCTCTAGAGCGCTATGCCCTGAGAACTTACGTTAGAAAAGGAAACGTTTAATGAATACATCTGTGGCTCAAAGGTTGGCTCCCTATTTTTTTCAAAAGCTTCGAGCTTTGATGATGGCCTCGCTCGCCTTGGCATCTTGGTGTGTTGCGGGTGTGGCTGCTTCACAAACCGTGGCGCTTGAAAAAGTCACTCTAGCCAGCTGGGGCAAGCCCATCAGCGAGGTCACCAATATTTTGGTGGAAGAAGACAAGGGCTTTTTCCGTAGCCGCGGCATCGATTTGAGCTTTATGCCCGGTGCTGGAGGGGGAGATGCCATTCGCAACCTGCTCAGCGGGCAGGCGGATGTGGCGTTTACCGACCCCGGCTCTTTTTATATGGCACTCGACAAAGGCGCCAAGCTGCGCGCCATTTACGACATTTACCCCCAAAACATCTTCAATGTGGTGTCTTTGAAGTCCAGCGGCATTAACAAGGCGTCGGATTTGAAAGGTAAAAAAATTGGGGTGTACAGCCTCAACAGCGGCACCCGCACCAATTTGCAAATATTGCTCAACCAAGCGGGTCTGACCGAAGCTGATGTGACGTTGGTGGTGACTGGACTGCTTAATTTTGCGCCGTTGATGCAAGGCCAAGTGGATGCCACCGCCGCCACCGACACAGGTTTGATGGTGGGT
>DDPM01000138.1 GCA_002342165.1 Hylemonella sp. UBA2468
GGCGGCCGTGCTTGCGTCAATTTGGCTATGGTACGCGGCGGGCGGCACTTGGGCGACCGGGCTTACTTTCCCACGCATGTGGAAGATGCCACCCCCGCACAAGTGCTTGAAGCCTTTATTGCTCAGCACTATCTCGAGGTGCCGCCTGTGCCTACGCTGGTGTGCAGTGAACAGGTAGACCCGCACTTACTGCTACTCCTCTCTGAGCAGTCGGGGCCTCATAAAGTTGGTTTCAAAGTGAGGGCTGTTTATCAACCCAAAGAGCAACGCCGAGTGTGGTTGGATATGGCGCAAACCAATGCCGCTTTGCAATTGGCTCGTTTGTTGTCTGAAGAAGGATCGCAACAGGCGCGTACCCGCGCTTTAGCGGAGGCCTTATCTTTGCCCCAAGACCGCTTGGACGATATGCGCATTGAGTGCTTTGACATTTCACACACCACGGGTGAAGCCACGCAGGCATCTTGTGTGGTGTTTCATCACCACAAAATGCAAAGCTCTGAATACCGCCGCTACAAAATTGAAGGCATCACTCCAGGTGACGACTACGCTGCAATGAAGCAGGTGCTGATGCGCCGTTATGGCCGCTGGGCGGAAGAGGCCGCCGCATCTTCGGAGCCTGGCCCTAAATCCAACCGCCAGATGCCAGATTTGGTGCTGGTGGACGGTGGTAAGGGACAGGTGTCTATGGCCAAAACGGTGTTTGAGCAATTGGGTTTGGACCTGCACTTGATCGTGGGGGTGGAGAAAGGCGAAGGCCGCGCGGTGGGGCTTGAAGAGCTTGTTTTTGCCGACGGGCGTGACAAAGTGTATCTGGGCAAAGACTCCGCTGCACTCATGTTGGTGGCTCAAATTAGGGACGAGGCGCACCGTTTTGCCATCACCGGTATGCGCGCCCAACGCGCTAAAGTGCGCACGGGCAGCAGTAAGCTGGAGGATGTGGCAGGCATAGGACCTAAGCGCCGCGCCAAACTGCTGCAGCGTTTTGGGGGCTTGCGCGGTGTGACTTCAGCCAGCGTGGAAGATTTGATGTCGGTAGACGGCATTTCTCGTGAACTGGCAGACGCTATTTACAAAGCGCTGCGTTGATATCAAAGCGTTTCGCTAGTGATAGAGCACCGGGTTGATGAAAGTCAAACGCTTAAGCCTACGTGCCACAATGACCCTATGTTTATGACCATTCCCACCCTGATGACTTGGACCCGTATTGTCGCGATTCCTTTGATCATTGGTGTGTTCTATTTGCCGTTGTCAGACGAAACCAAAAACCTGGTGGCTACGGTGTTGTTTGTGGTGTTTGCCCTGACGGACTGGTTAGACGGGTATTTGGCTCGCAAGCTGAATCAAACTTCAGCTTTTGGAGCTTTTTTAGACCCTGTGGCAGACAAGTTTTTGGTCTGTGCCAGCTTGTTGGTGTTGGTGCATTTGGGCCGTGCTGATGTGTTTGTGGCGCTCATCATTGTGGGCCGCGAAATTGCCATTTCTGCGTTAAGGGAGTGGATGGCGCAAATTGGGGCCTCACGCAGTGTGGCCGTGCACATGCTGGGTAAGCTTAAAACCACTTTTCAAATGGTGGCCATTCCCTTTCTTTTGTACAACAGCACCCTGTTCGGCATGGTGGATACCCATCTCTGGGGCACAGTGTTGATTTGGATTGCCGCCGTTTTAACGGTGTGGTCCATGGTGTATTACTTGCGCAAAGCACTTCCAGAAATTCGTGCACGGGTAGATTAGCTTGATCCTCTCACGTGAGGCCTGGTTCGTTCGGGCCATGCCTTGGTTGTTTGTGTTGATCTGGAGCACAGGCTTTATTGTGGCCCGCTATGGCATGCCTTATGCGCCGCCCATGAAGTTTTTGGCCTACCGTTACCTCTTTTCTGTGCTGTGCTTGGGCGCTTGGGTCTGGCTTGCGCGGGTGGCTTGGCCCGCCACCAAAACGCAGTGGTGCCATATGGCACTGACCGGCGTGTTCATGCATGCGGGTTACTTGGGGGGCGTATGGACTGCGGTTAAAGCGGGCATGGGGGCAGGCTTGATCGCCTTGATTGTGGGCTTGCAGCCCGTTCTCACGGCGTGGTGGTTGTCTTCTCAGGGTTCTCAGGTCAGCCGCCGTCAATGGCTGGGCTTGATACTGGGCTTGTCCGGATTGGTCATGGTGGTGGGGCATAAGTTGGAGGCCAGCACCGAGGTCAGTCTTTACACCTTAGGCTTTGGGCTGCTGGCACTTATGAGCATTACCCTAGGTACTCTTTATCAAAAACGTTGGCTGCAACCTTGCGACGTCCGATCTGCAGGCGTGATTCAGTTGGCCAGTGCGGGCCTGGTGACCTTGCCTTTGGCTCTGGTGGAGTCTGAACCCATGGCTTGGGATTTGATGTGGGGCGCCATGGTCTGGTCGGTCCTGGTCCTAACGATTGGGGGCAGTTCATTGCTGTACATGCTGCTTCAGCGGGGGGCGGCCACTCAGGTTACCAGTTTGCTTTTCTTGGTACCCCCTACCACCGCAGTGATGGCTTGGGTGCTTTTTGATGAGCCCTTACATGCCCTGACGTTAGTAGGCATTGCAGTCACCGCCTTAGGCGTGAGTTTGGTAGTGCAGCAAGCGCACATGCGAGAGGAAAAAAAACTGTGAATTCGGGTTAAGCCCAATATCAATGGGGGTTTTGACGACTAGAATCAACCCTCCATTCATACAGGTGGACACATTTTTGTATGGGCCAAGACCATGCTGTGTATTTCTTAAATTTGATTAATCCAAGGGGATTTTGTGAATAAAACCGAACTAGTCGAACACATCGCGAAACAAGCAGACATTTCTAAAGCAGCAGCATCACGCTCACTTGAAGCCATCATTGGTGCTGTGCGCACCACCCTCAAAAAGGGCGGTACCGTGGCTTTGGTGGGCTTTGGCACCTTCGCAGTCACCAAGCGTGCTGCGCGTACCGGCCGAAACCCACGCACGGGCGCTGCCATTAAAATCAAGTCTGCCAAGGTTCCAAAGTTCCGTCCAGGCAAGGCGCTTAAAGACGCTTTGAACTGATCGTTTCAGGTGGGGTGATTAGCTCAGTTGGTAGAGCGGCGCCCTTACAAGGCGTAGGTCGGCGGTTCGAGCCCGTCATCACCCACCACAGATAAGGCGAACACCGGTTCGCCTTTTTTATTGCTTGTAATTAGGAGATGGATGCATGTTTGATTTTGTACGCAACCACAGCAAGTTGATGATGATTTTGTTGTTTGCGCTGATCATTCCCTCCTTTGTTTTGTTTGGCATAGATGGTTACAGCAAATTCACCGACAAGGGGCAAGTGGTGGCCACGGTGGATGGTCAGACCATTACCCTAGCCGAATGGGACGCGGCCCACCGCGCTGAGACCGATCGCCTTCGGGCTTCTATGCCGGGCATTGATGCCAAAGTATTTGACGCGCCTGAAACCCGTCAAATCACGCTAGACCGCATGATTCGGGACCGTGTGTTGGTCAGCTCGGTAAGGACTGCGCATGTGGTCATTTCAGATACCCGATTGGCTCGCGAATTGGCACAAAGCCCGTTGGTGGCTTCTTTACGTAAACCGGATGGCTCTATGGATATGGAGCGTTATAAGCAGTTGTTGGGCAGCCAAGGCATGACGCCTGAGAGCTTTGAGGCCCGTATGCGCCAAGACATGGCCATGCGCCAAGTAGAAGCAGGCTTGAGCCAAACCGGTTTTGCATCTAAGGCCTCTGCCGCGCTCATATCGCAAGCTTTTTATCAGCGCCGCGAGGTGCAGTTGATTAGGTTTGAGCCCAAAGACTTTGCCAACAAAGTGAACGTCACTGACTCAGATTTGGAAACGTATTACCAAGCCCACCAAAGCGCCTACAGCTTGCCTGAGCAAGCGCAGGTGGAGTATGTGGTGCTTGATTTAGAGGCCGTTAAAAAAGCCATCGTATTGCCTGAAGCAGACGTTAAGAGCTATTACGACCAAAACGTAGACCGGCTCAGCGGTACCGAAGAGCGCCGCGCCAGCCATATTTTGATCACATCACCCAAAGACGCCAGCGAGGCCGACCGGGCTAAAGCACGATCCAAAGCTGAAGATGTGCTTGCCCAGCTTAAAAAAACCCCCGTCTCATTTGCAGAATTGGCCCGTCAATACTCGCAAGACCCAGGCTCTGCCAAAAATGGCGGCGACTTGAACTTTTTTGCCCGAGGCACTATGACCAAGCCGTTTGAAGATGCTGCTTTTACCCTTAAAAAAGATGAGCTGAGCGAGGTGGTGGAGTCTGACTTTGGCTACCACATCATCAAAGTGACCGACTTAAAAGTGCCCAAACGTAAAAGCTTTGAAGAATTGCGTGCCTCTATCGAGACTGACCTCAAAAACCAAATGGCGCGCGCTAAATTTGCCGAAACCGCCGAAGCCTTTACCAACGGGGTTTATGAGCAATCAGACAGCCTCAAGCCGGTGGCAGACAAATTCAAGCTCATCATTCAAAAGGCCAATGGGGTCACACCCCAAGCGCCACAGGGCATCCGTGGACCCTTGGCTAACCCCAAGCTCTTGGCCGCTTTGTTTTCAGAAGACGTGCTGCGCAACAAACGCAATACCGAAGCGGTAGAAGTGGGCCCCAGCCAGTTGGTGGCGGCCCGCGTGTTGGATTACCAGGCTTCTAAAGTGCAGCCACTTGCCGAAGTGCGCGCCACAGTGCGGGCTGCCTTGGTAGCCGAAAAATCTGCTGAATTGGCCCAACAAGAAGGCCAAAAGCAACTTGCAGCTTTGGCAGTCCAACCCCAAGATGCCAAGTGGCCCGCTGCCATAACGGTGTCGCGTGACCAACAACAGGCCCTAGACCCCAAGGTCAGCGACGCGGTACTGCGTTCAGATGCCGCCAGGTTGCCCAAGGTGGTAGGCGTGGACTTAGGTGGCCAAGGCTATGTGATTGCGCGCGTCTTGCGTATTGTGGACAGGGCACCGTCTAGCCCTGAACAGGCCAAGCTAGAACAAGCGCAAATTGCCCAATGGTGGTCACAAGCCGAGAAAGATGCCCACTTTGCAGCCTTAAAGGCCCAATTTAAGGTCAGCAAGAAGGCTGCGATGCCTACGCCCTAACGGTTACAATTTATCTCCTACGGTGGCTGTAGCTCAGTTGGTAGAGTCCAGGATTGTGATTCCTGTTGTCGTGGGTTCGAGTCCCATCAGCCACCCCAATATTCATACGCCTTAGTGACCTTTTGGTTTCTAGGGCGTTTTGTTTATGGGTTCCCTAAGGCTTACCCTTAATCACTGAAGTGGCCGATGACCACTTGTCCACTTCTGCGGCAACGTAGCTGGTGAACCTAGCGGCGTCCCAGTCTTGGGTTTCCATGTTTTCTAGGGCCAGTTGCTTTTGAACGGTGGGGGTCTTCATGCCTTTGCGTACCTCTTGGTTGATTTTTTGTACCAGGTCAGCAGGCATGCCAGGTGGGCCGGACAATGAAAACCAAGTGGTGGAGGTAAGTTCAGGGTAACCCAGTTCTGCAAAGGTGGGGATATCAGGGTTGTCCGTGACGCGTTTGCTGGATGTGGTCGCTAGTCCGCGCAACTTACCGGAGGTGATGTGTGCATTCGCTGACGAATACGTCATTACCGCCGCCGGAATTTGCCCGCTGATCAGATCGGCCACGGCGGGGCCTGCACCTTTGTAGCTGATGTGGGTTTGCTCAAACTTGGCCTTGCGCGAAAACAGCTCGCCCACAATGTGCCCATGTGTGCCTTGGCCTGGTGACCCCCAGCTCAATCCGCCTTTGGTGTTTTGCGCGTAAGCAATAAATTCCTGCACGTTTTTAACGGGCACTGCGGCATTGACAGCCAGCACCAAGGGAGGTCCAGCCAGCATGGCAATGTGGGTGAAGTCGGTCATAGGGTTGTAAACCTTGTTTTCGGTGGGTGCGATCACGTGAGAGGCAATGCCCGACACCACCAGGGTGTAGCCATCTGGTGCAGATTTGGACACCTGCGAAGAGCCAACGGTGCCGCCGCCGCCAGCGCGGTTTTCCACCACAAAGCTTTGTTTGAGTGCCAATTGCAGTTGCTGAGCAATGGCGCGCCCTAGGGTGTCTGATGAGCCTCCGGGTGCAAAGGGCACCACGATGCGCACGGGCTTGCTGGGCCAGTCGGCTGTTGCTGTGCTTTGAGCCCATGTAATGCTGGCAGCCGAAAGGCTGAGGAGCAGGGTTCCGAGGAGCGTAATCCGTTTAAAGGCGAATGGAAGTGAGGTCATGAAAGTTAAGGTTAAAAAATACGAAGCAAAAGGTCTCACGAAACCTAAAGCTTTAAATTATCGATGCTATGATAAATTCCACATAAGAGAAATATGTTCTTTTATGTGGAACAAATGCGTTTCAGTGTAAGTTTTAGCACCAAGCTCCAACCCTTATTCACTCGGACCCAGACATGCTTAAAAAAGAACAGAACGAACTCTTAACCCGCACCCAAGCCGGGACCCCGATGGGGGAGCTGTTTCGCCGGTATTGGTTGCCGGCCTTGCTCTCAAGTGAGTTGCCCACCCCCGATTGCCCACCCGTGCGGCTGCAGTTGCTGGGCGAAAAACTCATCACTTTTCGGGACACATCAGGCAAGCTGGGCGCGATGGACGAGTTTTGTGCGCACCGTGGCGTGTCGCTGTGGTTCGGCCGCAATGAAGAAAACGGTTTGCGCTGCCCCTACCACGGCTGGAAGTTTGATGTTACCGGTCAATGTGTCGACGTCCCCTCTGAGCCGGAGGACAGCCAACTGAGCAAACGCGTCAAGCTCAAGTCTTATCCCATGATTGAGCGCGGCGGCGTGGTTTGGATTTACATGGGCCCCCCGGAGCTCACCCCGCCCTTGCCCGAATGGGAATTTGCCACGGTGCCTGCCAACCAAAGCTATATGTCCAAGCGCTTGCAAGAGTGCAATTGGCTACAAGCTTTAGAAGGCGGCATTGACTCCAGCCATGTGTCTTTTTTGCACCGCGGCGCGCTCAAAACCGACCCCTTGTTCAGAGGCGCCAAAGGCAACGACTACAACATGCGCGACCTCAAACCCCAGTTTGAAGTCGAAGAAGTGGAGGGCGGTTTGCTTGTGGGTGTGCGCCGTAAGGCCGAGGCGGGCCACCTGTACTGGCGCATCACGCCCTGGATCATGCCGTGCTTCACCATGGTGCCGCCACGGGCTGACCACCCCCTGCACGGACATTTTTGGGTGCCCATTGACGACGAAAACTGCTGGGCTTGGAGCTTCGACTACCACCCCACCCGTGCACTTTCTGCCCACGAGGTAGAGGCCATGGATGCCGGTGCCGGCGTGCACTGCAAATACGTGCCCGGAACCTTTATTCCCTTGGCCAACAAACGCAACGACTACCTGATGGACCGCGACAAGCAGCGCTCCGGCGAGCTTTACAGCGGTGTAGATGGCATTGCCATTCAAGACTCCTCGCTGCAAGAAAGCATGGGCCCGATAGTGGACCGCTCCAGAGAAAACCTGACCGGCACCGACCGCGGCATTGTGCAAACCCGCCGTCGCCTGATAGACGCCGCCTTGGCCTTGGCTGAGCATGGAACACCTCCGCCCGGGTTAAAGCCTGAGGAGCAAAAAATTCGCTCGGTGGCCATTGTGTTGCCCGAAGACCAAGCGTATGCGGTAGC
>DDPM01000070.1:0-12016 GCA_002342165.1 Hylemonella sp. UBA2468
CGCTATATCGTGCCGGTGGCAGCTGGCGGCGGCAGCGACATGGTGGGTCGCACAGTGTGCGAGCGCTGGTCTAAAGTTTTGAACCAAACCATAGTGGTGGACAACCAAGGCGGTGGGGGCGGCGTGATTGCCTGCCAATCTACCGCGCGCGCTGCACCTGATGGCTACACCCTGATGCAGGGCTACGTGGCCACGCACGGCACCAGTCCGGCCACCCGCAAATTGCCTTACGACGCTGTAAAAGACTTCACCCCTGTGGGCATGATTGGCGGCACGCCCAATGTGCTGGTCGTCAATGCAACATTACCTGTGCAAACGCTCAAAGAATTTGTGGCCTATTTGCGCACCAACCCAGGCCGCGTGAGCTACGGCTCCGCCGGAGCGGGTTCACTGACCCACCTGACCATGGAGCTTTTGAAGCAACAGGTGGACACCTTTATGGTGCACATTCCTTACCGCGGCATTGCACCCGCTTTTACCGACCTGATGGGCGGGCAAACCCAAGCCATGTTTCCGGGCTTGGCCGCAGCATTGCCGCACATTCGTTCTGGCCGGGTCAGACCGATTGCGGTCACAGGCTTTAAGCGTCACCCTCAGCTCAAAGACACACCTACCATGGAAGAAAGCGGCTTCAAAGGCTTTGATGCCATGCAGTGGTATGGCGTGGTGGGGCCAGCGGGCATGCCAGCTCCCATCGTCAAGCATCTCAACGACACCCTCAACTCGGTGCTGACTGCACCTGACCTTCGAGAAAAACTCTCGGTTGAGGCTGTAGAGCCCATGACCATGAGCCCCGAACAATTTGGTCAGTACATTCGCACCGACATTGTGCGTTGGACCCAACTGGCCAAGGCGCGCAACATTCAGCTCGACAGCTGAAAACTTCCAATTTATTACTTCAACCCAAAAGGACCTTCATGGCACGCAATACCCAAGTCAGCGCAGACCACAACGCCCCCCCCATTACCCAAACGCTGGCTCGTTTTGTAGCAACGCACCCTTCTCGAGGCTGGAGCGATGCGGTAGAGCACGAGGCGCACCGCACCTTTATGAACTGGCTGGGTTGTGCCGTGGGCGCCGCCCAACACGAGACTGCCGAGGCGGCCTTAGGGGCTGTGCATTTGCTGCAACCCTCTGCCCAAGCCAGTGTGCTGGGGCGCTCTGAAATGGTGGACATGGCCAGCGCGGCCTTGATCAACGGCATCACATCGCACACCTTTGACTTTGACGACACCCATCTCAAAACCATCATCCACCCTGCTGGTCCTGTGGCTTCTGCCGTTTTGGCTTTAGCCGAAAACAAGGGCTTGAGCGGGCGTGCGGTACTGGACGCCTTGGTGCTGGGCATAGAGGTGTCGTGCCGCGTGGGCAACCTCATGTACCCCGAACATTACGACCGCGGCTGGCACATCACCGGTTCCACCGGCACCTTGGGTGCTGCTGCCGGTTGCGCACGTTTGCTGGGCTTGAACGAGCAGCAAACCGCCATGGCTTTAGGCATTGCCTCTTCTCAACCAATAGGCATGCGCGAGCAATTTGGCACCATGACCAAACCCTTCCACCCCGGCGGTGCAGCCCGCGCCGGTTTGATGTCGGCACTGTTGGCCAGCCAAGGCTTTACTGCCAGCCCCAAGGCGCTGGAAGCACCCCGCGGCATGATTCAAACCATTTCGACCAAATACGCTTGGAACGAAGTGACCGATGAACTCGGCCAGCGTTTTGAAATTTCGTTCAACACCTATAAGCCCTTTGCCTGCGGCATTGTGATTCACCCCAGCATCGACGCGTGCTCGCAGTTGCGCGCTCAGGGCGTTACCGCTGATCAGGTGGAACGCATTGAACTCAAGGTGCACTCTCTGGTACTGGAGCTGACCGGCAAAAAAGAACCTGCTGACGGCTTGCAGGGCAAGTTCAGCGTGTACCACGGCTGTGCTTGTGGACTGATTTTTGGAAAAGCTGGTGAACCTCAGTACGACGACGCCATCGTCAACCGTGAAGACATGGTGGCCTTGCGCCGCAAAGTGGTGGCCACTGTGGACGACTCCATTGACGAAGCCAGCGCCGACGTGACGGCCGTCCTCAAAGATGGCCGCAAAGTGCATGTATTTGTCAAAAACGCCATTGGTTCACTAGAAAACCCCATGACAGATGCCATGCTAGAGGGCAAGTTTCATGACCTGTCTGACTCGGTATTGGGCAACGCCAAAACCCAGTCTTTGATAGCCGCAGCTTGGGATTTGGCTCAGCTTAAAGATGTGCGAGCTCTAACTGCTTTGGCAAAGCCAGCCAATTAAGCCAAGTTGTATGAGATTGAGATTTCACAAGGCTAAACGCCTTGTGACCCGCGGTGCGCCCAGCCGGTGGTTTGCTTTTCAATACGGCTGAACAGCTCATACATCAGCATGGCCATGGCTCCCACCACCACAAGACCGGCAAAAGCCAGGCCCATTTGCATGGACGATCCAGCAGAAATAAGCAAGTAACCAATGCCCTCGTTGGCGGCCGTCATTTCGGACACCGTGGTACCCACAAAAGCCAAGGTGATGGCCACTTTGAGTGAGCCATAAAAATAAGGCATGGATCTGGGTAAACCCACCTTAACCAATACATCCCAGCGCTTGGCACCCAATACCCGCAACACGTCTTCCAGCTCGGGCTCAAGCGTCGCAAGCCCAGTGGCAATATTGACCATGATGGGAAAGAAGCTGATTAAAAAAGCTGTCAGGATGGCGGGGCCGACCCCGATACCAAACCACACCACCAAAATAGGCACAAAGGCAGCCTTGGGTAAGGCATTGAATGCGGTCATCAAAGGATAAACAGCCGAGTAAGCAACGCGAGAGCTGCCGATGACAAACCCCAAAAGCACGCCCACGATAATGGCCAATCCAAAACCAGCCATGGTGACCCAGTAAGTTCGCCAAGCGTGGCCTGCAATGGTGGGCGCATGTTCAAGAAGTTGAGCCCAAATACGCAAAGGGCTTGGGAAGATAAATTCTGAGACATTGAAAGCCCAGCACACCAACTGCCACAGGCCCAACACAGCAAACAAAAGCAACCAAGGGGACCATTTTTCAAATTGTTGGGTGTTCATAGAAAGGTCAGGCAACGGCTGTTTGACGAATGGCCCCAATATGCCCGCGCAACTCGTGCACGATATCGCCAAACTCCTTGGAGTACGTCACTTCCAAGTCGCGGGGGCGCGGCAGATTGATGTGACGTTGCACCACAAATCGGCCGGGGCGTTTGCTCATGACATAAACCGTATCGGCCAGAAAAACCGATTCCCGCAGATCGTGGGTGACCAAAATCACATTGAACTTTTGACGGGCATGCAAGTCGCGCAAAGTGCACCACAACTCTTCGCGGGTAAATGCGTCCAGCGCTCCAAAGGGTTCATCAAGCAACAGCATTTGAGGCTCATGGATAAGAGCACGGCAAATACTGGCGCGCTGCTGCATGCCACCTGAAAGCTGCCAAGGAAACTTGTCCTCGTATCCACCCAGCCCTACGCTTTGAAGCAACTGTCGTGCACGCTCCGCAAACTCCTTGCGTTTGGTCTTGAACTCACTGCGGTAAGGTTCCACAATTTCTAAGGGCAACAACACGTTGTCCAAGGTGGTGCGCCAAGGCAACAAGGAGGATGCCTGAAACGCCATACCACTGATTTTCAGCGGGCCTGTTACCGCTTGGCCACCGATGGTGATTTGACCCTTGCTAGGCATTTTCAGGCCAGTGGCCAGCTTCATGAAGGTGGACTTGCCGCATCCGGAAGGACCCACAATGGCAATGAACTCGCCCTGTTTGATTTTGAGGTCAATGGCTTCTACCGCAAAATTTTGCTCAGCTAGCAATTCTGCGTTGTAAGCCAACCAAACATCTTGAAAATCAACGAACCAGGACGCGTCGCTCATGCAAAGTTACGCGCTTATTTTTTAGCGGGTGCAGGCAAAATATTCAGCTCTTTGGCACTAGGCAAAAAGCTACCATTCCAAATGGTATCCGCATTCACGCGGTTTTTGGTGGCAAATGCATCCGACACCTGACTGGCCATTAGCGACAAACGGGGCGCATTGATCTGGCCAAAGCCTTCCGCACGGGCATCGGGGCTGGCAATCACTGAATCAATCGCCATTTTGAGGCGACGTGTTTCCATGTCTACATTGATGATGCCGTCACGTTGTTTGACGAATTCAATCGCAGCCGCAGGTTGTGCCATGACATCCTTGGCGCCTTTGGTGAACGCACTCAGAAAGGCCTTGATGGCACCAGGGTTTTCCTTGATCAGCTTGGGGCTGACGATGATGGCATTTCCATAGAGCTTGACGCCGAAATCAGGGTAAGGAAGCACCACCACATCTTCTCCTTTCACGCCGCGCGCTTCGAGGTTGAGAAGGGAGGTAAATGAGAATCCGGTGATGGCGTCAATATCGCCCCGCACCAACATGGTTTCGCGCAAGGGGGGGTCCATAGCCGTCCAAGACACGTTGGTGACGTTGTTGGCCTTTTGGAAAATTGGAAAAGCTCGGCGACCTGCATCAAATACAGGGGCACCCAGCTTTTTTCCCGTCAAGTCCGCAGGGGTTTTGATACCCGATTTTTTGAGCGCCAACACAGCAGCAGGCGTGTTGTTGTAAACCATCATCACCGCCACTGGCTTGTTGGGGGCATCTGGATTGTTGGCATGAAACTCCATGAGTGCAGCCAAGTCGGCAAAGCCAATGTCGTAACTGCCAGAAGCCACACGGGTGACCGCGCCACCCGAGCCATTGCCAGCATCCACGGTCACGTCTAATCCGGCAGCCTTGAAATACCCTTTGGCGGCAGGCAAAACAAATAAAGCGGCAGGGCCCTCAAAGCGCCAGTCGAGCTGAAATTTAATGGGGGTTAAGGCTTGAGCACTTGCCAAACCTGCACCAGCGGCCAAACTCGTGCCCAAAATAAAGGCGCAAGCAGATTGAATAAATGTTCGTTTGTTCATGGCAAGCTCCAGTAATGAAAACAACATATTGATCAATGTAACTGAAAAAAAAGGGCGATTGCCTTTTCTGCAACCGCATCAATAAACAAGCAAGTTTAATGCCGGTCCGCTACCAAGTCATCCAACCTGAAACGCCCAATTTTGTAAATTTGGTTCAAACACTCTTGCCTTTCGGCATCTGGCGAGTTGTGAAGCCTTTGCTCAAACAAGGTCATGATGCTGTGACGCGTGTGACCACGCACCGCCACAATGAACGGAAAGCCAAACTTGGCGTTGTAAGCCGAATTGAGGCGATGCAGGACTTCAAATTCTTGCGGCGAGCATAGGCTCAAGCCCGCTCCGGCTTGTTCACGGGTGGATTCTTCTGTTAATTCACCGCGAATGGCCGCCTTGCCCGCCAACTCTGGATGGGCCCGTATCAGCTCAAGTTGGGCTTGCTGGCCAGCAGCCTCGATGGCGGCCACCATCGCGCTATGAAGGCCCGCCACAGAATCAAATGGTCTGCATGAAGCAACATTCTTGGCCACCCAAGGTGAGCTTTCAAATACGGCGCCAAGGTGTCGCACCAGTTCTGACTCAGTCCAGGTGTTGACTTCTGAAATGCTGAACTTTGGGGTTCGAGAAAAAGGGTGGGTCTGCTTCCAATGCCGAGCTATGTCAATTCGGCGGCATACCCACACCTGTTCATGCGACTGCACGTAATCCAGAAATTTTTGCAAGCCCCTGAAACGACCCGGGCGCCCCAGCAAGCGGCAATGCATGCCGACCGACAACATTTTGGGGCGATCCAGCCCTTTCGGATCGCCTTCTGCGTAAAGCACATCAAAGCTGTCTTTCAGGTAGTCAAAAAAGTGGTCGCCAGTATTAAAGCCTTGTGGCGTTGCAAAGCGCATGTCGTTAGCGTCCAGCGTGTAGGGCACCACCAAATGGGGCTTGACCTCGCCAGAGCTGGTCTGTACTTCAGTCCAAAACGGAAGGTCGTCGCCATAGTAGTCGGCGTCGTATTCCAAACCACCGTGCTCCACCACCAAACGGCGGGTATTGGGTGAGTCGCGACCGGTGTACCAGCCCAAGGGCATTTGGCCGGTAAGTTCTTGAATCACTTGCAAGCCCTTGTGCAGGTGTTTGCGTTCCGTGGCTTCGTCCATGTGCTGGTAATGAATCCAGCGCCAGCCGTGGCAGGCAATTTCGTGCCCCAGCTTAACAAACGCTTTCGTGAGCTCGGGGTGGCGCTGCAAGGCCATGGACACGCCGAACACTGTGAGCGGCCAACCGCGCTTATCAAACTCCCGAAGCAGGCGCCATACGCCTGCGCGTGAGCCGTATTCGTAGATCGACTCCATCGACATGTGGCGCGCCTCGTAGGCGGCAGCGCCCACGATTTCCGATAAAAACTGTTCGGAAGTGGGGTCGCCATGCAAGACATTGTTCTCAGCGCCCTCTTCATAATTCAGCACAAACTGAACCGCAATGCGAGCACCCCGTGGCCATAGTGCATGGGGTACATCTTGCCCATAGCCCACCAGGTCTCGGGGGTAAGCTTTAGGGTCGGCAACTGGTTGGGCGTTTGAATCTGGTGCGGTCATATGTGGGCTGGGGTGATCAGGTGTAGACAAAATTCACGGTGAATCATGCCTTCTACTATGATGAAAGCTTAAAACATTTGAGATCCAACTGGAATGGGCCGTATCACCACTCACGTTCTTGACACCTCGATCGGCAAGCCCGGCCGGGACATTGCCGTGGCGCTTTACAGACTCGAAGGTGACGGGCGCACGCCCCTAGCCACGACTCGCACCAACTCTGATGGCCGCTGCGACCAACCGCTGCTGGAAGGCGACAACATGCAGCCCGGCGTGTATGAGCTGGACTTTCATGTAGGCGTGTACTTTGCCAAGCAAGACACCTCTGAAACAGCTCTGCCTTTTCTAGACCGGGTCACTTTACGTTTTGGAGTGGCCAAAGCTCAAGAGCACTATCATGTACCTTTGTTGGTTACCCCTTGGAGTTATTCAACCTACAGGGGTTCTTAAAATTTGACCTCCAAGCCGCAGCGGTCTTGCCCATTGGGGCGCGGCACTTCACTTTCTGCAGCACCCGCCGTGGCAGAGAGGTGTTTGAGTTTTCGTGAGACTGCTTCATGGATGCACTGATACCTTACGTGCTGGAATGGGCCAACCTTCTGTTGCGTTGGCTCCATGTGATTGTGGCCATTGCCTGGATCGGATCATCTTTTTATTTTGTCTGGCTCGACAACAGCCTCTTACCCCCTAAAACATCCGAGCTCCAGACCAAAGGCGTGAGCGGTGAACTTTGGGCGGTTCATGGTGGAGGTTTTTACAACCCACAAAAGTATTTGGTCGCCCCACCGCAACTCCCTGAGCATTTGCACTGGTTCTACTGGGAGGCTTATACGACTTGGCTTTCCGGCTTTGGTTTGATGGTGGTACTTTATCTGTTCAACGCCAACACTTACATGGTGGATCCACGTGTGTTTGACATGTCGCCCGCCATGGCCATCGCGCTGGCGCTTGGATTTTTGGTCATGGGTTGGTTGGTATACGACGGGATTTGTCGCCTTTGGGGCGACAAACCTGGCGGCGACCGCATGGTCGGCATCGGGGTCATGTTTTACGTGGCAGCGGCAACTTGGTTGGCTTGCCATGTGTTTGCAGGGCGTGCAGCATTTTTAATCATGGGTGCCATGCTGGGCACCATCATGAGCGCCAATGTGTTCTTTTGGATCATTCCCGGGCAACGTAAAGTGGTGGCATCCATGAAGGCAGGCGAAACGCCTGACCCCATTCATGCGCAACGTGGCAAGCAACGCAGTGTGCACAACACGTATTTTACATTGCCCGTGCTGTTTGCCATGCTCTCCAACCACTACAGCATGACCTACAGCCACCCCCACAACTGGTTGGTATTAATTCTGATCATGAGTGCAGGCGTGCTGATAAGACAGTTTTTTCTGTTGCGGCACCGAGGTATCGTGGACTGGCGGTACCCAGGCGCGGGCGTTGCCGTGTTACTGGGTGTCGCAGTTTGGCTGGCACCCCCTCTCACACAGGTTTCCGTGTCAACATCTCCATCACCCGCTCCAGATTTTTCAAGCGTACAAGCGGTGGTGACACAACGCTGCGTGATGTGTCACAACGCTCAACTGGCCAGCAAAAATGTTCGGCTCGACTCAGCTCAGGCCATAAAGAGTCAGGCCCAACTGATTTACCAGCAGGTGGTGGTCAGCCGCGCCATGCCTATGAACAACGCCACGCAAATTACGGAAGCAGAACGCACCCTGATCCAAAACTGGGTGTTGTCTGGCGCCGCCACCTTGCCTTAGTTTTTTCCATCAGCACTTCTAACCACAACACCATGGCACTTCCAGCACTTGACCCCAACGCTCCAGAGTTCACGCGCCGTTACATGAATTTGGCTGACCCGCGCTTGGGAGCGCAGGCCATTGCATGCAGCGACGATTTTTTTGCCCCTATGCAGCGCATGCTCAACCCTGAACCTGCGTTGTTTGTTCCGGGCAAGTACGATGAACACGGGAAGTGGATGGACGGCTGGGAAAGCCGACGCAAGCGCGTCAATGGACATGACCATTGCATTATTCAACTTGCCCGTCGGGGATCGGTCGTAGGTGTAGACATAGACACCAGCCACTTTACCGGCAACTTTCCTCCAGCAGCGTCTATTGAAGCCTGTGACTGCAGTGGTGCTCCCAATGCCAGCACCCATTGGGTGGAACTGCTGCCCTCCGTCAATCTGCAAGGCAATAGCCACCACTACCACGCTATAGATGCCGCACTGAGTCAGCATGCGTTCACCCACCTCAGGTTGAACATTTACCCCGATGGCGGTATTGCCCGGCTGCGGGTGTATGGCCAGCCCCAAAAAGACTGGTCAAACGCAAGCCGCAGCGAGCTTTTTGATTTGATCAGTATAGAAAACGGCGGCTATGTGGTGGCCGCTAATAACCAGCATTTCGGGCTGGCCTGCAACTTGCTCATGCCCGGGCGCGGCGTGAATATGGGCGATGGCTGGGAAACCCGTCGTCGGCGTGAACCCGGCAACGACTGGTGTGTGGTAGCGCTGGGGCAAGTGGGCACGGTAGAGCGTATAGAAGTGGACACTTGCCATTTCAAAGGCAACTTCCCCGACCGGTGTTCTATTCAAGCGGCTTTTATGCAGGGCGGCACTGAAACCTCGCTGGTCACGCAAAGCATGTTCTGGAATGTGCTGCTGCCCGAGCAAAAACTGCAAATGGACCATCAGCACTTTTTTGAGCAAGAAATTGTAAATATGGGTCCTGTGACCCATATCCGCTACAACATGCACCCTGACGGCGGCACATCGCGCCTGCGTTTGTGGGGCAAGCTTGCATGACCCTCTTATCTATCGCCCCGCTCACACGAGAGGCCTTTGCTCCGTTTGGAGAAGTCATCACGCTAGAAGGGGCACAGCACTTTCCCATCAACTCGGGCACCACCGAGCGTTTTCATGCGTTGGCCCAGGTCGATGCCTTTGAACAAAACGGTCAGCCCATCATCAGCTTGTTCAGGGGGCAGCCTCGACCCTTACCGCTGGCCATTACCGTGATGGAACGCCATCCACTGGGCAGCCAAGCTTTTGTGCCACTGGCTTCGATAGAGACAGATGAATATTTGATTGTGGTGGCGCCCCCTGGGGAGTTTCAAGCGCAACACATGCAAGCGTTTGTCGCCAGAGGATTTCAGGGCGTGAGTTATGCCCGCGGTGTGTGGCACCACCCGCTGATTGCCCTACACAAAGCAAGCGACTTTATAGTGGTGGATCGTTCAGGCCCGGGCAACAACTGCGATGAAGTGGCGCTAGATGGGCGCTTTGTGTTGGCTTTGAACTAAGCCGTAAAAAAGCCCACTTGCGCTCAGTTGCAAGTGGGCTAGGAAGAGATTAAACCTTCTCGTCGCGAATGCCGTTGCGCAAAATACCTACGGCGTCAATTTCAATCTCCACCACGTCTCCATGCTTCATAAAGAGCTGGGGTGTCCGCTTGTTGCCCACGCCGCCTGGAGTGCCCGTCACGATCACGTCGCCAGGGTTCAGGTCGGTGAAGGTAGAGATGTATGCAATTTGGCGTGGGATGCTGAAAATCATCATCTCTGTAGTGGCGCGCTGCAGCTCCACTCCGTTTAAGCGGGTGGTCAGGGTCAACACTTGGTTGGGCTTGATGTCGTCTGAGGTCACCAGCCAAGGGCCAAAGCCGCCGGTTTGGTTGAAGTTTTTACCAGCGGTCCACTGGGTGGTGTGGTTTTGGTAGTCGCGGATGCTGCCGTCGTTGTAGCAGCTGTAGCCTGCAATGTGGTTCCAAGAATCGGCTTCGCTGATGCGGCGGCCACCCTTGCCAATGACCACGGCAATTTCGCCTTCGTAGTCCAAACGGACGGACTCAGGTGGGCGAATGATGTCTTGACCGTGCGCCACTTGCGACTCCGGAAAACGCACAAACAGAGCAGGGCTTTCAGTAAAGTCGCGACCGGTTTCACGCACGTGCTCGGTGTAGTTCAAGCCCACGCAAATGATCTTGCCTGGGTTAGGAATGACTGGCAGCAGGGTCAGCTGAGAAAACTTAAGGCTGGGCTTGGCAGTTTGTGCAGCTTGAGCTGCTGCGCCTTGCAAATTTTTGGCAATCAGGGTTTTAAGGTCGGGGGCTTGAGCGCCCATGATGGGCATAAGGTCGATCACGTCGTCGCCATTAACAATGCCGTAGCTGGCCTGGCCAGCGTTTAAAAAACTGATGAGTTTCACTGTGTTGTCCTTGTGTAGTTAATTAAGCCGCCTCATGTCGGGCGACCGGGGCCGATTGTCTCTCAAGAAAGACCGTTTTAAGAAAGTCCCATCAAGGTCTTCATACCGGCTACCCACTGCGCACGGGGCTGAAACTTGGGCCGGCTTCTGGCCAGCGCCTCTGCCTGAGCCATCACCGCTTCGTCGGTGTCATTAAGGTTGATGGGCTGGCGTAAGGGTTGTTCGCAATACCAAGGGGTGTCCATATAAATTTCAAGACGGTTGCCCTCGGGGTCGCGCAGGTACACCGATATGGCGTTGCCGTGTGTGGCGGGCTGAATGTCTGTGGCACCACCATCCTCAAGCGCCTGGGCCAGAACTTGGCGCAGCATAGACAGACTCTTCACCTTGAACGAAATTTGGTTCACTACGCTGTAGGTTTGGTCTTCTGGCCGCCCACTTACCAGCACCAATTGATGATGCTCCTCGGGGTTCCGACTTAAGAACACCAAATACACCGCGCCCATTTGCCCCCGATCGGTGATCGTAAAACCCACCACTTTGGAATAAAAGCGGGCCATGCGCTCCACATCTCGCACAAAAATACCCATGTGGCTGAAACTGATGTCTGAGATTTGAGGGGTTTGGGTCATGTTAGGCGTTGTTTATCAGCGGTTAGGGGTTAAGGCTTAGGCTTTAGAGATGCGCCTTACCAGCGCAAATGAGAATAGATTTCATTCTATGGCCATCTAAATATTGGTTGGATAGGGCACAGACATTGCGCTACATCAGCAAAGTCTGAATAAGAAGGCGAAATCCTTTTGATTTTTTAGCACTCACATCAAGAGAGTGCTAATATTCTGACCTCGTACATAACTTATGGAGTTTTGTCACTATGAACAGTCCCATCGGTGCTTCAGCATTGACCGTTGCCAATCCTTGGGCTTTGGTTCCTGCGTTGGGCAATTTGGATGCTTACATCAGTGCTGTCAACCGCATGCCTATGCTCACCCTTGAGGAAGAGCAGGAATTTGCGCGTAAGTTCAAAGACTCCAATGATCTTGAAGCAGCTGGAAAGTTAGTACTCTCTCACTTAAGATTGGTGGTGTCTGTATCCCGTCAGTATTTGGGTTATGGACTTCCCCAAGCAGACCTGATTCAAGAGGGCAATGTGGGCTTGATGAAAGCCGTAAAGCGTTTTGACCCCGACCAAGGCGTGCGCTTGGTGAGCTATGCCATGCACTGGATCAAGGCGGAAATTCA
>DDPM01000070.1:12076-12224 GCA_002342165.1 Hylemonella sp. UBA2468
GAAATTGACGCGATGGCCAAAACACTGAACGTCAAGCGTGAAGAAGTCATTGAGATGGAAACCCGTTTGTCTGGCGGTGATGTGGCGCTAGACCCCACACCCAACGACGATGGCGAAGAAACCTTTGGGCCTATTGCGTTTTTGGCAG
>DDPM01000071.1:0-373 GCA_002342165.1 Hylemonella sp. UBA2468
CAGCCACATAGCTGCCAAAGCCCATGATTTGGGCCAAACCACGGAACACGCCTTTGGGTGCGGGCTTACCCCAGCCAGCTTTTTCGGCCACGGCATTGAGTACGGCCAAATGCTTAGGGCTGTTGGCCAAGAGCTTGCGGCGTAAGGCTAGGGGGTCTTGACCGCTGGCATGCGCAATTTCATCTACAAAAGATTCCAGATAAATCGCGTTTTGGTTCAGGTTCACACCTCGCCAGAATGCCGCAGGCACATGTGGGTTGCGCATGGCGTGGTCGATCAGAAGGTTGGGTATGGCATAGCCCAGCGTACCCTCTGAGCCACTGGCATCTAAGCCTTGAAACACCACGGGGTCACGGCCGTTGCGGATGTTTTG
>DDPM01000071.1:425-8472 GCA_002342165.1 Hylemonella sp. UBA2468
GCATCCAAGCCCGCGGTCAGTTTGCACTGGGTGACGGGATGGAAGAAGCCATGGGTCATGTCTTCCTCACGGCTCCAGAGCAGCTTGATGGGCGTGCCGGGCATGGACTTGGCGATGATGACCGCTTGGGTCACAAAGTCATTGCGGGCGCGGCGGCCAAAACCACCACCCAAGTATTCGGCATAGACATCGCACTTGTCCACGGGCAGGCCAGCCGCTTCTGCCGTGGCTGCCAAAGAGGCTTCAGCATTTTGGGTGGGCACCCAAACTTCGCAGCGCTCAGCGGTCCACTTGGCGGTAGCGTTCATCGGCTCCAGAGGCGCATGGCTGAGGTAGGGGTAGGAATACACCGCCTCAATCTTGCGTGCCGCATTGGCCAAAGCGGCAGGCGCGTCGCCGTTGGACGATCCCACTACAGCATCTGCGGCGGTCAAGCCAGCCTTGAGGGTTTCGCGAATTTGGTCGCTTGAAACTTGAGCGTTGGGGCCAAAGTCCCAATCAATCGGCAAAGCATCCAAAGCCGTTTTGGCACGCCACCAGGTGTCGGCAATCACGGCCACGCCGGTGTCGCCCACCTGCACCACTTTTTTCACGCCGGGGCGGTTGGCAATGGCAGCTGCGTTAAAGCTTTTGATCTTGCCGCCAAATACGGGGCAATCCTTAATGGCTGCATTCAACATGCCGGGCAACTTGACGTCAATACCGTAGTTTTGAGCGCCAACGGTCTTTTTCACCGTATCCAAACGGGCCAATCGCTTGCCGGCAACCGACCAAGTTTTGGGGTCTTTGAGAGTGATACTGGCTGCTTCTGGCGGCGTGAGCTTGGCGGCGGCTTCTGCAACTTTGCCGTAGCTGATTTTTTGCTTGCTGGCTTTGTGAGAAATCACACCTTTAGCTGCCGTGAGTTCAGACACCGGAACGCCCCACTGGTTGGCAGCGGCTTGCATCAGCATCATGCGGGCAGCAGCACCGCCTTTGCGCATGTATTCTTGGGATTCGCGAATACCTCGGCTGCCGGTGGCATTGAAGTTGCCATAGACGCGTTTGCGTGCCAAGCTTTGGCGTGGGGTGGGCACTTCGGTGCGCACTTTGGACCAGTCGCATTCCAGCTCTTCAGCCACCAACTGCGCCAAACCGGTCAGGGTGCCTTGGCCCATTTCGGCGCGGGCCACTCGAACCATGACGGTGTCGTCCGCGTTGACGACCACCCAGGCATTGATTTCAGGCGAGCCGTTTTGTACCAAAGCGGTTTGGGCCTGTGCAAATGGCACATGAAAACCCAAGGCCATGCCGCCTGCTGCAGCGCCAGCACTGGCCAAAAATCCGCGACGTGAAACTTCCATTGGAGTCATGGTGTTGCTCATGCGACGCTCCCATCAATGTGTTGAATGTCCAGTTTGGCTTGCTTGCTGCTGTTGGAAGCCGCCGCCTTGATGGCTGCACGCACGCGTCCGTAGGTGCCACAACGGCAAATATTGGTCATGGCCGCGTCAATGTCGGCGTCTGTAGGGTTGGGGCGGTTTTTCAGCAGGGCGGCAGCGGCCATGATCATGCCGCTTTGGCAGTAACCGCATTGGGGCACATCCATCTTGACCCAGGCTTTTTGGACGGGGTGTGAGCCGTTTTTGGATAAGCCTTCAATCGTGACCACTTTCTCCCTGGGGCTTATGGAGTTGGCAGGGCGCTGGCAACTGCGAGTGGGCACGCCGTCGATATGCACTGTGCAGGCGCCGCATTGGGCCACGCCGCAACCGTATTTGGTGCCGGTAAGTTCCAACTGTTCGCGTAACACCCACAGCAGCGGGGTATCCGGCTCGGCGGTAAATTCCCGTACTTGGCCGTTCACATTCATTTTCGCCATGAAAAGCTCCTCATTGATTGGCTCAAGGTTGACACGATGTCAACCAAGTTCCGTCTTATAAGCGACTTAAAAGACTATGGGTCTTTGACATCCCATTAGTAGGGATATTCCTAGGGAAAACACCTAGTGCCGAAGGATTTTGGACAAAAAGTCCTGGCTGCGTTCCGTTTGCGGGTGTCCAAAAAACTCTTGTGGCGTGTTGTGTTCAATGATCTGGCCTTGGTCCATAAACACCACACGGTCGGCCACGGTTTTGGCAAAACCCATTTCGTGCGTCACGCACATCATGGTCATGCCTGCGCTGGCCAGTTCGGTCATCACGTCCAGTACCTCGGTGATCATTTCGGGGTCAAGTGCCGAAGTGGGCTCGTCAAACAGCATGATTTTCGGTTTGAGGCACAGCGCCCGCGCAATGGCTACCCGCTGCTGTTGCCCGCCAGAGAGCTGCAGAGGAAATTTGTGAGCCTGTTCCGCAATGCGGACCCGCTCGAGTTGCGCCATAGCCAGCTCATGAGCGGCTTGTGGCGCCATGCCTGCGACCTTGATGGGTGCCAGCATCAGGTTGTCGAGCACGCTCAAATGCGGGAACAGGTTGAACTGCTGAAACACCATACCCACTTTTTGGCGAATCTGGTCAATCACTTTCAGATCTGGGCCTGCAGCGTCAGAGCGCAGTTCGTCTCCATCAACGAACAAGCGGCCGCTTTGAAAACCTTCCAGGGCATTGATACAGCGAATGAGGGTGGATTTGCCTGAGCCTGAGGGGCCACACACCACTATGCGCTCGCCTCGTTTCACGTCAAGTTTGATGTCGCGCAGCACATGCAGGTGTTGGCCAAACCATTTGTTGAGGAGGTCAAACTGGATGATGGGTTCGTTCATGAGGGGTTACCGAGGGCCAACTGCCGCTCAACCCATAGGCTGTAGCGGGAAATCGAAAAACAAAACAAAAAATAAATCAGAGCAATGAACACATACCCTTCCAGCTTGAAGGGCCGCCAATCGGCGTCTGAATTCAGGGCCAAACCGAGTGCCCCAGTGAGCTCGTACAAGCTCACAATGGTCACCAATGACGTGTCCTTAAAAATGGCAATGAAGTTGTTGACCAAACCCGGCAACACAGCAGTCAGGGCTTGGGGCAACACCACATGGCGCTGGGTTTGCCACCAAGACAAACCCAGTGAGGCTGCGGCCTCTACCTGACCGCGAGGCACCGCTTGCAGCCCACCGCGCACCACCTCGGCCATATAAGCCGCCGCAAACAAAGTAATGCCCACCAAAACGCGCAGCAGCACATCTATGGTGAGGCCTTGGGGCAAAAACAGCGGCAACATGAATGAGGCCATGAACAGCACTGAAATCAAGGGCACGCCGCGCACCAGCTCCACATACACCGAGCACAAAGCCCGAATGGCGGGCAGCTCAGAGCGNNAGCACCGCCAGTGGCAGGGCTAGGGCAATGGATACTGAAGACAGCAATAGGGTTAACGGCAAGCCTCCCCAGCGGTCGGTGTCTACGGCGGTCAAGCCCAATGAAAGCCCCCATAGATGCCCTTTCATCAGACCAAAATAAATGGGCAGGCCCAACAGCCAAAGCACGGCCAGCCAAGGCCTCCAAAAGCTGCGCAGGCAGCTGACCAAAAGCAAAGCCAACAACAAGCTGCTGGCCACGACCGGGCGCCATTGTTCTTCCAGCGGGTAGCGGCCCAGCAAAATCACCCGATATTTTTCGGCTACCACGCCCCAACAAGCGCCTACCCCATCGGCGCGGCATGCGGCCACATCGGGCATCCATTGGGCCCTAAGCATCCCCCAATCGAGCAGATGAGTGCCCGCATAGCCCAGCAACAGCAGCAAGACCACGCTGGCCAAGCCGGTGTTCCAATCGGCAAACAAATGCTGACGCACCGCAGACAGCCAAGTGGCGGAGGTGAAAGGGGCAGGGCGGGCTGGAATCACAGCTCAGTCAATTCAACGCTCTTGAAGCGCCACACGACGGTTGTAAGCGTTCATGAGCAGCGCGGTCAAAAGTGAGGTACACAAGTACACCGCCATCACCAGGGCAATGCATTCCACGGCCCGGCCTGTCTGGTTAAGGGCTGTGTTGGCAATGGACACCACATCGGGGTAGCCAATGGCCACCGCCAGAGATGAATTTTTGGTCAGGTTCAGATACTGGTTGGTCATCGGCGGGATGATGATGCGCAAGGCTTGCGGTAACAACACGTGGCGCATGGCTTGGAGGCGGCTGAGCCCCAGGGCTGCTGAAGCCTCCTTTTGCCCCCTTGGTACAGCCGCCACACCGGCGCGCACCACTTCGGCAATAAACGCTGCGGTGTACAAGGTCAGCCCCAGAGTTAAGGCCATAAATTCGGGCGAAAGTGCCCAAAGCGCGCCCTCCTCATGAGCGCTGCGGCTGATCCACATCAGCCCCCCCTTGCTCAATTCCAAAGGACCTAGGGTCATGGGCGTATCCACGGCAGGCAACAACTCAGCCAGCATGAGGTACCACATCAGCAGTTGCAACAGCAACGGGATGTTGCGAAACACCTCCACATAGGCAGAGCACAAGACGCGAACCAACAGGTTGCGGGAAAAACGACCCACACCTAACAAGGTGCCCAGTAATGTGGCCATCACAATACCTGTGACAGCGACCCGAACCGTGTTGCCCAGGCCGGTTAAAAAAGCGAGGGCGTATGACTGAGTGGAGTCGAAGTTGAACAGGCCCTCGCCAATTTCAAAGCCCGCTGGGCCCCACAAAAAATCAAACCCGCTTTGAATGCCGCGCTGCGCCATGTTGTAGGCGGTGTTGGAAGCTAAAAACCAACCCAGCACCATCACCACTAGCAGGGCTGCGGCCTGATACAGAAGGCTCCGCCCCGATGCGCTGCGCCAGCTCAAACGCATCAGCGAACAGGTGGGGCGTACATCAGACCGCCCTTATTCCATTGTTGGTTCAGGCCGCGTTGAAGTTTGAGCGTGGACTGTGAGCCTACATTGCGGTCAAACATTTCGCCATAGTTGCCGGTGGTGGCAATGGCGCGCGCCAGCCACTCGCGGTCCAGACCTAAATGCTTGCCCATGTCTTCATTGGTGCCCAGCAAACGGGCTACCACGGGGTCCGTACTGGTTTTCATGCTGTCCAAATTGGCTTGGGTAATCCCATATTCCTCGGCCTCAATCAGACCATACACCACCCATTTCACAATGGCAAACCATTCATCGTCACCACGTCGCACCATGGGTCCCAAGGGTTCTTTGGAAATCAGCTCGGGCAGGATAGTGTGGTCTGCGGGGTTCTTGGCTTCCTTGGCCCGAACAGATGCCAAGCCAGCCGCATCCGTGGTGAAGGCCGCGCATCGCCCAGAAAAATACGCGCCGGTAGCGGCCTCAAGCTTCTCAAACACCACAGGTTTGAGTTTGAGGTCATAGGTTCTGGAGAAGTCGGTCATGTTTTTTTCAGTGGTGGTGCCCGACTGCACACATACAGTTTGACCTTTGAGTTGCTTGGCACTCTTAAATTTACTTTTGGCAGGCACCATAAAACCTTGACCGTCGTAGTACAGCACGGCGGTCATATGCATGCCCAATGATGCATCCCGGGTGAGCGTGAAGGTGGTGTTGCGCGAGAGGATGTCAATTTCTCCAGACTGCAGCGCCGTAAAGCGTTGTTGAGCATTGAGGGGCACGTACTTGATTTTTTCGGCGTCACCCAAAACGGCAGCTGCGGTGGCGCGGCACACATCCACGTCCATGCCGCTCCATTTGCCGTTGGAATCCGCTGCACCAAAACCTGGCAGGCCGGTGTTGACGCCGCACACCAGTTGACCCCGCGCCTTGATGGCGTCCAGGGTTTTGCCAGCATGTGCCGGCAGGCTGGCAGCAGCCCATAAGCTCAGCACGCCCGAAAGGACAGCAATTTTCAAATGGATTTTGGACATGGCACAGCTCCTAAAAAAGATGAGTTCGATGGACGGCGAAAGCACAAGATACCAAAAATGCAGACCTAAACTGTAGAGGGTTCTCATCAATAATGACAAGTCATGTTGAAAGTTTCAGTTTTAGACCAGTCGCCCGCCTCTGAAGGTCGGGAAGAAGCACAAGCCATTCGAGATACTCTTGAGCTGGCACAGCACTGCGAGGCCTTGGGGTACCACCGGTTTTGGGTGAGCGAACACCACAGCCACCCCGCCATTGTGGGCAGTGCACCGGAGGTGCTCATGGCGGCCATTGCCGCTCGCACTCAACGCATCCGTATTGGAAGTGCTGGGGTGATGTTGCCGCATTACGCGCCTTTCAAAGTGGCCGAGCAATTCAGGGTGTTGGAAGCTTTGGCGCCTGGCCGAATTGACCTTGGTATTGGTCGCGCCCCTGGAAGCGACCATCGCACGGCCCGTGTGCTCAATCCCAATCTACGCAGCTCAGATGAATTTCCACTTCAGGCCATGGAGCTGCAAGCTTGGGCGCAAGGTTGGGAGCTTCCCGTCGGTCACCCCGGGCATGGCGTTAAAGCTTGCCCCACTGGTCCGACAGCCCCCGCGATGTGGATGCTGGGCAGCTCCGACTATGGCGCTCAGTTGGCGGCCCACTTGGGGTGGCCCTATGCGTTTGCATGGTTCATTACTGAGGGGCAGGGCGCAGAACACGCTTTAAATCTGTACCGCGATCAATTTAAGGCCACCGAACAACACCACCAGCCTTACACCGCCTTATGTGTGTGGGCTTTGGTGGCGGATACCGAGGAAGAGGCGTGGTTGCAATTTGAGAGTCGGCAGCGTTTTCGCATGGACCGGCGCGTAGGTCAGTTGGGCCCATTGCTGCCGCCACTTGAGGCGCGTCGCAGCTATGCAGCCCATGAGCAGGCAGAACTCCAGCAGTTGCGCGGGCAAGCCCTGGTGGGTGCTGCGCCTGAGGTGGCGCAAAGGCTCCAAGATTTGGCAGTGCGTTTGCAAGTGGACGAATTGGTGGTCATTACCTGGACCTATGAGCCGCAAGCCCGACTGCGCTCTTATGAGCTGCTGGCCCAAACCTTGGGGCTGTCCTTATGAACCCGCAGCTCACCCCAGCGTCCCAATTGGATGCTCAGTTGCTCCACGAGGGGCATGTGGTGTTAGCGGCAGACACGGTGTGCGAACTGGCGGCTAGCCAGCTGCAAGACCTGATGGCGCTCACGTCGGGTTGGAACGATTTGCCCCCAGATGCCCACCTGAAAGATGGGGGCCGGTACCGCAGGCGTCGCCATTCTTGTTTTGAAGTGCAGCACAACCAGTGGCACCAGGTGGCGCATCGTGCCCATTGGCAACCCTTGGAATACAACGCCTTGCACGGTGGCATGGAGCGGATGTTTGATCCCATCCACGATGCGGTGGTGCATCAGCCTGCCTGGGGGCAATTGATGTTGTGGCTGGCACGCGTGTCCAGCCAACTGAAAGTTTCCAAAGGTGACAGTCAACAAGGTGGTCAAGGTGCTTCGGTCCCCCATGCGCACCATTGGTTTGTGGAAGCGCATCAGTTTCGCATCGACACCACAGGGGGGATTGGTCGCCCCACGCCAGAAGGCGCACACCGAGATGGGGTAGAACTGGTAGCGGTGTTTATGGTGCAGCGCCACCTTGTCAAAGGCGGAGAAACCCGTGTATTCAAAGTCGACAGCCCTGCAGGTGAAAGGTTTACGCTAGCGCAGCCTTGGTCGGTATTGCTGCTCGATGATGAGCGTGTGATTCACGAAACCACGCCCATCCAACCCCAGCTGCCCAATGTAGGTGGTTACCGAGACACCTTGGTGGTGACTTTGCGCTCAGGCGGTTTTCAGGGCGCTTGAAGCTCTAGCCATTGAGGTGCAGGGAGCTTTTTTTCAGCCGAAGGGCCAGTTCTCCCATTTGCCCCAAAGCCAGCGCCCGGGTGTGAATGCCCTTGCTGGCCTCGGCGCACCGTTGCATAGCCCAGAAGCAAGTACCCAAAACGCCCGCACACATCAAGCGTCTAGCAAAGAAAAGTCCGAATTAAAACGGGGCAGGGCAGTGCAGGCTGAGGGTTTGACCCGAGATGGGGTGCGGCAAGCTCAAGCGTTCAGCGTGCAGCAAAAGGCGTGGACTTAAGGCCTGCAGTTCAGGCGGTGAATACAAGGTGTCGCCCAGTATGGGATGTCCGAGCGCCTGCAAATGCACCCGAAGTTGGTGGGTG
>DDPM01000054.1 GCA_002342165.1 Hylemonella sp. UBA2468
GCCTTTGATGAAGCGGTCTGGCAGAAACATGTTTTTCTGCGGGTCAAAAAACTGCTCAATGGTGCGGGTTTCAATAAGGCCGGTGCCTTTGAGATCGAGGTAGATTTGCTGGGCCAGCTCGTGGTTTTCAGGGGCGTCGGTGCTGTGCCAGTTGTCAAAACTGATGTGAAACCCCTCCAAATAAGGCTGGCGGCCTGCGGCAATATCGGCCACAAACTGTTGGGGCGTTTTGCCGGCTTTTTCAGCGGCAATCATGATGGGTGCACCATGGGTGTCGTCGGCGCCGCAAAAATTCACCACGTTGCCCCGCATACGTTGAAAACGCACCCAAATATCGGCCTGGATGTATTCCATGATGTGACCAATATGGAAGTTGCCGTTGGCGTAAGGCAGGGCGGTGGTCACAAACAGTTGGCGGGCCATGTCAGGTCTTGTCTTTGTGTTTTGAAAGGGGGACAACGATTCTAGTCCCCGCTTCGCTAGACTATGCCCCTACATAGGAGAACCCATGTCGGTCACAGAACAAGCCCTCAAAACCGCGCTTCAAACCGTCATTGACCCCAACACGGGCAAAGACTTGGTTTCCACCAAGGCCATCAAAAACCTCAGCATCAGTGGTAAAGACGTGTCGTTTGATGTGGAGTTGGGTTATCCCGCCAAAAGCCAGATTCCGTTATTGCGCAAGGCTCTGATTGCCGCGGCCAAAACTGTGGCTGGGGTGGGCAATGTGTCGGTCAACCTGACGACCCATATCGTGGCGCATGCGGTGCAGCGTGGCGTGCAGTTGCTGCCGCAGGTTAAAAACATTGTGGCCGTGGCCTCAGGCAAAGGCGGCGTGGGTAAAAGCACCACGGCCGCCAACTTGGCGCTGGCGTTGGCGGCTGAAGGCGCCCGTGTGGGCCTGCTGGACGCCGACATTTATGGCCCTAGCCAGCCCATGATGATGGGTTTGGAAGGCCGCCCCGAGAGCAAAGACGGCCAAACCATGGAGCCGTTGGAGAACTTTGGCGTCCAGGTCATGTCGATTGGCTTTATGGTCAAAAAAGAAGAAGCCATGATCTGGCGCGGCCCCATGGCCACCCAAGCTCTGGACCAGCTGCTGCGCCAAACCAACTGGAACAACTTGGATTACCTGATAGTCGATATGCCTCCTGGCACCGGCGACATTCAGCTCACCATGAGTCAGCGTGTGCCCATGACTGGTGCGGTCATCGTGACCACGCCGCAAGACATCGCCCTGCTCGATGCGGTCAAGGGCATCAAGATGTTTGAAAAAGTGGGCGTGCCCATTTTGGGTGTGGTTGAAAACATGGCGGTGCACATGTGCAGCCAATGCGGCCATGCCGAGCACATTTTTGGAGCCGACGGCGGTAAAAGAATGGCGGCTGAGCACCAACTGGCGTATTTGGGCGCGCTGCCCCTGAATATCAAAATCCGCCAGCAGGCGGACAGCGGTAAGCCCACCGTGGTGGCCGACCCTGAGGGCGAACTTTCTGGTCTCTACAAAGACATGGCGCGCCAGGTGGCGGTGGCCATAGCCGCCAAGAACAAAGACTTTTCCAGCAAATTCCCCACCATCACCATATCTAAGGACACATGAACCTCCTGGTGTCCATGCGCTACTTGGTGGCGCTTGGCGAACACAAACACTTTGCCAGGGCGGCTGAGGCCTGCTTTATCACGCAGCCGGCCTTGTCCAATGCCCTGCGTGCGCTGGAAAGCGAATTTGGAGCCCCCATCGTCATGCGCGGGCGCACTTTTGTGGGGTTCACGGCTGAAGGCGAGCGGCTGCTCGACAGCGCTCGGCGCATGTTGTTTGAGGAGCAATTGCTCAAACAAGACCTCAACAGCATGGGTGAGCAGGTGCAGGGCCCCTTGTCCATTGGCGTGGTGCCTACGGCCGAACCCATCGCTGCGCGTTTTGCGGCGCGTTTGCATCAAATCCATCCTGGGATATCGCCCGTGGTGCGGTCCATGAGCTCGCACGATATTGAGGCGGGTCTGGTTCAGCTCACGTTGGACTTGGGCTTGGGTTTTATGGAGCGGGTTCAGCCGGCTTGGGCGCGCCAAATCAAAACCTTTCCCCAGTACACCGAGCACTATTTTTTGGTTTGCAAGTCTGAAGCATTGCCCCCAAAACACGCTCCAGCCACAGAAATGGCCATGGGCAAACCCATGACTTGGGCTGAGGCCGCTGCTTTGCCTTTGTGCCTGATGACCTCGGAAATGCACAACCGCCACATTGTGGATGCCGCTTTTCGAGAAGCCCTGGGTCAGGATGGCACGCAGGTTCGGCCTGTGCTGCAGACCAATTCCATGCTCAGCTTGGCCTTGAGTGCGCTGGGTGGCGAGGTGGCTTGCATCTTGCCTGGCGCCTTGGTGGGCGTGGTGCGCCCCTACAAAGAGCTCACTGCACGACCTTTGGTATCGCCCCAAGTCAGCACCACCCTCGGTTTTATGGTGCAGGCAGCAGAGCGGCTCTCGCGCACCCAAGAATCCGCCTTGGTTTTGGCACAAGACCCCAAGTGGCTGAGTTTGGCCCGCGCACACAGCGGACTGTTGCAAACACAGATCTAATGTTGCGCTGCATCATTTAGTTTTTGAATATCTTCATATTCGAACGCAATTTGACGGATGGTGGCTTCTTCACCACACTGGTCCATTGATTAGAACTTGGTTCAAATATTTCAATACCCATGACCAGCTCCCAAAACCTCGCGTCACCAAGCCACAGTGCGCAAAAACCGAGCCAAGCCTCCATACAAGCTTCCATTCAAGGGCTGATTGATGCGCACAAGTCCATCCCTGGCGCTTTGTTGCCTTTGCTGCACGCGATTCAGGACCATCTGGGCTATATACCGCCCGCGGCGGTGGGCGACATTGCCAAAGGCCTTAATTTGTCTCGGGCTGAGGTGCATGGCGTGATCACTTATTACCATTTTTTCAGGAGCGAGGCGCCTGGTCAGCATGTGGTGCAAGTGTGCCGAGCCGAGGCGTGCCAAGCGTGTGGCGCAGAAGAGCTCATGGCCTTGGCAGAAAAAACCTTGGGTTGTGCCTCGCACAGCACTACGGTCAGCGGCTCAGTCACTTTAGAGCCGGTGTATTGCTTGGGAATGTGCGCTTCATCTCCGGCCATTCAGGTGGATGACAAGATGCACGCCCGTGTCACGCCCCACAAATTGACCCAACTCTTGCGTCAGCTGGAGGCCTCCGCATGAGCGCCGTGAAATTATTTGTCCCCCGTGACAGCGCTGCCTTGGCCGTGGGCGCGGATGAAGTCGCAGCTGCCCTGCAACAAGAAGCCGCAAACCGAGGCTCTGCAGTTGTAGTGGTGCGCAACAGCTCGCGCGGCATGTTTTGGCTCGAAACCTTGGTGGAGGTTGAAACCCCCAACGGCCGCGTGGCTTATGGCCCTGTGGAGCCGCAAGATGTGCCAGCCCTGTTGGATGCTGGCATGCTGCAAGGCGCAGCGCACCCCCTGTGCCACGGCCTGACGGAGAACATTCCCTACTTGGCCAAGCAAGAACGCCTGACCTTTGCCCGCATGGGCGTGACCGATCCACTTTCTCTGCATGACTATGAAGCGCATGACGGCTGGGTGGGTCTCAAACGCGCCTTGACCCTAGACGGTGCTGCCATTGTTCAGGACATCACAGATTCTGGCTTGCGTGGCCGCGGCGGTGCAGCGTTTCCGGCCGGTGTCAAATGGCGCACGGTGTTGAACGCATCGGGCGCACAAAAATATGTAGTTTGCAATGCCGACGAAGGCGACTCGGGTACCTATTCAGACCGTATGACCATGGAAGGTGACCCCTTCATGCTCATTGAGGGTATGGCTATAGCAGGTATCGCGGTGGGAGCCACAAAGGGCTACATTTACATTCGCTCCGAATACCCCCACGCCATTTCAACCATGCAAAAGGCCATTGCCTTGGCCACTGAGGCGGGCTATTTGGGCGCCAACTTGTGTGGCAGTGGTAAAGCTTTTGATTTGGAAGTGCGCAAAGCTGCCGGTTCCTATGTGTGCGGTGAAGAAACCGCCATGTTGGAAAGCCTGGAAGGCAAGCGCGGCGTGGTGCGGGCCAAGCCGCCTTTGCCCGCGCTGGAAGGCTTGTTTGGCTTGCCCACCGTCATCAACAACGTGATCACCTTGGCGTCAGTGCCCATCATCATGGCCAAAGGCGCCCAGTTTTATAAAGATTTTGGTGTGGGCCGCTCCCACGGCACCTTGCCGTTTCAGTTGGCGGGCAATATCAAACACGGTGGCTTGGTGGAAAAGGCTTTTGGTTTGACCTTGCGTGAATTGCTGTTTGATTTTGGTGGTGGCAGCCGCAGCGGCCGACCCATCAAGGCGGTACAGGTGGGCGGTCCCTTGGGGGCCTATGTGCCCGAATCTCAATGGGACCTGCCACTGGACTACGAGGCCTATGCTGCTGTGGGTGCGGTGGTGGGGCACGGCGGCATTGTGGTGCACGACGACACGGCCAACCTGGCCAAGCTGGCGCGCTATGCCATG
>DDPM01000016.1:0-2171 GCA_002342165.1 Hylemonella sp. UBA2468
GAGGGAAGCGAACATGCCATGTGTACGAATCCCCTTGATGATTACTTTGCAATGGCTGGGCATCGGCCCCCATTTGGGTCGCCCTCGACCGCTCTTTGGCGAGGTTATGTCGGGCGATGGGAAATTGTGAACGATCGACTCTACCTTGTGGGTCTCAGCGGGACGCTGGAAGATGGGAGCGAAGTCACGCAGGCTTCGATATTTCCGGATTTCCCTGAGCGGGCCTTTGCACACTGGTACACGGGTACGGTTAGGGTTCCTCAGGGCAGACAACTCAAGTACGTGCATATGGGTTATGGGAGCACCTTTGAACGTGATTTGCTGCTAACGATAGAACGGGGTGTGGTCGTTTCTACCGAGATTCAAAACAACGGTGAAGCTGACGAAAGTCAGGGTCAGGAAGGCTACGGTGTTGGTGCGATGCTTATTTATCCCACAAAGGGTCGCTCCACGCATCGAGCGCAAAAGGAAACTGATGAGGGTTTGTCATGAACTATCTCTACGGTTGGCTTGGCGCAGGGGCACTCACGCTGGTGGTCGTTCTTGGGGCACATTTGATGTCGGCAGAGCGAAAGTCCGAGTCGATTCAAGACATCTTAGAGGCAATCAATCCCGAGCGTCGAAAGCTTTCCTATCGCGTGCTTAATGATGTAGTTGCTCCAGCGTTAGCAGGGATACTGATCGTTATCGCATGGCCCATTGCGCTTTTCGTGAAAGTTAAAGAATGGGTCAGACCTGACGATAAAGATAAGCGTCGCGATCAAACCGAAAAGCAATTTTCAGTCGACAGCAGCCATCTCAAAGAACGGTTATCAGTCCAGGAAATTGAACGCCGAGAAATGGTTATTGACCCCCTTCATGCAGCGCCTGCACTTCCCTTCGGACATCTTCATAACACCTGGTGCACGCTCATCGAAGGCCTTACGTCTGAAAGCGAACTGTGGTCTTTTTCTGCAATTTGGGAATGTGGCTGGGGAGCAAGAGAATTGCGCGAGGGCTATGTGGTTGTTCGGAACGGTGTCCCGGGGGCGTTCCTGATGACAGTCTGGACACAACTTGAGAACAAAAAGTAGGGCATCACGCCAGGATCAATATGAAATAGCACCTGTGTTGAGGTGCTAACGATCACCAGATTTCGCTGAGTGACCAATGACGCCATGTCATTGATGATGGGTTGGTGCTTTCAATGAACAATAGCTGGATCGTTCGATAATATAGATCTTAATGATCTGCCTGAGATGGCTCAGAGTGAACGCTTAAAAGCCGATAGACCAGAGCCCATCCCCAGTCGCGTAAGCAATACCTTGAAGCGGATGCATTTGTGCGCGCTTTGGCCACCGTCAGCACCAAATCACCCGCTAATGATTTGAAGTGATATTGCAGTAACTGGCTGCAGTATCTGTAGAGCTTTCTGCAGAACGCTCCTTGAAATGATCCATGCACTGCCTGGTTCGGCATCCAAGCCACCCCAAGCAGGATCACTTTCACCCTCAAGGAGAAGACATTGCAACCCGAAGAACCCATCCGTCATCTCAGCCAGCGGGAACTCGCAGAGCGCTGGGATTTGTGCGAGAACACCCTTGAGCGCTGGCGCTGTCAGGGGATTGGTCCCGTTTTTTTAAGACTCCCTGGCTGTGTGCGCTATCGCATCGAGGACGTTGAAGCGTTTGAAACAAAGAGCCTGCGCAAGAGTACCTCAGAGCGTTACGTGGTGCGAGGTGCAGCATGAATGCCCTGCCCAATGATGAGCAGTTGATGCAAACGCCCGTTGGGGAACTGGCGCAAAGCTCTTCGGCTGAGCTCTTTCACCTGCGAGGCAGCGTAGCAGCGCGTATCGCTAAGGACAAGGCCATTCAATCACACATTGACGCTGCCATTGACTTTCGCCTTGGCGATCGGGTTAACCGACTCCGCCTTGAGCTTGGCCGGGAGAGCGGCGTTATACATCTTGACGATGGTGATGTGCGGGTGACATCTGAACTTAAAAAAGAAGTTCAGTGGGACCAGGCAAAGCTTGCCGAGATTGCAAAACGCATCGCCCAAAGCGGCGAAGACGTCCGCCAGTACATCGATATCAGCTACTCGGTCGCAGAGAGTCGATTCAAGGCATGGCCAGAAACGCTGCGCGCTTCATTTCTTGAAGCTAGAACGGTCAAAACCGGCAGGGCGAG
>DDPM01000016.1:2201-2350 GCA_002342165.1 Hylemonella sp. UBA2468
CGCGAAAAAAAGGGCGTCAAGCTCGTGCTGCTTGGCAAAAGTGGGATTGGTAAGACAACCCAACTCAAAACGCTCGCAGAGGCAACGACACTTTTTGTCGATCTGGAGGCAGGCGATCTTGCTGTGAAGGACTGGCGTGGCGATTGCGT
>DDPM01000016.1:2425-4502 GCA_002342165.1 Hylemonella sp. UBA2468
GTGTGTGAGCGCTATGGCGATCCCGCACAGCTTGCGCGGTATGACACCTACTTTGTTGACAGCATCACGGTGCTCTCAAGGCTTGCACTGATGTGGGCCAAGACCCAACCGCAGGCGGTTTCGGAGCGCACGGGAAAGCCCGACACCCGAGGTGCCTACGGTTTGCTTGGCACCGAGATGCTTGGAGCGCTCTCACAGTTGCAGCACGCACGCGGCAAACACGTGGTGTTTGTTGCCATTTTGGATGAGCGCATGGATGACTTTAACCGCAAGGTTTTTGTGCCCCAGATTGAAGGGGCAAAGACTGCCGCGGAACTGCCAGGCATCGTCGATGAGGTGGTCACGCTTGCTGAGATCAAGACCGAGGAGGGGGGCTCTTATCGCGCCTTCGTCACCCAGACGATGAACCCTTATGGGTTTCCTGCCAAGGACCGATCGGGGCAGCTCGATCTGCTCGAACCACCGGATTTGCGAGCACTCATTGCCAAGTGCGCAGCCGCAACCAACGCGCCCAAGGGCGCAATCACACAGCAACCCATCAACGAGCAGGAGTAGTGCGATGTCTACATGGAATGACTTTAACGACGCCGATCAGCAACCCTCTTTTGAACTCATCCCCAAGGGGACGATTGCCCCGGTGCGCATGAGTATCAAGCCAGGCGGTTTTGATGACCCGGCACAGGGCTGGGTCGGGGGCTATGCCACACAGAATTTTGACTCAGGTTCGGTTTATCTGTCTTGCGAATTTGTGATCCTCGAGGGCCCCTTTGTGAAGCGCAAGATGTGGTCAAACATTGGTCTCTACAGCGCAAAGGGCCCGAACTGGGCCAATATGGGGCGCACCTTTATACGGGCTGCACTCAATAGCGCGCGCAATATTCGGCCCACCGATAACTCCCCGCAGGCAGCTGCCGCGAGACGGATCGCAGGCTTTCACGAGCTCGATGGGCTCACTTTTATCGCTCGCGTCGATATCGATTCGGATGATCGCGGTGGCTATAAAAACGTGATCAAGCTTGCTATCGAACCCGACCATCCGGATTACGCAAAGTTGCGCGGGATGCTCACAGGGGCAGGGGGCGCAGTGATGTTGCCCCAAAGCATAGCCACCCATATTCCCCCGCCCGCACCATCAGTACCCGGTGCAACCCAGGGATCGTTTTCCGGCTCCTCACCGCGGGCTGCAGGCGTGGGTAAACCGGCCTGGGCACAGTAGGGAAAGGGGGCGTGAAATGTTGGGTCTGTTTACGACAGGCGCGTGGCTTTGGCCACGCCGACGAGCGCTTCGGGGTGAAAGCCCACGAGCGCTTTCCCACGGACTGGGTGTTTTGCTCACGCCGCTGCCAGAACGCTTTTCATACGCTTTATGGCAATTGGGTGCGCCTCCAACGTGGACTGCCGCCTGGCTCGGAGGTGGTGATGATTGATCCGAGTGCGATTGAACAAAACGCCATGCACCGTTGTCTTAGGTTTTTTGGTGAGGCAGCCGCTGAGATTGGTTTTGAGAAACCCCTTGGGCAGTACTCGGAAGCCGAGGCCCTTGCGGTCATCAAAGCGATTGTTTCCGGGTACACCGAGGCCATGGTCGAACACCATGAGGCAAGCAAGTTCCCGCCACAGCGCGCAGCTTCGTCTGGCTTTTCGGAAAACTCAGAAACACTATTTAAGCGTTCTGACGGGCAGGACAGTGGACTTACCGCTGATCCGATGGCCGTATCACTTGCTGATATCGAAGACGACCTACCTTGGGAAACCGATAAGCCCGCCTCCAAAAACAAGTCTCAGGGGGTGCGATGAAAAAGGGTCCCGACAATCCCCAGGCTCGAGCCATTGAGCGGCGAAATCACCATCCATTAGCTGTGCGCTTGTGGTCTCGCGTCGATATGGACGCAGGCCCACAAGGTTGCTGGCTCTGGCAGGGGTCGGTCAATGCGAGGGGTTATGGGCAGATTCGCAGAGAACCCGAGGGGCACGCTGCACGCGGCGTCAAGGTAAGTGTGCATCGGGCTGCGTGGGAGCTCACCCATGGCCCGATCACCAAGGGGCTGCATGTGTGTCATCGCTGCGATAACCCGGG
>DDPM01000016.1:4519-6791 GCA_002342165.1 Hylemonella sp. UBA2468
CGACATGAAACGAAAAGGGCGTGCGGCTCGAGGCGATCGAAGTGGTACGGCAAGGCTTGACAGTCAACAGGTACAAATTCTGAAGCGGTTGATGTTTCTTGGGCAGTGCAGTCCGGCAGAGCTTGCTCGTCTGCTCGGGATGAGTGCCACGGCGATTTATGCCATCAAACACCAAAAATCATGGAGTCATATCGATGCTTGACTACAACCACAAGCGCAGCTTTAGCGAGGAGGTCTGCGCGCTGATCGATCAGGCCCTGGATGCAGAGCGTGCAGGGCAGACACCGCGCAGCTACCTGGGCGCTTCAAGACTTGGCGCGCCTTGTGAGCGGGCGCTTCAATACGAGTATGCCAGGGCGCCTGCCGATGAGGGCAGGAGCTTTTCAGGACGAACGCTTCGTGTGTTTGAGGTTGGTCATGTCTTTGAAGAACTGGTGATCCGTTGGCTGAGGCTTGCAGGCTTTGAGCTTCATGACCGCAAAGCGGGTGGCGGACAGTTCGGATTTTCAGTTGCAGGCGGCAGGCTTCAGGGCCATGTCGATGGCGTGATCACAGCGGGGCCTGAAGCGCTTGGGCTTAAGTATCCGATGCTCTTCGAGTGCAAGACCATGGCCGATAAACACTGGCGTGCCTGCGCACGATCGGGGGTGGCAGCAACCAGGCCGATTTATGCGGCACAGGTTGCCACCTACCAGGCCTATATGGAATCGGCCGTTGAGGGCATCAGCCGTAATCCAGCACTTTTTGTAGCGGTAAACAAAGATAACCAGGAGCTGCTGCTTGAGCTTTTGCCCTTTGATGCGGCGCTTGCTCAACGGATGTCGGATCGGGCCATCAAGGTCATCACTGCGACCGAGGCAGACGAGTTGTTGCCCCGTGGCTATGTGGATGCGACCCACTTCGAGTGCCGCATGTGCTCGTGGCAGGACCGTTGCTGGGGCAGGGGTCAGTGACTCCTCGCTTGCGCTTGGGACACCTGGAGGATGGATGCCAATGATTGACTTTAATGAGAGGCCGCAGCCAGCGGTGCAGGACCCTCGAGCCGCCCGCGAGCACATCCGCGCAGGGCTGATCGCAAGGCTCGAATCGGTGCTTGCCGGGATGTTTGCGGCGGGAAAGCAGCGACGTGGCCGTTTTCTTGTGGGCGATGTGCTTGGCAGTCCTGGCGATAGCCTTGAGGTTGTGCTTGAGGGGGAGAAGGCAGGGCTTTGGACCGATCGGGCAACCGGTGAGGGCGGAGATGTTTTTGATTTGATCGCAGCCCATCACGGGCTCGACACGCAGGCTGACTTTCTTCGCGTGCTTGAGATTGCAGGCCAAGCCATCGGTCGCACATCGGAGCATCAGCCCAAACGGAAAAAGGCGCCTGTCCCCATGGACGATCTGGGGCAGGCCACAGCCAAGTGGGATTACCAGGATGCCTCAGGCAGCCTGATTGCGGTGGTCTATCGCTATGACCCCCCAGGAGGCAAAAAGCAGTTTCGCCCCTGGGATGCAAAGCGACGCAGGATGGTACCGCCCGAGCCTCGGCCGCTCTATAACCAGCCAGGCCTCGTGCATGCCTCCGAGGTGGTGTTGGTGGAGGGTGAGAAGTGCGCGCAGGCGCTCATCGATGCGGGCATCGTGGCAACGACAGCCATGAACGGTGCCAATGCGCCGGTGGAGAAAACCGACTGGTTGCCCCTGGCCGGTAAGTCGGTGGTGATATGGCCCGATCGTGATAAGCCGGGATGGGAATACGCAGCGCAGGCTGCGCAGGCGATCCTCGCAGCCGGTGCTCGTACCTGCCACATCCTCTACCCGCCAGAAGATGCCATGGAGGGTTGGGACGCTGCAGATGCGATCTCGGAAGGGTTTGATGTTGGAAGCTTCCTTGAACATGGTCCGCGGCTTCAAATGCACGATGTGGCGCTTGAAGACGAGCCGGTTGCAGGTACCGATGAGTCTGTGTGGGGCACTGAGGATGCACTGGCGCTTGCTTTCACGCGTCGGTATCACAAGGATTGGCGCTATGTGGCAACCTGGGGTCGCTGGCTGGTTTGGGACGGGAGTCGCTGGCGCACCGAAGATACGCTTGCCGCAACCGATTTGATTCGTAGCGTATGCCGTCATGCGGCGCTTAAGTCGGGTAACCCAAAAGTGGCAGCCAAGCTTGCAAGTGCAAGCACCGTTAGCGGGGTTGAGCGTCTGGCACGCGCCGATCGCCGCCACGCAGCCAATACCGAGGAGTGGGATGCCGATCCCTGGCTGATCAACACGACTTCGGGTGTCA
>DDPM01000016.1:6802-7030 GCA_002342165.1 Hylemonella sp. UBA2468
TGACCTTCGAACTGGGCGCGAGCGGGCTCACGATCGCAGCGATCGCATGACCAAGATTGCAACCGCAACGCCTCGAGGCGAGTGCCCCACCTGGCTCCAGTTTCTGCGAGAAATCACAGGAGGTGACCAGGCGCTTCAAGACTATTTACAGCGTATGGTGGGCTATGCACTGACGGGCTCCACGCAGGAGCACGCCGTGTTTTTCCTCTACGGCACCGGGGCCAATGG
>DDPM01000016.1:7182-9807 GCA_002342165.1 Hylemonella sp. UBA2468
CGCTTCATGCGGCAGGACTTTTTTGGGTTCTTTCCGCACTTCAAGCTTTTCGTTGCCGGCAACCACAAGCCTGCGATCCGAAACATTGATGAGGCGATGAAGCGGCGCCTGCACCTTGTGCCCTTCACGATCACGGTCCCAGCAGAAAAACGCGACAAACACCTTCAGCAAAAACTTCTGGCCGAGCGCGATGGGATTTTGGCCTGGGCAGTTCAGGGATGCCTTGCCTGGCAGCGACTCGGAAAGCTCGACCCACCGCAACAGGTGCTTGATGCCACCGAGGCTTACTTCGAAGGCGAGGATGCACTGGGGCGCTGGCTTGAAGAGCGCTGCGTGCTGGCAGCGAACGCCAGATCGCTGACTGCGGAGCTTTTCAACGACTGGAAGCTTTGGGCCGATGCGGCCGGTGAATTTGTTGGCTCCCAAAAGCGATTCTCCGATCTCCTGATCAGTCGTGGCATTGAGAAGTGGCGCAACGCGATCGGCCTTCGAGGCTTCCGTGGCCTTGGTCTTAAGGCCCAAACGACAGCCTCTTACGCAGCTTTTAACGACCAATGAATCTGATGAAAACCGACAGAACTGACGGATCTGACGATCTTGCTGGTATGTCTCTATACGCGTGCGCGTGCGCGCCTCATGGAGCATTACCAGCAGATCTGTCCGATCCGTCAGGACCGACACCGAAAGGATCTGCACCGATGCGTACGAACATTCTTGCCCTTGATCTGGGCACCACAACCGGCTGGGCCTTGCGGCTTGCCGATGACTCACTGAACCATGGGTTTGTGCACTTCAAGCCCCAACGCTTTGAAGGGGGCGGGATGCGGTACTTGCGCTTTAAGCGCTGGTTGAGTGAGCTTCGCTTGCTGGCAGGCGAGATTCACGGCGTTTACTTCGAAGAGGTCCGACGCCACCTTGGCGTGGATGCGGCCCATGTCTATGGGGGGCTGCTTGCCACGCTCACCGCCTGGTGCGAGCACCAGCACATTGCCTATCGCGGTGTGCCCGTGGGGACGATCAAGCGACATGCCACGGGCCGTGGTCAAGCGAGCAAAGCGCTCGTTCTCGATGCCATGCGTGCCTTGGGTCACCCGGTGACCGATGCCAATGAAGCCGATGCCTTAGCGCTCTTGCACTGGGCCATTGATGAGGGAGATGTGTAAGGTGAAAACGAGAACGATTAAATCATTACATCAGCCACGGATCCGCTCCTCGCTCGCATCGGTGCAACCGGTGCACTTCGATGCCGAGGCGATCAAAGAGGAGGGGTGGCGTGAGCACCAGATTCTTGTGATTGCGCAAGAAGATGCCAGGCTCGATCGCTTGGAGCGCGAACTGGTCAGGCAGATTGGCAATCGACTCTANNNNTGCTGCCAAGGGTGCGCCATGAACCCCGTTGAGATCGAGGATGTGGCATCGCGCTTTTTGCACGCAAGGCGCACCGCACGGCGCCTGCCAAGGGCCGGTGTGCAGGGGTTTTATAACGTTTGGCCTGCCTTTGCACGCACCGAGTTTGAGCGACTGGCTGCAGACAATAAGCCCATGCTTCGCTTTTATCCCACACCACGCGACATCGATGAGATGCTTGAAGCCATGCGATGGATTCAGTGGCTGCCGGAAGCCACGCGTCACCTCGTGTGGATGCGAGCCGATCGACACGATTGGGTCAGCATTGGCAAGCGCTTTGGCTGTAGCGGCAAGACCGCCTGGCGGCACTGGCGATACGCGATGATGCACATTGCCATGCAGGTGAATCAGGAGCATCAGCATCAGCAGCTGCAGCATCAGGGCGGGGCCTTGAGGCTAAAAGCCTGAGGAAGATTGCGAAGCGTTACAAGGCGATGCTTATGCGATCGATATCAAAGCGACAGCCGCCAATGAAACGACATTTTTGATGTGTCCTGTTTTCGGGAAATTTGCGCTACATTCTGGCTATGCTTGCGAGAGAAGCGTCTCCCAAGATCTAGAACTTATTTAAACCCGCCCCTCTTGCGATGCTGGCGGGTTTTTCATGCCCTCATGGATCATGCAACAAACCTTATCACTTCAATACAAACCGCTTGAGATGCTCATTCCCTATGCCCGCAATGCCAGGCAGCATTCGGATGCACAGGTGGCGCAGATTGCCGCAAGCATTCGTGAGTTTGGCTGGGCAGCGCCGATTATTGTCGACGCTCAAAGCAATGTGATTGCGGGCCATGGCAGGCTGCTTGCTGCGCGCAAGCTCGGGTTAGCGGAAGTCCCCGTGGTCTCGCTGGATCACCTCTCCGATACCCAGCGCCGTGCCCTGATTCTGGCAGACAACAAGATTGCCGAGAACGCGACCTGGGACGAAGCCGTGTTGGGTGTTGAGCTTGCCGCGCTCAGCGAGGCAGGCTTTGAGTTGGGTCTCACCGGATTTTCCCAGGATGAGTGGGAGCGGCTGATCGAGGGTGATCTGTCGGATGAAAAAGGTCTTACCGATGAGGACGCCGTACCCGAAGTCAGTGAACACCCTGTGACCAAACCCGGGGACATCTGGATCCTTGGTGATCACAAACTGCTTTGCGGTGATGCCACCAAGGCGGATGACTTTAAGGCGTTGCTTGGCGACGAACTCGTTGATATGACCTTCACTGATCCGCC
>DDPM01000133.1:0-1441 GCA_002342165.1 Hylemonella sp. UBA2468
TGGGCCTATTGCGTTTTTGGCAGACGCCAGCCAAGAGCCCACGGCCATGATTGAAGCCCACCACCGCGACATGCTGGCCAGCGACGGCATTGCCGCAGCTCTAGAAGTATTGGATCCCCGCAGCCGACGCATTGTGGAAGAGCGCTGGCTTAAGGTGAATGACGACAGCAGCGGCGGCATGACCCTACATGACTTGGCAGACGAGTTTGGCGTGAGTGCCGAACGTATTCGCCAAATTGAAGTGGCGGCCATGAAAAAGATGAGGGCTGCCCTGACCGATTTTGCTTAAGTACTCACTTGAGCAAAACCATGACGTCTTGCGCCAATGCGCTTGCCCCGATGCCATAGCGGGCATACAAACGCAAACGGCCTTGAGGGTCGTACACATAACTTCCGGCTGAGTGGTCAACGGTGTAAAAGCCTGGTTGTGTGCTCGGAACTTTTTTAGCGTATACCTTGTAGTTTTTGGTCAACGCAGCCAGCTGTTCAGGCTCGGGGCGAAGCGCCACAAAGCTGGAATCGAAGTTGGCCATATAGGCTTTGAGCACCTCTTGGGTGTCGCGCTCGGGGTCTATTGACACAAAAACGCCCTGAAGTTTGTCGCTTTGGGCCCCTAAGGCTTTTTTAACCTCTACCAAATCGGCCATTGAAGTGGGGCAAACATCGGGGCATTGGGTGTATCCAAAAAATACCACCACCACTTTGCCCTTGAAGTCCGCCAACGTTCTGACCTGGCCATCTTGGTCTTTGAGCTCAAAGCCCTTGGCATAGTCTGCACCAGTCACGTCAACAGCCGCAAACTTAGGTTTTTCAGAGCAGCCACAAAGCCCCAACCCCATACACAAGATCCACACATAGCCCCAAAACAACCTGCTCTTGTAATGCATAACCGCCTCCTCTAAGTCAAATAATGATCCAATAAAAGCGCAGCAAACAAGGCGCTTAAGTGAATCAAAGAAAAACGGAATGTTTTACGAGCCATATCGTCTGAATAATGCTTCCAAAGCTTCCACGCATACACAAAGAACCAAACGCCCAACACCAAGGCTGACACCAAATACAACCAACCGCTCATGCGGTAAACAAAGGGCAGCAAACACGCAGCAAATAAAACCAGGGTGTAGAGCAAAATTTGCAAACGGGTGAACTCATTGCCATGGGTCACCGGCAACATGGGTAAACCAGACTTTTTGTAGTCTTCCACCCGGTAGAGCGCCAAGGCCCAGAAATGCGGGGGCGTCCATAAAAAAATAATTAAAAATAAAATCAGGGACTCGGGACTTACCTCGCCCGTCATGGCGGCCCAACCCAATACGGGCGGCATGGCACCCGAAGCCCCCCCAATGACAATGTTTTGAGGTGTCAGCGGCTTAAGAATCACGGTGTACACCACCGCATAGCCCACAAAAGTGGCAAAGGTCAGCCACATGGTCAGCGGATT
>DDPM01000133.1:1490-3688 GCA_002342165.1 Hylemonella sp. UBA2468
CGCATTTTGGCGTCTATACCCTGCTCCACGATGCAGTTAAAGGCCGCAGCTGCTCCGGCCACAAGCCAAATACCCGCACAGGCCAAGCCCATCAAGCGCAGTTCAGGCCAGCCCGGCAAACCTGGCACTGCCAAGACCATACCAATCAAGGCACAAAACACAATAAGCTGCACCACACGAGGTTTGGTCAGTGCATAGTACTGGCGCCAAACAGAAGGCAATGAAGTCGAATCAACCGATGACGCTGGGGAAACACTCATGATTCACAGTATGCGCTTTGAAGTTTGAAGGGTCATGGCAGCTACCAACACCATCACAAGCGCAGCAGCGCCGCCTGTATGCAAAACCGCACTGATTAAAGGCCAGCCCAACACCACATTACTCAGACCTGTTAAAAACTGCAAGCCCATCAAACCCAAGAGCACTCTGGCCCAAAGCCGCTGCTCAGGTTGCCGCCACCACTTATAGGCCAACACTGCCAACACTCCAAACACCCCGAAAGCAACCCACCGGTGCACCATATGAATCGCTGTGAGTGCTGCAAAGCTGATGTGCTCACCGGAACCGGTCATACCCAGTTCGCGCCACACTTCAAAGCCCTGCACAAAATTCATCTCCGGCCACCAGCTGTTTTGGCACATGGGAAATTCTGTGCAGGCCAACACGGCATAGTTGGTGCTGACCCAACCGCCCAAGGTAATTTGAATCACCAGCAGCACCAGCGCCCAAACGGCAAGCCGCGGCGCCACGAAATCTGGTGCCACGGTGCTTGCTGGTGAAGTTGAGCCTAGGTCTTGGGTTGAGTCTGTTCCAGCTTGCACATGCAAGCTCACAGCCTGCCGCGTGAGTAACCCCAATAAGGCCAAGCCCCCAAGCAAGTGAAGGGTCACGATAGCTGGAAACAGCTTCATGGTGACGGTGAGCGCACCAAAAGCACCCTGCACACACACCCACAACAAAGTTAAGGTGGCCCACCATGGCCTGAAAAAGCGATGTTTGATGTAAATGCGCCAGCTTTCGATTGCCATCACCAGAATCAACACCCCCACTGCAGTGGCCAAGTAGCGGTGGATCATTTCAATCCAAGCTTTGACCGGTGTCACAGGTCCGCTGGGCAGCTCGGCTTGCGCTGCCAGAATGTTTTGACGGGCTGCCAAGGGCGTGGCTTGGTTGTAGCAGCCGGGCCAATCGGGACAACCTAGGCCAGAATCGGTGAGGCGGGTGAAGGCACCAAACAGCACCAAGTCAAAGGTTAAAAACAGGGTGAGCAGCGTCAAGGCCTTCAAGCGATGCGTCAGCTGATTGCTGTGCCGCAGCCACACCCACGCCAAAGGGCCTGCGGCCAAAACCAAGCCCAACAGCATCAATTTAAGAGCAGCCATCATCGTCCAGGCTGGTCCCATGAAGCAGAAGCGCGCATCAAACGTTCTAAGTCACGTTTGGCTTGCGCAGCGGCGCGTATGTCCAAGCGCGGGGGGTAACGAAGCATCCAGTTGCCCATGGGATCCACCACATACAAATGCGATTCCAAGGGCTGCCCCGCCTCGGGCTCCAACCACTGCGCAAGCGCTTGTGCCTCTGCCCGCAGCACGGTAGCCCCTTGAAGCCCGGGCCACAGTTCTGCAGGAATGGGTTGGTCATCCGTGACCAGCCACACGCGGTCTAGACGGTCTTTGTCTTTACCCAAGCTTTCTCGCAATTGGCGTTGCAGGTAAAGCTGGTCTTGGCAGACAGACGAAGGTGCGCATGCCCCACCGCTTACTGCCACCAACAACCACTGCCCTTTGAGGGTCTGCAGATCAATGGCTTGCCCCTGCACATCTCGAGCTAACAAACTAGGCAAAGGTTTTTGGGGGTTGATTAAAGTGCCAAAGTTGCGTCGACCTTCAGGGCGCACCACGTAGTACGTGAAGTAAGAGGCCACCACAGGTGCTGCGCACACTGCCAACACCAACAGCATCTTTAGGCGTCCGCTCCAAAAAGTTTCAGGAGCATTGGGGGCCTTGGGTGCATCAGCGTCCAGCATAACTTGCGGCTGGGGCAAGGCATGAACGGTCATATCCAAGGGCTGAGCGCTCAGCGTTGTGGACTTATGGGGTTGATCATTCATGATATGAGCGTGGTTTAAAAAACTGGAACCATAAAAACAAGCCCACCATGAGCAGCGAGAGCGCGAACCACTGAAAGGCATAGCCATA
>DDPM01000202.1:0-11096 GCA_002342165.1 Hylemonella sp. UBA2468
TGCTGCGCGGCAAAAGTGTGTTCAACCTGTTTTTTGAAAACTCCACCCGCACCCGCACCACCTTTGAAATTGCCGCCACCCGCCTGAGTGCGGATGTCATTAACCTGGACATTGCCAAGTCTTCAGCCAGCAAAGGTGAATCTTTGCTCGACACCATTGCCAACCTCAGCGCTATGGCCGCCGACATTTTTGTGGTGCGGCACGGCGAATCGGGTGCGCCCTACCTGATTGCCCAGCACGTTGCCTCGCATGTACATGTGATCAATGCGGGAGACGGCCGCCACGCCCACCCCACGCAGGGCTTGTTGGACATGTTCACCATTCGGCACTACAAAAAAGACTTTGCCAACCTCACGGTGGCCATCGTGGGTGATGTGTTGCATTCACGCGTGGCCCGCTCTGACATTCATGCCCTGACCACACTGGGCTGCGCCGAAGTGCGGGTGGTGGGCCCCGAGACCCTGGTGCCCAACAGCTTGGCCCCCATGGGCGTGCGGGTCTGTCACACGCTTGAGGAGGGCATACGAGGTTGCGATGTGGTCATCATGCTGCGCCTTCAGAACGAACGCATGAGCGGGGCTTTGCTGCCGTCCTCGCAAGAGTTTTTTAAAACCTTTGGGCTCACCCCAGAAAAGCTGCAACTGGCCAAGCCTGACGCCATCGTCATGCACCCTGGTCCCATCAACCGCGGGGTGGAAATTGATTCGGCGGTGGTGGACGGGCAACAAAGCGTCATCTTGCCGCAGGTCACATTTGGCATTGCGGTGCGTATGGCGGTCATGAGTATCGTGGCGGGGAACGAGGCATGAAAATCCTGATTCAAGGCGGCCGCGTCATCGATCCGGCCAGCAACTTCGACCAACCGGCCGATGTGGCCATTGCTGCAGGCCGAATTGTTGGATTGGGCCAGGCGCCCGCAGACTTTGTGCCCAACCGGGTTCTCAATGCCCAAGATCTTGTGGTAGCTCCAGGCTTGGTGGACTTGGCCAACCGCTTGCGCGAACCCGGCCACGAGCATGAAGGTATGCTGGAGTCTGAAATGCACGCCGCGGTGGCAGGTGGCGTTACCAGCTTGGTGTGCCCGCCCGACACCGAGCCCGTGTTGGATGAGCCTGGCTTGGTGGAAATGCTCAAGTTTCGCGCCGAAAAACTGCACCAAGCCCGCGTGTTTCCGATGGGGGCGCTTACCCGCAACCTCAAAGGCGAGGCTCTGACCGAAATGTCCGAGCTGGCGGAGGCCGGCTGTGTGGCCTTTGGTCAGGCCGATGTGCCCATCCTCAACACCCAAGTGTTGCAGCGCGCCTTGCAGTACGCACGCACCTTCCATTACGCCGTGTGGCTGCGCCCTAATGATTACTTTTTAGGTCAAGGCGTGGCCGCCAGCGGCGCTTTGGCTATGCGTTTGGGTTTGTCCGGCGTGCCGGTGGCAGCCGAAACCGTGGCGCTGAACACCCTGTTTGACCTCATGCGCTCCACTGGGGCACGGGTGCATGTGTGCCGCATCAGCAGTGCCACGGGCTTGGCTTTGGTCCGTCAAGCCAAAGGCGAAGGGCTGAACCTTACCTGTGATGTGAGCATCAATTCATTGCACTTGACCGATGCCGATATGGGTTACTTTGACAGCCGTATGCGCCTGAACCCGCCGCTGCGCCAACAGGCCGACCGTGATGCTTTGCGCGAAGGTCTGGCCGACGGCAGCATTGACGCGCTGGTGTCCGACCACACGCCCGTGGATGAAGATGCCAAAGCCTTGCCTTTTGCCGAAAGCGAACCCGGCGCTACCGGTGTGGAGCTGCTTCTGAGCTTGGCGCTCAAGTGGGGCATGGAAAGTGGCGTGGGCCTGAACCGCGCCTTGGCCGTACTGACCAGTGCGCCAGCGCGCGTGCTGGGCTCCAGCTTGGGGGCTTTGCAATCCAGCGCGGGTCAGTTGATGGTGGGCGGGGCGGCAGATGTGTGCGTGTTCGACCCTCAAGCCCATTGGACGGTGCACGCGCAAGCCCTCAAGAGCCAAGGTAAACACACCCCCTTTGCCGGTTACGAGTTACCCGGCCAGGTGCGCTACACGCTGGTGGGTGGGCACTTGGCCTATGCGCCGTGACCGTGCGCGGTGATGGCCCGCTATGAAGCCTGATCAAGTCAGTATTGGGCTGGGCGTTTTCAGGTTTGTGCGCTCCACCTTGCATGTGTGCTCGGGTTTACCCATTGTGTTTTTGGTGTTTCCAAGGCTTAACGCCGAACAAAGAGCCCTGCGGGTGCAAATTTGGTCCCAAGGCTTGCTGCGCACTTTGGGTATTCGGCTCGAAGTAGTGGGCACACCCGTGGCCCAAGGCCCAGCTTTGTTGGTGTCCAACCATATTTCTTGGTTGGATATAGCCACCTTGCATGCCGCGCGCTACTGCCGTTTTATTTCGAAGGCCGATATTCAAAAATGGCCGCTCATTGGCACGCTGGCCATTGGCGTGGGCACCTTATTCATCCAGCGCGAAGCCCGCCGCGACACCCTAAGGGTGGTGCACCACATGGCAGACAGCCTGCGCGCGGGTGATGTGCTCGCCATTTTTCCGGAAGGTACCACCAGCCTCGGGCAGGGCGTGCTGCCCTTTCATGGCAATTTGCTGCAGTCGGCCATAGAAGCCAACGCCCCCATTCAGCCCGTAGGTTTGCAATACATAAGCGGCGGCGGGAAGATCAGCTTGGCCCCCAGCTATGTAGGCGACGACCCTTTGCCCTTGTCGATTTGGCGCACCGCCCGCGCCCGCAACTTGGTGGTGCGTGTGGCATTTGGCGCCCCACAAACCGCCAATGGCCGCGACCGCCGTACTTGGGGCAAAGACTTGCAAGCCAGTGTGGCGGCCTTGAAGCCGCATTAAGATCACCCCAGTTTTTAGACAGCTCTATAATTGGCTCTTAATTTGGAGCTAAATTATGGAAGCGATTTATTCTGACATCACCATCAGCATGTCCGAATTCAAGAAGAATCCTGCTGCTGTCTTGCGTGACGCCCAAAGCAAGCCCGTAGCGGTGTTGAACCACAACAAGGCCGCCTTTTATATGGTGGACCCGGCCCTGTTTGAAGCACTGCTTGAAGAATTGGGCGATCAAGAGCTGCACCGCACCGTGCTGTCTCGCTTGGGCGAGCGCGCCAATGCTATTGAAGTGGACATAGATGCCATCTGATTCGCCCAGAAAACACAAATATCGTCTGCAGTTTGTTCCTAGCGCTTGGAAAGAGTGGCAGGCGCTTGATGGGTCCGTCAAAGAAACGCTGCGTAAGCTCCTTAAAAAACGCTTAGACAACCCCCATGTGCCGGGCGCAGAGCTGCATGGCGCGCTGGCTGGTCACTACAAAATCAAACTCAGAAAACAAGGATACCGTCTGGTCTATGGCGTGCAGGACGACGTACTGATGGTGATGGTCATGGCCGTGGACAAGCGCGAAGACCAAGCCGTGTACCAGTCTGCCATGTCACGCATTAAAGAATTGATTGGCGAGATTTCCAAGGGCACACCCTAACGACACATGGGGCCGAGCATCTGTGCCAACTCATACTTTCCGCAGCATTAAAAATACAATCAAACGCCTACATATTCAACCGAGTGCAACGGGATTCAATGTTGTGCGCAACATAGGAGTTACCGTCATGTCTCAAATTAAGTTGAATCTAGACGATGTTGTCAAACCCCTGCTCGATCATGAGTGGCCGCAAGATTGTTTGTGCTTGGCGGGGCGCTATGCCGATTTCCCAATAACTGAGAATATCCCCAGCTTGGTGCCGGATGATGTACTTCGCATCGGCCTTGAAACCGCATTGAGTTAGACCAACCGCGAAGCGAAGGCGCTTAAAGCAACGTATCCGCCCAAATGTTCTTGGCCCAATTCCATGCGTAAATGCCTTCCAGCTCGTTAGGCTGGGGAGACAAGCCCCCAGAGCCGGCAACGGTTTTGAAGGTTTTTTCGGCGGCCACATACTGGTGCACCGACGCCACGTGCACCACCAGCTTGTCGGTGACAAAGCTGTAGCAGGTGTTGGTAAGCATAGGGTCTGGGTTAACGGCCACATCAGACAACTGGGCCACCACTGCAGCGGCAGCCACTTTGGCATGTGAGTTGGCCATGTGGGCCGATTTGGGCATGAGAGGTGCTGCAAGTAAAGAGTCCCCAATCACATGCACATCTTTGGCGGCGGTGGATTCAAAGGTTTGGTAGTTCACATTGCACCAGCGGCCATTGGTGTTGGCCAAACCTGTGCTCATGGCAATGCTGCCCGCGCTCATATTGGGCAAAACGTTCAACACATCGGCTTTAACGTCGTTTTCGGTTTCAAAGCGCACCGCATTGGCTTTGGCATCCACGCCAATGGCTCTGTGGTTGCCGCGGAACTCCACCATACCGCCAAAGTTTTCGGCCCAGAACTTTTTAAACAAGGGGCCTTTGGACGTGACGTCGGGGTTGGCGTCCAAAATCAGCACCTTGGATTTGGGCTTGGCTTGCTTGAAGTAATGCGCCACTTGGCTGGCCCGCTCATAGGGGCCAGGGGGGCAACGATAGGGCGCTAACGGAATGGAGATGGCGTACACCCCACCGTCACGCATGGATTCCAGCTGTCGGCGTAGCGCCATGGTTTCGGGACCGGCTTTCCATGCCTGCAAAATTTGGCCGGAGGCTTGAGCCGCAGCCAAGCCTTCTATGCTGTTCCACATCATGTCCACACCGGGGGACACAATGAGTTTGTCGTAGCGAATGGCATTGCCGCGTGCCAAAAGGACGGTTTTTTTGGCGGCATCAATGTTCGTGACGCGGTCTTTGACATGGGTAATGCCGTACTTGCTGCTCAGCATGTCGTAGGGCGTGGTGATATCGGCCATGGTTTTGCTGCCGCCCAGCACGAGGTTGGACATAGGGCAAGACACAAACGTCTCATTGGGCTCTACCAACACCACGTCGATCTGGTTCTGCGAAAACATGCGCACGTATTTGGCAGCGGTAGCCCCGCCATAGCCGCCGCCAATGACCACCACCTTCGCATGCTCAGGCATCCGGGTGGCGCAGGCGCTCAACCCCAAACCCGATAGGGCGGCCATCCCACCCCAAGCGGTGGACTGTTGCAGAAAACCCCGTCGGCTGAGTACGCTGGTAGGGCTGCTAAGTTTTAAGTTGTACATGACAAGGGTCTCCTAAACAGGAAGGGCTGAACGTGTGACGGCTTTACGGCTTGATTGAGGCAAAGTAGTCGGCGACCGACTGAATTTGCGCATCTGAATAACCCTTGGTAATTTGATGCATCACGGTAGCGGGGCGGCTGCCGTCTTTAAAGGCTTTCATTTGCGTCACGGTGTAAGCGCTGGGCAAGCCTGCTAAGCCAGGTACGGCGGAGCCGGCGGTCACACGACCTTCCGGGCCATGGCAGTTGGCACAGGTGGCGGCCAAGGCACGTTGGTGCAGCGACGAGGCGGTTAGGGGATTTGCGGTTGCGCTGCTGGTGGTTGAGCCATAGGCACTTTGTGCCCAAGAGGGTGCGGCGCTTAGAAGCGCGGCGCTGACTGAAGCAACCAAAAGGTGTAAAAAAGGCGTATGCAGTGTCATGCTGTCTCCAGAAGTATTTTGAAGAATGATAAACCTGAGGTCAGAGGACTGAGTTCAGCCGGTCATTGACGCCATCAGTCTTGATAGGGGTTATCGAAACCCAGGCTGAGCATGAGCAGCATTTCCAGCGCTTCCATTTCTTCAGCGTCTTGTGCGCAGGTGTCGTGCTCGTAACCCTGGGCATGCAGCGTACCGTGGATCAACAGGTGGGCGTAGTGGGCTTTGAGGCTCTTGCCTTGCGCCACGGCTTCGCGCTGCACCACGGGTGCGCACAGCACCAGGTCGGCACTTAAACCATGGGGGCTGCCGAAGTCAAACGTCAGCACATTGGTGGGGTGGTTCTGTCCCCGAAATTGGCGGTTGAGCTGTCGGCCTTCGGCCAGGCCTACCACCCGCACGGTGATTTCCGTGGTTTGAGCATTCTTTCCACTTGGGCGGCCCGCTGCTTGTGGGACCAAGGCATACTTTACCCATTTTTTTAGTTGCGACGGGCGCAGCACTTTGCGGTGCTCGGTCGGTACCGCCACATCATCAAGCTGCAGGCACAAGTCCAGATCGGGCGAGGGTGCGGCCTTCATGCGGCAGGGGTTTTGCGTTTATCGTAAGCGTCCACAATGCTGGCCACCAGAGGGTGGCGCACCACGTCGGCACTGGTAAAGCGGCACATGGCAATGCCCTGAACTCGTTGCAACACGCGTTCGGCATCGATCAGCCCGCTCAATTGGGTTTTAGGTAAATCAATTTGACTCACATCACCCGTCACCACGGCCTTGCTGCCAAAGCCGATACGGGTCAGAAACATCTTCATTTGCTCGGTGGTGGTGTTTTGGGCTTCGTCCAGTATCACAAACGCATTGTTCAGTGTGCGCCCGCGCATGAACGCCAAGGGTGCCACTTCGAGCATTTGGCGCTCAAACGCCTTGTGGACTTTGTCGTAGCCCATCAGGTCGTACAAGGCGTCGTAAAGCGGGCGCAGGTAGGGGTCAATTTTTTGGGTCAGGTCGCCCGGTAAAAACCCCAGGCGTTCGCCGGCTTCCACGGCTGGCCGTGTGAGCACAATGCGTTGCACTGCGCTGCGCTCCAGTGCATCCACCGCGCAGGCAACGGCCAGATAGGTTTTGCCGGTGCCCGCCGGGCCAATGCCAAAGGTGATGTCGTGGCTGGCCATGCTGTCCAAATAAATGGCCTGGTTAGGCGTGCGGGCACGCAACTCGCTGCGGCGTGTGTGCAATGGCTCAGATCCCAAAGCCCCAATGGCTCCATCAGCTCCAGAAACCACCGTACCATCCCCCACCAACATGAGTTGCACCATGGCAGCATCTATGGGGCGGGCTGCTTGCTCGTAAAGCGCTTGCAGTATTTCCATTGCCTTGTTCGCCTTAGCCTTAGGGCCTTCCACTTTGAATTGCTCATGCCGGTGCGCAATTTTGACGTCCAGCGCTTGCTCAATGCTGCGCAGGTGCTGGTCGGTTGGACCGCACAGGTGAGCCAGCCGGGTGTTGTTGGGCGGCGAAAACAGATGACGCAAAATCAAGCTGATAATTCCTTTCCAAGAGGTTCATAGAACCGAGCGGACATCATAGGTGCAGCCTCAGTCTTACCCTACTCAACACCTCAATACCCTACACATGATTGGCAGACTCAGCGGCACCCTAGTGGACAAAACACCTCCCCAAGTATTGGTGGACTGCCATGGCGTGGGATACGAGGTGCAGGTGTCCATGACCACGTTTTATGACCTGCCTGCCTTAGGCGCGCCGGTAACCTTGCTGACTCACTTTGTGGTGCGTGAAGATGCCCAGCAGCTGTTTGGTTTTGGGGCTGCATCAGAGCGCGAGGCGTTTAGACAGCTCATCAAAATCAGTGGGGTGGGGCCGCGCACCGCGCTGGGCGTGTTGTCGGGCATGAGTGTGGCGGACTTGGCGCAAGCCATTACCCTGCAAGAGCCCGCACGGCTGGTCAAGGTGCCGGGCATTGGCAAAAAAACGGCCGAGCGCTTGTTGCTGGAACTCAAAGGCAAACTGGGTGCCGAGTTGGCTGCCGTGCGTCCGGGCTCTTCGACTGCAGATGCCCACACCGACATTCTTCAGGCCCTGCTGGCCTTGGGCTACAACGATCGCGAAGCCGCTTCGGCGCTCAAGGCCCTGCCCGCAGAGGTGGGGGTGAGCGAGGGCATCAAGATGGCGCTCAAGGCACTGGCATGACCATTGTTTGCGGCTTAACTTTTCTTTTTGGATTGCAGCGTTGTCTCCAATAGGCTCCACTTGGCAATCTCACTTTGTATAAATTTTCCAAATTGCGCGGGTGATGTCTGCGCGGGCTCGGCTCCAGAATCCAACATGATTTTTTCAATGTTAGGGTCGCTTAAAGCGGCGTTAACATCAACGTTGAGTTTTTGGACGATTGGTGCTGGGGTGCTGACCGGCGCCAACAGACCAAACCAACCCACAGCAGCATATCCTGGGGTGCTGGCCTCAGCAATTGTAGGTAGGTCTGAAGAGGTTCTGCTGCGTTGATCACCTGTACTCGCCAAAGCCAAGAGTTTCCCGGCTTTTACGTGTGGATTTACGGTTTGACCTGGCGCAAACATCAGATCTATAGTGCCCGACAGAAGATCAGTAACCGCCTGACCAGTTCCTTTGTAGGGTACGTGGAGCATTTCAATGCCTGCAGCCTGTTGAAACAGCTCTACGGTGAGGTGTGAAGCTGAACCCTCTCCAGATGAACCGAAGGTCAGCTTGCCTGGTTGAGCCTTAGCCTTTGAAATCAGCTCCCGCATGGTCTTTGCCCCGAGCTTGGGGTTGACTGCGACCACATAGGGCGCAGCCGAAACCAAAGCAATGGGTGCAAATTGGGCCACATTGTCTTTACCCAAAGAGGCTGTGGAACTCATCATGAGGGTATAGCCGTCTCCCTCTGACCTCGCCACATGAGCGGCGCCAATGCGGCCGCTTGCGCCGGCACGGTTTTCCACAATCACTTGTTGCCCCCAGAGATTGGAAAGATAGGTCGCCAAAATTCTTGCCAATACGTCAGCACCACCAGCCGGTGGAAAAGGAACGACTATGGTGACGGACTTGCTTGGAAAACCCGACTGGGCAAAAACTTCCATGGAAGCGTTAAAACCCGATACCCACGTGGCTCCCACGCCGAGAGCTCGAAGGACTGTGCGTCGAAACATATTAGGCGATTTCAAGCGGAAATTCTGTTTCGCAACGCCATGCAAGGGTGTTCAAAGGCGCATTCCACGACGTCACCGTTTTTAAGAAAAAGCTCTGCGGCATTGGGTTTTCCCACCGCAACGCCACCCGGTGCACCCGTTGAAAACATGTCACCGGGTTTGAGTCGAACCAGGCGAGAAAAGTGTTCAATGATCCGGGGCAGACGCCAAATCTGCTCGCTGGTGTTGACCCGCATGCGCTGTTCACCATTGACGCTGCATGTCACCCAAATATCGTAAGGGTCAGGCACCTCGTCCATGGTGATGATGTAAGGTCCAAGGGGGCCAAAACCTGGGGAGTTTTTGGCTGTCCAAAAGCGTGATCCTGACGCCACTTCTCGCTTTTGAGTGTCTCTGCAGGTCAGGTCATTCAACAAGGTAATGCCGGCCACATGATCAAAGGCGTTCTCAGCTTTGACTTGGTATGCAGGCTTGCCTATGACAAAGACCAACTCAGGTTCATAGTCCAAGTTATGAACAGTGGGCGGGCGAACAACATCAGAGTCATGCCCCGTCAAGCAATCATTGATTTTGATGAAGGCGGTCGGCTCCTCAGGCATTTCCTTGATCAGGTCGGTGCGCTTGAGTTCCTCAAGATGAGTCCGATAGTTTTTACCCACACACAAAAATTTGTCGGCATCCCCAATGGGAGGCAAAAAGTGCACCTGGTTCAACAGGTGGCCGGTTTTTGTCACAATTTCCGGTTGTGCCTGAGCTGCATCCAAAATTCGTCGTACAGCTTGAAGGCCGGCATCACCAAGAGTCAAAAGCGCTTTCATGGTGGTCGGTAATTCCGCTTGTGAGCCATCCAACTCACTGGATGCGCGCTTCAAATCCAGTAAGTGATCGTTGTGTAAAACCCCCACCAATGCAGTTTGGGGAGACTGGATGGTTGAAAAAGTGGCAAGGCGCATAGGTGATCTTGAATCGGCTGGTATTGGCCTATGCTAGCTCAATCGGGCAAAGAAAATAAATGGGCAGCTACTTTCCCTCGCGCACGGGCCGACCGTTGACGGCCTGAAGCGGACGGGCATTCATGGGGAACAGTTGGGCAAACAAGCGCAATTGCTCTTTGCTGATTTCCACGGGTTGTTTCATCACCATCCACAGCACACCTTCGCTGCAAGGCGGTGTGGTGAGCGACCCAAAAAACTGAAAATACTGCTGATTAGCGGGCAGCAGTTCGGCCATGTTCAGCAGATTTTCTGGCAGGGGAACGCGGTCGCCCTTGTCGATAGGCATGTAGGTCCACACCTTTTGAATGAAGCTATTGCCTGTGCCCATCACAGGGCTTGTGCCTGAGCCCGCGTTCGCATCCAGTGTTTCTTTAGTGTCCAGCAGTATGGCCACCACAGCCAGTTGGTTGAGTTCATTGCGGTGGACCAAGTGCACCACCATGGCCGAGGTTTTGCCGTTGATTTTTTCTTCAGCCGGGTGGTGAAAGTGAAACTGCACCAGCTTGAAGGTGCTGCCCCGCACGGTGACGCTGTTGTCCCCATTCACATCTACCTGAATGGTGTGGCCATTGTGGATCACCCAGCCGGAGCTGGGTTGGAAGGCAAAGCGCAGCGGCTCCACCGGACCTTGCAGGGTGGTGTGGTCCTCTATGTGAATGGGCGACTGGCGTTTGCCTGTGCTGCAGGTTTTCCAGTCGGGGTGCATTTGGCCCCAGTTTTGAGGGCCGTGCGAGCCGTCGTAGTCCCAGTGAACGTCTTTGGCGTCAATGACCTTTTTGGCTGATTTGGGTGCGCGTCCGGTTAGGGCTATGGCTCTGGCCCTCTGGTATTGCGCCTCATAGGCGGCAGCACCCTCTTTGCTTTTGGTGGCTTGTGCTGCGGCGTCATAGGGCTGCACGCCCGATGAAGTGACGACTGAGGCTCCCTTAACAGTCAAGTTCAGCTGCTTATTGGCCAGGTCTTTGGTGTTGCCCAGCTGGTTTTTGACTTCTTTAGCCACATCCTTTTCGGCCGCCAGCACTGCGCCGCCGAGTACCAGATGCGCACCGACCAAGATCCATGCCCATAAGGGATGGGCACGAGCAAAAGGGGAAGAAGTCATCATGAGGTCTTAACTGGGGTAATTATTTATCGGCATTTTGGCCTTTGACTTGAAAGCCTCCGCTTCACTTGACCTCAATGTATGGGGTTGCAAAGGTATATTCTGTATCACTGTGAGCATTCAAACCGACTCTTTTAGCAGCCCCATGAGCCCAGCGCCTTCGGGCTCAAGCGTAAGCCCACTTCAAGCAGCCAAGGATGTACAGCACGCAGAGCGGGTGGTGTTGGCTGCCCA
>DDPM01000202.1:11178-11396 GCA_002342165.1 Hylemonella sp. UBA2468
AAGGTGCGCGAGCAGCTGGATATTTTTATAGGCGCAGCCAAGCAGCGCAACGAAGCCCTGGACCACGTGCTGCTGTTTGGCCCCCCGGGCTTGGGCAAAACCACACTCAGCCACATCATTGCCCATGAGTTGGGCGTCAATTTGCGGCAAACCAGCGGCCCCGTGCTTGAGAAGCCCAAAGACCTGGCTGCCTTGCTGACCAACCTCGACAAAAATGA
>DDPM01000196.1:0-7372 GCA_002342165.1 Hylemonella sp. UBA2468
TCATGACCACCCCCAAAACCAACTTCGACCCTGATTGGCTGGAGCGCATGTACAACAACCGTGAGCTGGTGCCAGACTACGCTCAGTACTTTACGCGTTGGGCCGATGCCTCAGATGACACACGCGAGGCTCACAGCTGCGAAATGGATGTGCCCTATGGCAATGGCCCGCTGGAAAAAATCGATGTGTTTCCACCTTCACATTTGGCCCCTGCGCCCAAGTCCAAAAAAGGTGGCCCGGTGGTGGTGTTCATTCACGGGGGCTACTGGCGGTCTCTGGACAAGTCCGACCAAGCGTTTATTGCCCCTGCCTTTACCAACCAAGGCGCCTGCGTGATGGTGCCCAACTACGATTTGTGCCCCAAAGTCACCATTCCGGACATCACGATGCAAATGGTGCACGCGGTGGCGTGGGCCTATCGCAATGCCCACCGCTACGGCGGCGACAAAAACCGCATCACCGTGATTGGTCATTCGGCAGGGGGGCAATTGGCCGCCATGCTGCTGTTGTGCAACTGGCAACTGGTGGACAAGCGCTTGCCCAAAGATGTGGTCAAGGCGGCCATGTCGATTTCGGGCCTGTACGACCTGGAGCCCCTGATGCACACGCCTTTCTTGAAGGCCGATTTGCGCCTGACGCCCGAAGACGTCAGCAGAGCCAGCCCCAGCCGTTTGCCCAAGCCCAAGCACGGGGTGCTCTACACCTTGGTGGGCGCTGACGAAAGTCCTGAATTTGTGCGCCAGAACACGCTGATTCGGGAGGCGTGGGGCCAAAAAGCCGTGCCGGTGTGCGAGGCTATAGAAGGCCATAACCACTTCAGCCTGCTGGAAGACCTGACCGCCCCATGGAAGCGGCTGCACCAGTTGGCCAGCCAAATGGTGATGAAGGCGTAAGTGACGGACCTGCTGCAAGCGCTCAATGAAGAGCAGGGTGCCGCGGTGGCTTTACCGCCCGAGCACGCCTTGATTTTGGCGGGGGCGGGTTCTGGCAAGACCCGCGTGCTGACCACCCGTATTGCTTGGCTTTTGCAAACGGGGCAGGTATCTCCTGGCGGTGTGTTGGCCGTCACATTTACCAACAAGGCCGCCCGCGAAATGATGACGCGCCTGACCAGCATGCTGCCAGTCAATGTGCGCGGCATGTGGATGGGTACCTTCCATGGCCTGTGCAACCGCATGTTGCGGGCACACCATCGGTCGGTCAATTTGCCGCAAACCTTCCAAATCCTGGATACCCAAGACCAGTTGTCTGCCATCAAACGGCTGTGCAAGCAGTTTGGGGTGGATGAAGAACGCTTTCCGCCCAAGCAGTTGCAGTGGTTCATTGCTGGCTGCAAAGAAGACGGCTTGCGGCCCGATGCCGTGCCCGCCCAAGACCCCGACACCCGAAAAAAAATAGAGGCTTACCAGCTTTACGAAGACCAATGCCAGCGCGAAGGCGTGGTGGACTTTGGTGAGCTGCTGCTGCGCTCTTATGAGCTGCTGCGTGACCACGAGAGTGTGCGCAGCCACTACCAAAGGCGCTTTAGGCATTTGTTGATTGACGAGTTTCAGGACACCAACAAGCTGCAGTACGCCTGGATCAAGTTGTTGGCGGGCAACCCCGGCGATACAAGCAACCAACACAGCGGTGGTGCGGTGTTTGCGGTGGGCGACGACGACCAAAGCATTTACGCCTTCAGGGGTGCCCGTGTAGGCAACATGACCGACTTTGTGCGCGAATTTGGGGTGCAACACCAAATCAAGTTGGAACAAAACTACCGCAGCTACAGCAACATTCTGGACACGGCCAACCACCTGATTGGCCACAACCGCCACCGTTTGGGCAAAAACTTGCGCACCACGCAAGGCCCGGGTGAGCCGGTGCGGGTGGTGGAGTCTGTGAGCGACTTTGCCGAGGCCCAGTGGATGGTGGACGAAATGCGCCAGCTCACCAGCAGCGGCTCAGATCCGGATACCGAATTTCGCAAGCAAGAAGTTGCTGTTTTGTACCGATCCAACGCCCAAAGTCGGGTGATTGAAACTGCGCTGTTCAACGCCGGTTTGCCTTACCGTGTGTATGGCGGTTTGCGCTTTTTTGAACGGGCTGAAATCAAGCACGCCTTGGCCTATCTGCGCCTGCTCGAAAACCCCAAAGACGACACCAGTTTTTTACGGGTGGTGAACTTTCCACCCCGCGGCATTGGGGCGCGCACCTTGGAGCAGTTGCAAGATGCGGCGGGCACGGGCTGCGCTTTGGTAGAGGCGGTGTCGCGTATGGGCGGTAAGGCAGGAGCCAACTTGAGCGCCTTTGTCGCCAAGCTGGACGTGCTGCGCGAGCAAACCCACGGCCTGACCCTGCGCGAAATTATTGAACTGGTGCTGGAGCACAGCGGCTTGGTGGAGCACTACCGCACCGACCGTGAAGGCGCCGACCGCATAGAAAACTTGGAAGAACTGGCCAACGCTGCTGAGAGTTTTGTATCGCTGGAAGGGTTTGGCCGGGACGCCGAGGCGCTGGAAGCCGCTGTAAACGTTGGCCTAGACGACGACAGTGGCGAAGTCATGTCGCCCTTGGCGGCATTTTTAACCCACGCGGCCCTTGAGGCCGGCGACAACCAAGCCCAAGAAGGGCAAGACGCGATTCAGCTCATGACGGTGCACGCCAGCAAGGGGCTGGAGTTTGATGTGGTGTTCATTACCGGCTTGGAAGAGGGCCTGTTTCCTCACGAAAACTCCTTGAACGACTTTGATGGCCTTGAAGAAGAGCGCCGCCTGATGTATGTGGCCATCACCCGTGCCCGCAAGCGCCTGTACCTGAGCCACTCTCAAACCCGAATGATGCATGGGCAAACCCGCTACAACCTGCGCAGCCGGTTTTTTGACGAGTTGCCCGAAGACACACTGAAGTGGATCACGCCCAAGCAGGCAGGGTTCAGTCAGGGGTATGGTGCCAGTGCAGACTACGGGTCTTTTAATCGGGGCTTTAACAATGCCGCATCGGACATCTCATCAGGGCCCCCTTCTGTGTCGGCATCGGTGGCGTCTTCTTTGGGGTTGCAAGCCTCAAGCCCGTCGGGTGCTTCGGTCAACCTGCGTTTGGGTATGCGGGTGTTCCACAACAAATTTGGTGAGGGTGTGGTGCTCACGCTGGAGGGTGCGGGTGACGATGCGCGGGCCCAAATCAACTTTCCTCGGCATGGCGTCAAGTGGCTGGCCCTGTCGGTGGCCAAGCTCACGCCGGTGACTTAAGTTCACCCTAGTCAAGTTCACCTAAGCAAGGTGAACTTGACTAGGGTGAATGCCGATACAGGTCTGCAGGTTTCCCTGCTATCTTGAGTGCAAATTCACCCAAGTTCATCCAATTAGGAGCTCTGCCATGTCACAACCCGCCTCACGCTACACCTGCGCTTGTCACCCTAATGAGGCGGCGCACGATTCAGTCACGGCACAGGCGTCTGCCGGTACGTCCCGTCGTGGTTTTTTAAGTGGTCTGGGCGCTTTAGGAGCTTTAGGTGCTGCATCGGTATTGCCAGGGTGCGCTAACGTGCCAGGCCAAACCGCCAAGCCTCACCGCATTGACATTCACCACCACATCGTGCCCCCAAGCTACGCCAAAGAGCTCAAAAGCGTCACGGGTGCTGGTGCGCCGCCATGGTCGGTGCAAGCGTCCTTGGAAGACATGGACAAAAGTGGCATTGCCACCTCGGTGGTGGCGTTGATGCAGCCGGGCGCGTACTTCAAACAAGCCAAGGGCCCCGAGCTGGACCGCCGCATGGCCCGCGAAGCCAATGAGTTTGCCGCTCGCATGTCCGTAGACCACCCCGGCCGGTTTGGCTCGTTTGCCACCTTGCCGCTGATGGACACCGAAGGCAGCTTGAAAGAAATTGAATACGCCATGGACACCCTGAAGGCCGACGGCATTGGCCTGATGACCAGCTACGGCATGCATTACATGGGCGACAAGCGCTTTTGGCCTATTTGGGAAGAGCTCAACCGCCGTAAAGCCACCATTTACACCCACCCGCTCATGCCCGATTGCTGCCGCAACCCCATAGAGGGCTTGCCGCCCTCCGCCATTGAATTTGCCACAGACACCACCCGCACCGTGGCCAGCTTGGTATTCAGCGGCACGGCCAACAAGTTTCCCAATATCAATTGGATCTGGTCGCACAGCGGCGGCACCATGCCCTTTTTGTGGAGCCGTTTCACACGCCAGCAGGTGGATATGGGCGACAAAGCCAAAGCCGTGGTGCCCAATGGCGTGTTGTATGAGGTGCAGCGGCATTTTTACGACACCGCCCAAGGCCACCACGAAGGCGCCATTGCCGCCTTGCGCGCGCTCATTCCCACCTCGCAGATTTTGTTTGGTTCGGATTTTCCCTACCGTACCGGAGAAGAAGTGCGCCAAGGCTTGGCCGACCGCAATTTCACCCGTTCGGAGCTGGCCGCCATTGAGCGCGGCAACGCGCTGCGGATTTTGCCGGGGCTTAAAACCGTTTAAAGGGATCCGTTTAGGAAGGTTCAGACCTAAGCCTGAACGTTTACAGCAACTCATATAAAGCTGTGTCCAAACGGCAACGAGGAGACCTTGACTCGATCTCAATTGAGATACAAAATTCATCTTCAAACAGGAGAAATGCAATGAGCGCACAAACTTCTATGCTCCACATCAGGGTGGAAGATGACATCAAGGATCAGGCCACTTTGGCCCTAACTGCCATGGGTCTTACCATGTCCGACGCAGTGCGACTTTTTTTGCGTCGTGTTGTGGTGGACCAGGCATTTCCTTTGGAACTCAAGGTGCCTAACGCCGAAACTTTGTCGGCCATAGAAGAGTCACGCGTGATGATGTCTAAGCGAAAAGCTAGGTTCTCTGACGCTGACGCATTACTTGCTGATCTTGAAAAAAACAATCACAAGTAAACGTGCGTCCCTTCCTAGGGCAGTAGATTACACAAAGACTTTCCTGAAGGACTGGCAGCGCCTGAGCCATTCCGGTCGGTATGACATGGTGCGTCTCAAAGAGGCCATGATCTTGCTAATTGCCAATGACGCACCGCTGGGCGCTGAATGGAAGGACCACGCGCTGAAAGGCGAGTGGGCGGACCACAGGGAATGCCATATCGGTGGCGACTTCCTGCTGATCTACCAGTCAGAAAACAACACCCTTAACTTTGTGCGTGCTGGAACGCATTCTGAACTTTTCAGCAACTGACCTTACGGTCTTTAATGATGAAAATGAAAATGTCACACATCGAACCTACTGTCTGATTTAAATGTGAGCTAGCAATGCAAACTGGCTTTTCTGAAAAGTTACGACACCTTGCCAAGACGGCACAGATAGGACAAATATGAGTGAACTTAAAAGTGCTGCGGAATTGGCGCTCACCACACTGGATCTCATCAAGACGTTCTACAAGCTCCCGCCTTCAGATTTGGGATTGATTGAACGCAGTATCGATCAGCTCAAGGCAGCGCTCAACCCTAACTCACCGCGCAGAGAGCTAGAGCTGACTGAGTGAGCTTTATCTCTAGGCCTGAACGTCTTGGGCGTCCAAAATAAAGCTGTCACGGAACGAAAAGTACATCGAGCTGAAGAACATGGCCGCCAAAATGAGGGTAGCGGCAAACATCATGCTGCCCATGAGCGAGGGGTCGTTAAAGGTCATGCTGACCAACATGAGAACCACCCCAATGCCCAAAAACACCGCTACCCAGCCCAGCATGTAAACCGTCATGGCGCGCCAGTTGTTCAGGCACGCCACCCAACTGAAAAACAGGCTTTTCACAGGTGATGCCGTACCCCAATGCACCAAGGCCGGGGCGTGCCAAAACAGCAAAGACCAAGGCAGGTACAACGCAATGGCCAACCAAACGGCTTGCTGAAACCCGGTGTTTTCGACCAACTCGGGGGTGATGGTGCCCCCAAATAAGTAGAGCCGTGCAAAAGCGCCGTCGTCACACAGGGCTGAAGCGCCCAGCACTGCCAAAATGCCTACGGCGTTGATGCCACCCAAAATGGCCATGGCCCGGGCCTGCTCACGCCCGGCGCGAAACGCGCTGATCAAAATGGAAGGCATGGGGAAGTGGCCTTGGGACGCCTCTTTACTGGCCGCCATGAGCCCCAGTGTGGCCGCAGGCAACAGGGTGAGCGCCAGCGCATTGCCCACCAAGGGCACCAAGCTCACCAAAGACACTGCCATCATGAACAAAAAGAACAAACCCGAGAGGGCCAGTGGCTGGCGGCGAAAGGTTTTCAAACCTTCGGTCACCCAAAGCCATCCGGTGCGGGCAGGAACGAGATTGAGTTTCATAGGCTTGAGTCTAGGTGTTCAGGTCAGATAGTGGGGGACTTGCGCCGCATGAAGAATGCGCTGGCGCAACACCCGCTCAAAATGGCTTGGGTCGTGCGGAGTGAGCATAGAGGCCTCTCTGGGTAAATAAAAGTCCCACAAGCGTGAGGTCCAAAACCGCAAAGCGCCCGCGCGCAGTAGGGCGGGCAAAAGCTGGCGTTCGGCCCCGCTGAGGGGGCGCACAGCTCCATAGGCTTGTAAAAATGCCTGGCTTCGATGCACGTCAGGTACACCGGTGGACTGATCAATGCACCAGTCGTTCAAGCACACGGCTATATCAAACAGCCAAGTGTCCACCCCCGCAAAGTAAAAGTCAAAAAAACCGGTGAGCTGGGCTGCAGCGCCCTCATGGGCGACAAACATCACGTTGTCGCGAAACAAGTCGGCATGAATGGGCCCGACAGGCAGCGCTTGGTAGGCAGAAGATTCGGCCACGTGTTGTTGGTAAGCCAACTCGCCACGAATCAGGCTGGCTTGATCTGAAGAGAGGTGGGACAGCACCACGGGCACAGTGGCTTCCCACCAGGCCAAGCCACGCAAATTGCCTTGGCGGCGGTCGTAGCTGAGGCCTGCCAAGTGCATGCGCGCCAGCATGTCACCCACTTGGGCGCAATGCGTGGCTTGGGGAATCAGTTCGCTGCGGCCTTTCAGGCGGTTGACGACGGCGGCGGGTTTGCCGTGCAGGCTGTGCAAAATTTCGCCATGTGCATCTGCCGCGGGATCGGGCACCGGGATGCCCTGCGCGGCCAAGTGCTTCATGAGCCGCAGGTAAAAAGGCAATTGCTCAAAGCTCAAGCGTTCAAAAACGGTGAGCACATACTCACCTTGGTTGGAGCTGGCAAAGTAGTTGGTATTTTCAATGCCGCCTTGGCAGCCTTCAAGCTTCTGCAGCTGCCCAAGGTTCAGGGTTTTCAGGAGTTGGGCGGCCTCATCAAATGAGACGGTGGTGAACACGGCCATGGCTACAGGGTGAGGTCGGTTCGCATGAAGGACATTGTAAAACCCGCCTTTGCATGCGCGGCACAATGCAGGGTTGTT
>DDPM01000196.1:7381-13815 GCA_002342165.1 Hylemonella sp. UBA2468
CAGCCGATCACTCAAACCCTGGGCGCAACACCCTGTTGCTGGTTGACGGGTCGAGTTATTTGTACCGAGCTTTTCATGCCATGCCCGACTTGCGGGCGGTGCCAGGTGACCCTGCCAGCGCGCCCACTGGGGCTATACGCGGCATGATCAATATGCTGCAAAGCCTGCGTAAAGACGTGCCCGCCCACTTTGCCGCCTGTGTGTTTGACGCCAAGGGCCCCACCTTTCGCGATGCCCTGTACCCCGAGTACAAAGCCCACCGATCCCCCATGCCGGATGACCTGCGTGCCCAAATAGAGCCCATCCATGAGGTGGTTCGGCTGATGGGCTGGACGGTGCTGGATGTGCCCGGCGTAGAGGCCGACGACGTCATTGGCACTTTGGCCCACCTGGCAGCGCGGCAGGGCTTTGAAGTGGTGGTGAGCAGCGGCGACAAAGACTTGGCGCAGCTGGTGAACGAACACATCACCATTGTGGACACCATGAACGGCAAACGCCGCGATGTGGCGGGCGTGCAAGCCGAGTTTGGTGTGCCCCCCCACTTGATGATTGACTATCAAACCCTTGTGGGCGATGCTGTGGACAACGTGCCCGGCGTGCCCAAAGTGGGGCCCAAAACAGCAGTCAAGTGGTTGGCGGAATTTGGCTCTTTAGAAGGCATTACCTCCAATGCCCATCTCATTAAAGGGGCGGTAGCTGAAAACCTCAAGCAAGCGCTGGGCTGGCTGCCTATGGCGCGGCAGCTGCTCACCATCAAAACCGACTGCGACTTATCTGCTTATGTGGCAGGCTTACCTATGCTGCAAGCTATTGCATTGCACCCCCCCCAAACCGAGGCGTTGCGTGATTTTTATGAACGCTTTGGCTTTAAAAGCTTGGCCAAAGCCTTGGCCGGCAGTGAGCGCGCCCAGCAAAAGGCTACGGGGGAAGCTCCGGGTTTGTTTGACGAGCCTCTGGTAATGCATGCGGCTCCTAGCCTCTGGGCAGCAGACACCCACTACGACACCATTTTGGACTGGCCGAACCTGGAGCGATGGTTGGCGCAAATTCTGGCCGCCGATTTGGTGGCCATTGACACCGAAACCACCTCTTTGGACGAAATGCGGGCCGAAATTGTGGGCATTTCATGGAGTGTGGAGCCTCACCATGCTGCTTATGTGCCCCTGATGCACAGCGGCCCTGATGCGCCGTTGCAACTGCCGCGGGACGAGGTGTTGGCTCGCCTGAAACCTTGGCTGGAAAACCCCGCCCACCGCAAGCTGGGCCAGCACATCAAGTACGACCGCCATGTATTTGCCAACCACGGCATTGAGGTGCAAGGCTATGTGCACGACACCATGCTGCAAAGCTATGTGCTGGAAGTGCACCGCCCCCATGGTTTGGCCAGCTTGGCCGAACGCCACTTGGGGCGCAAAGGCATTAACTACGAAGACTTGTGCGGCAAAGGTGCCCACCAAATTTCCTTTGCCCAGGTGGACGTGCCCAAGGCGGCCGAATATTCCTGCGAAGACTCCGACCAAACCTTGGCCGTGCACCAGGTTTTGTGGCCGCAATTGCAAGCCCAAAGCGGCTTGCGCTTTATCTACGAGCTCGAAATAGCCAGCTCTGAAGCTTTGTACCGAATTGAACGCAACGGTGTGTTGATTGATGCGCCCACTTTGGCCGCACAAAGCCACGAGCTGGGCCAAAGAATTTTGCATCTCGAAATTCAGGCGCATGAACTGGCGGGTCAACCTTTTAACCTGAGCAGCCCCAAACAAATTGGAGAGATCTTTTTTGGCAAGCTCGGTTTGCCGGTGGTGAAAAAAACCGCCACGGGCGCGCCCAGTACCGACGAAGAAGTGCTGGAAAAACTGGCCGAAGACTACCCGCTGCCAGCCAAAATTTTGGAGCACCGCAGCCTTTCCAAGCTCAAAGGCACCTACACCGACAAACTGGCCCAGCTGTCCCACCCCCAAACGGGGCGGGTGCACACGCATTACGGGCAAGCCACGGCAGTGACGGGGCGCTTGTCCAGCAACGACCCCAATTTGCAGAACATTCCCATCCGCACCCCCGAGGGGCGCCGTGTGCGCGAAGCCTTTGTGGCGCCAGCGGGCAGCGTCATTGCCAGCGCGGACTACTCGCAAATTGAGCTGCGCATCATGGCCCACATCAGCTCAGATGCGGCCTTGTTGCTGGCGTTTCACGATGGCATGGACGTGCACCGCGCTACCGCCGCTGAAGTGTTTGGCGTGCCCACCAGCGAGGTCAGCAGCGAGCAGCGCCGTTACGCCAAGGTCATCAACTTTGGGCTGATTTACGGCATGAGCGCGTATGGCTTGGCCAAAAGTTTGGGCATAGACAACACCGCTGCCAAAAACTACATAGACCGTTACTTTCAGCGCTTTGCTGGGGTCAAACAGTACATGGAAGACACCCGCCAACAGGCCAAGGCGCGGGGCTATGTGGAAACGGTGTTTGGCAGACGACTGTATTTGCCCGAAATCAACTCCCCCAATGGTCCGCGCCGCAGCGGGGCGGAGCGCGCCGCCATCAATGCCCCTATGCAGGGCACGGCGGCCGACCTCATCAAAATGAGCATGGTGAAGGTGCAGCAAGAGATAGACACCCGCCAACTCCAAACCAAAATGATCATGCAGGTGCACGACGAACTGGTGTTTGAGGTGCCGCTGGCCGAGGTGGATTGGGTTAAAAACGAGGTGCCGCGCCTGATGGCAGGGGTAGCACAGCTTAAAGTGCCCCTGCTTGCCGAAGTGGGCGTGGGCCCGAATTGGGAGCAAGCGCACTAACCCAGCGTGAACTGCCCCGGAAGTCACCTAAACTGGGTTGGCAAATCCGAGTTTGCCTTAACCCTGCTTTATTAACTCATGAGGAGTACCCCAATGTTGAACCCAGATTCTCAAAACGACTTTGACTCGTTGTTGCCAGGCTCCAGCACTGAAGCCGGCACCAGCCGCCGCACCGCCCTCAAAGCGGCTATGGGCATGGGCTTTGCCGTGTCGGTGTTGCCTATTGAGGCACAAACTGTCATCACCACACCCACCGATGGTTTGACTGTGGGTGAGGTCACTATTGACGTGCAGGGCTTCAAAATGCCCGCCTACCGCGCAGCCCCTGCCGGCAAAACCAATTTGCCCGTGGTGCTGGTGATTTCTGAAATTTTTGGTGTGCACCAGCACATTGCAGACGTGGCTGTGCGTTTTGCGCGCCAAGGCTATTTGGCCATTGCGCCCGAAATGTTCATTCGTCAGGGCGACGCCAAAAACACCGAATATGCCAAGTTGCTTTCCGACATCATCGCCAAGGTGCCTGACCGTCAGGTGATGGGCGACCTAGACGCCACTGTGGCCTGGGCTGCCACCCAAGGCGGTGACCTGAACCGTTTGGGCATCACAGGCTTTTGCTGGGGTGGTCGCATCACTTGGTTGTACACCGCTCATCAGCCCAAAATCAAGGCGGGTGTGGCGTGGTACGGCCGCTTGGTGGGAGCGCAAAACGAGCTCACACCGGTGAACCCCGTGGATATTGCCGGCAAACTCAACGCTCCGGTGCTGGGCCTTTACGGCGGCGCTGACGCAGGCATTCCGCAAGACAGCGTGGAAAAAATGCGTGCCGCTCTCAAGCAAGGCCCCGCAACGGCTCAGGCCAGCGAGATCGTGGTGTACCCCGAGATGCCCCACGCCTTTCATGCCGACTACCGCCCCAGCTACCGCAAACCCGCTGCAGAAGACGGCTGGAAGCGCTGCTTGGCTTGGTTCAAAACACAGGGCGTGGTCTAACCTGACTGCATGACGCTGCTTTCGATTGTTCTGGGGACCCTCGCTGCCGGTATCGGCAGCGTGTGGTTGGCTGCAGCCTTGAGCTTTGGCTTGTTGGCCCGCTACACCCAGCACATGTTGAGTTTGGCAGCCGGAGCCCTGTTGGGCACTGCTTTTTTGCACCTGCTACCCGAGGCCTTTGAAAGTACGGCGCCACCCCAGCAGTTGTTTGTGACGCTGCTGCTGGGCTTGGTGTTTTTCTTTTTGCTCGACAAAGCCGAGCTTTGGCACCACGGGCACGAACATGGCCACAGCCACAGCCATGAGGACCATCATGGCAACGCGGCGCACCACCATGCCTCAGGCGGGTGGGCGGTATTGGCTGGAGACAGCGTGCATTGCTTTGGCGACGGCATTTTGATTGCGTCGGCCTTTATCGCCGACTGGCGATTGGGTTGTTTGGCTGCGTTGGCGGTGTTGGCCCACGAGGTGCCGCACCATATGGGTGACTTGGCAGTGCTGCGCCACACCTCTTCCAACCGCCGAGCTGCCTTGCTCAAGGTCACCTTGGCTGGTTCCATCACGGCTTTAGGCGGTTTTTTGGGGTACTGGTTGGTGGACAGCCTGAAACACTATTTGGTTTACTTTTTGGTGGTGGCTTCCAGCAGCTTCATTTACGTGGCCTTGGCAGATTTGATCCCCCAGCTGCAAAAACGCCTGTCCCTTAGCGAGACGCTGGCTCAAATCAGCTGGCTGGCCATGGGGATTGGGTTGGTGAGCGCCGTGAGTTTTGCGGTGAATGGGCATTAAAAAATGCCTTCGGCCCAAGTCCACCGCTTATGGAGTTTAGGCGGCCGATGACTTTTTTGGGGCCAGCCAGAGGAGTCCAGCTCCGATGATCAGAACGGGCACCAAAGAACCCCAATTGAGCCAAGCCCAGCCTTGGGTCGTGACCAAGGCACCTGATGCAAATGAAGTGACGGCCATGGTTGCAAACACAAAAAAATTGATGGCCGCTTGAGCTTTGTTTTTTTCCTCAGCGGTGTAGGCCTTCATGGAAAGGGTTGTACTGCCGGTGAACAAGAAGTTCCAACCCACCCCCAACAAAAAGAGTGCCCCTAAAAATTGATGCAGGTCTTCACCGGACAACGCTATGCCTATACAGGCCAAATTGAGCAGAACGCCCAAACCCATGATGGGGAGAGCCCCAAATTTTTTAATCAGATGCCCTGTGAAAAACCCCGGAGCAAACATGCCAATCACATGCCATTGCAGCACCCAGGCCGTGTCTTCAAAAGGAAAGCTGCACACCTGCATGGCCAGCGGCGTTGCCGCCATCAACAGATTCATCACGCCGTAGCCCAAGGCAGCTGCCATGGCAGACACCACAAAAACAGGCTGACTCATGATGGCGTTCAAGGGGCGTCCAAGGCCTTCGCTCTCTGACGATGCAGGCGGCGGCGGGAATGTGATGAAGCTCATGACCCCCATGGACAACAAGGCAATGGCTACCAACGCCATGTAGGCTCCAGCGAAAGGCATGCCCGCCAAATCTTTGGTTTGGATGGCCAGGTTGGGGCCAATAATGGCCCCCATCAGCCCACCCGCCATCACCAGCGATACGGCTTTCTCTCGATAATCCGATGCGCACAATTCAGCTGCCGCAAAACGGTACAACTGCCCGTTAGCGCTGTAGTAACCCGCTACAAAGGTGGCGATCACCAACAGCCAAAACGACTGCGACAGCACAGCCCAAGCACCCAAGCCAGCGGACAACAACGCAACCAACAAGCCCAGTTGAAACGATCCTTTTCGTCCAAAGCGTTGCTGAGACTTGGCCACCAAACCTGTGGACAGCGCACCGCCCACCACATAGCCCATGACCGGTAAGGTGGCCATCCAAGCCACGGGCGCCAAACTTAAGCCCACCAAGCCGTTGATGGCAATAAAGGTGATGTTGTTCGTCATGAACAGACCCTGCGCCATGGAAAGAAGTGCAATGTGACGGTTCATAGTTTGAGAATTCGGGTTTAGGGGTTAGAGATATCGGTTCGATCAAATACGTACAACGAGGAGACGATGACTATCGAGGCAGCAGGTCCAGCGTAGGGATGGACGATGGAGGCCAAGATGGGCGCCACCATGATGAGGTGGCGTATGCCCCAGCTGTAGAGCAGACCTGCCCTGCGGACATATCGAATGCCCAGCACATTCCATTTTTTTCTTTGCTCAGACTCTACGGGCATGCCGCCCACAAAACCAGCGTGGTTGTAGAAGCGAACCGCCATGGTGGAGGACACCAATGAGGCCAACAGCAAGAACATCAACGTCAGCAAAAGGGCTACCTGATACCAGGCGTCTGAGTTCGAGGTGCTGCTGTGGGCATTGTGCAGGATGGGAAATGCCAGAGTCACCGAGCCAATGAGCCCGAGTACCGCAGTGGAAGCCGTCATGGTAGCGGCCATGACCGAGTTGCGAAGGGTTTGCACCGCCAGAATTTCCGAGCCCTTTAGCGCTGAGACGGCAGTCAGCCAGTCTTCGCGCAAGGTGGCGTGGGCACTGCGGGCCAGCTGGTCTGGGTGCTGCTTTTGCAGAAAGATCAGCCGGACTTCATAGCCCAACATGATGAGCAGGGTGATGCCGCCAGCCCACCAGTGTCCGTCCAAGTTCATG
>DDPM01000196.1:13883-15791 GCA_002342165.1 Hylemonella sp. UBA2468
GAGGCCATGCTGACCCATGCAGGTCCTGGGCAAAAACCAGCCAGTCCCCAGCCCAATCCAAACACAGCAGACCCTGCCAGCAAGCGGACGTCAATTTGGGTTGTTTGGGGTAGACGCAAATCGCCCCCTAACCAGTTGGTGCTTCGGTGATGAGCCCATCCAAAACCCAACACGCCTACTGCAACAGCTCCACCCATGACCAAGGCCAAGGAAGGATCCCAAAGCCCTGCGACATCTAAAAATCCAATCACCTTGCCCGGATCGGTCATGCCCGAAAGCACTAAACCACATCCAAACAACAAGCCCACGGCAAACTCGGTTATGCGATGCATTGGGTTTCTCCTGGCAATGGGTTAGAACAGATGGCGTACGACATAGACCGTCAAAAAGCCACCGGCCATGAAGCTGATTGTGGCCGCTAAGGAGCGAGGTGACAGCCTGGACAAGCCGCACACGCCATGCCCGCTGGTGCAGCCCGAGCCGTAGCGTGTGCCTAGACCCACCAGCAACCCGGCCATCACAATCACGGTCGTGCTGGTTTCAATGCGGGGTTGTGGAATCCAGCTTGCGGGTGCCAGCCAGACCAGCAGCCAAGGCGCTGCGGCCAAGCCCGCCAAAAAAGACAGTCGCCAACCGGTATCTGAAAAGGCTGAGGTCTCTTTGTGAAAACAACTTTTTGAGAGGGCACCTAGCAGCCCCCCCAATATTCCACTGATCCCCAAGATGCGCCCATTGATCAGCATAAAAAGGGCCGAGGCCAAACCCAGTAAAACGCCGCCACCCAATGCGGCCCAAGGGGTGAAATGGTTCCAGTCGATGGTCATGCGGGGTTCTCCGGTTGTGGGCAAAACTGAGCGNNAAAGCACCTCGATCACCGCCATGGCTTGGGGGCTGCTGAGTTGGTAATAAATGTTCTTACCTTCTCTGCGTGTGCTGACCAAAGCCTCATCCCGCAGCACGGTGAGCTGCTGAGAAAGCGTAGGTTGAGCGATACCCAGTTGGGCTTCGATTTCTCCGACCCGGAGTTCGCCTTGACTCAATTGGCACAGGATCATGAGCCGGTCACGGTTGGACAGAACCTTCATGAGGCGGCAAGCCTGTTCGGCTGAGTCATGCAGGGCTTGCAAATCGGTGGTGTCAGTCGGAGACGAGGTTTCCATGGATAACAGTTAAGCTTTTAACAAAATATATATTCATATAATATATGAAAGTTAACCATGATAGTTCACCCCATCGCGTTTTCAAGGAGGTTTGATGAGTCCAGCACTACCCCCCCATGCAGATCGAGTCCTTTTTTGATCCGGCGACTTGGACGGTGACCTATTTGGTCCACCAAGGTGCCGGGAGTGCTTGCGCCGTCATCGATTCGGTGTTGGACTATGACCCCAAATCAGGGCGCATCCGACACACCACAGCAGACCGGGTGGTCGATAGAGTGAAAGTGCTGAAATTAAAGCTGGAGTGGATTTTGGAGACCCACGCACACGCCGATCATGTGTCTGCAGCGGCTTACCTCAAGGCTCAGTTGGGTGGGCGTATCGGCATTGGGGAGCACATTACCCAAGTGCAGCAGGTGTTCAAAGGGGTGTTCAATCTGGGCGCTGGCTTTTTACCTGACGATTCGCAGTTTGACCGCTTGTTTGCGGACGAAGACACTTTTGAGCTGGGGTCGCTTCGGTGGAAGGTGCTCTGGGTTCCGGGGCATACCCCTGCCGATGTAGCGTATAAGGTGGAGGATGGTGTGTCTGAGACCGCAGTTTTTGTCGGTGACACTCTTTTTATGCCCGATGTGGGTACGGCACGATGTGATTTTCCGGGAGGCAATGCACAAGTCATGTATGCCTCGATTCGCCGCTTATTGAGTTTGCCACCCGCAACACGATTGTTCATGTGCCACGACTACCCGCC
>DDPM01000049.1:0-4164 GCA_002342165.1 Hylemonella sp. UBA2468
GATTTTCAAGATGCGGTGTACGGCCCCATCACCTACGACGTGGCGAGCCTGATGCGCGATGCCTTTTGGAGCTGGGAAGAAGAGTTTGTGCTGGAAGTCACCGTTCGCTACTGGGAGCGGGCCCGCAGGGCTGGCCTACCCGTCGGGGATGACTTTGGCGCTTTTTATGAGGCAGTAGAGTGGATGGGGCTTCAGCGCCACCTCAAGGTAGCGGGTATTTTTGCCCGACTGACCCTGCGCGATGGCAAGCCCAAGTATCTGGCCGACACGCCACGGTTCATCCACTACATGCGCTGCACCGCCAACCGCTACCGCGAGCTCAAGCCTTTGTTGCATCTGTTGGACCAGGTGGAGGGTACTTCTACCACTCAAGGTTGGGCCTTTGGAAGGCTGTAAACCTAACCCAATGCACTGAATGCCCCGCTTTTACGTTGCCTCTTCGCTCAGCACGGGCTTGCTTCTTAACCTACCTGAGCAAGCGGCCCGGCACGCCCAAGTGCTGCGCTTGCAACCCGGTCATATGGTGACCTTGTTCAACGGCCAAGGCGGGGAGTTTGAGGCCCAAATTTCAAGCATGGGCCGTCATGAGGTGTGGGCTGAAGTGGGGGCGCACCATAAGGTGGAGCGCGAAATCAGAAACCAAGTGCACTTGGCTTTGGGCATACCCGCCAACGAGCGCATGGATTGGTTAATAGAAAAAGCCACCGAGCTCGGTGCCGCCAGCATTCAGCCCCTTTTGACGGAGCGCACGGTCCTCAAGCTAGTGGCCGAGCGGGCTTTTAAAAAGCAAGCGCATTGGCAAGCCATTGCCCAAGCCGCTTGCGAACAATGCGGTCGCAACCAGTTGCCCAAAGTTCACTTGCCTAAGCCATTGTCTGCGTGGTTGGTTGACCAAACCATACGTTCGGGATTTGTGTTGTCCTTGTCGGACAACGCATACTCTTTCTCAGCACTCAGGGAGCCATCTTGCATGCCATCCGACGCTCCCTTGGCAACTGGGAGCATCGCTCTCACGGTGTTGTCTGGACCTGAGGGCGGCCTGAGCCCTGAGGAAGAACAGCTGGCCGTTAAAAATGGGCTGCGTCCCCTGAGGCTTGGCCCAGCCACTTTGCGCGCCGACACCGCGCCCTTGGCTGCCCTAATGGCTGTTCAGTACTTTTCGGGCACGTACATATGAGCCGGCACGGGCCGTCGGCTGTAGTCCTCATGCCGAACGCGCTCAGGTAAGCTCACGGGCTCGTGCGGTACCTCGTGGTACGGCATTTGCTCTAAAAGGTGCGAAATGCAGTTCAAGCGGGCTTTTTTCTTGTCCACCGCCTGGACCACCCACCAAGGCGCCTCGGGGATGTGGGTGCGCTCCAACATGACCTCTTTGGCCTTGGTGTATTCCTCCCAACGCACACGGGACTGCAAGTCCATGGGACTAAGCTTCCATTGCTTAAGCGGGTCATGAATACGGCCCAAAAAGCGCATGTGCTGTTCTTCATCGGTGATCGAAAACCAGTATTTGATGAGCTGAATGCCTGAGCGAACCAACATTTTTTCAAACTCGGGTACGGTGCGGAAAAACTCCTCGTATTGCTCGTCGTTACAAAAACCCATCACCTTTTCGACCCCCGCACGGTTGTACCAACTGCGGTCAAACAAAACAATTTCCCCTCCAGCGGGCAGGTGCGAGACATAACGCTGGAAATACCACTGCGTGCGCTCACGGTCGTTCGGTGCAGGCAACGCGGCCACCCTAACCACACGAGGGTTCAGGCGTTGAGTGATGCGCTTGATCACACCGCCCTTGCCGGCAGCGTCACGGCCTTCAAAAAGGATCACCACCTTGTGCTTGGTATGCACCACCCAGTCTTGCAATTTGACCAATTCTCCCTGTAGTCGAAAAAGCTCCTGAAAATACTGCCGACGGGCATTTTTTTCTTCATCACTGCCCTGAGCAATTCCCGTGTCAAGCATCATGGCGTCGAGCTCATGATCTTCCATCTCCATTTCAAGCTCTTCGTCATAGCCGTCCATCAAGTCGCGGCGAATTTTGCGGATCACTTCATCTTGGTTCATAGTAGGGAGGAGTTATGGGTAAGAGGTAGAGAGAACTGTACGGGGAGCCCAATGCAGTTTGCACACCGCTCATTGCATTTATGTGACCTTTGTGTGACGGCGCGGCTTGGGCTGGTTCGGCAACGTCTGAGCCCCCTCGACACCGGTAAAGCGATGTGTTTTGTTAACGACCTAGAGTTGTGCAGGGCTACGGGTAAATTTCACTACTGACGTGCTGGCGCGCCAATTGGGCAAGGTGCGCACCACTCGTCCAAGATGCACCCCAAAATTTTCCAGTATTTGTAGGTGGTTACGACGGGCCAAGGCCAACAAATCCGCATGTGTGCCCACCCGTATGTTGGGGGTGTCGTACCACTGGTAGGGCAAACGGCGCGTCACGGGCATGCGCCCCCAAAGCACGCTCCACCGGTTGGGCCAATGCGCAAAATTGGGAAACGCCACGACTCCGGTTTTGCCCACGCGGGCGGTTTCTTGCATCACGACCTCGGCATTCTTTAAGTTTTGAAGGGTATCGATTTGGAGCACCACGTCAAAGCTTTGGTCTCCAAACATGGCCAAACCTTCTTCCAAATTGAGCTGAATCACGTTCACACCGCGTTGCATGCAGGCTTGCACGTTTTCATCACTGATTTCAATGCCGTAGCCCGAGCAGCCCTTGTGATCGGCCAGGTAAGAAAGCAAGGCACCGTCTCCACAACCCAAATCCAAAACACGCGCGCCCTGAGGTATGAGCGACGCCACAATGCGATGCAAATTGGGGTCCGTCATAGGGGCTCTTCGCCTTTGTGCGAAAGTACTTCCTGCGATTGAGCTGGATTGGGTTCTTCTTGCTTGAATTCTTTTTGAATACCCTGAAAGTAACCTTGCATCACCGCCATGTAGCGCGCATCGGTGAGCAAAAATGCATCATGCCCATGCGGCGCATCGATTTCGGCGTAGCTGACCTCCCTGCGGTTGTCCAATAAGGCCTTGACAATCTCGCGACTGCGCTGGGGCGAAAACCGCCAATCGGTGGTGAAGCTCACCAACAAGAACCTGGCGCGGGCTTTTTGAAATGCTTGGCTCAAATCCCCGCCGCAGGCTTTGGCTGGATCAAAATAATCAAGTGCTCGGGTAATGAGTAAATACGTGTTGGCATCAAAGTACTCGGCAAACTTGTCGCCTTGGTAACGCAGGTAGCTTTCTATTTGAAACTCCACCTCTTGGGTGGAGTATTTGAGGTCCAGCCCTTCGCGCAATTCGCGACCGAACTTTTCATTCATCACATCGTCGCTGAGGTAAGTGATGTGCCCAATCATGCGGGCAATGCGCAAGCCACGCTTGGGCACCACGCCCTTCGCATAGAAATTACCGCTATGAAAATCGGGGTCGGTCACAATGGCGCGGCGTGCGACTTCATTAAAGGCAATATTTTCGGCGTTTAAGTTTGGGGCGCTGGCCACCACCACCGCGTGCCTAACACGCTCTGGGTATTGCAAAGTCCAAGACAGCGCTTGCATGCCCCCCAAGCTTCCTCCCAGCACTGCCGCCAGTTGGCCTATGCCCAGTTGGTCCAGTAGCCTGGCTTGTGCATTGACCCAGTCTTCTACCGTCACAACTGGAAAGTCGGCACCGTATATCCGGCCCGTATCCGGGTTGTCGTGCATGGGTCCTGTTGAGCCAAAGCAAGAGCCCAAGTTGTTCACGCCAATGACAAAAAATTCATCCGTGTTGACGGGTTTTCCCGGGCCCACCATGGCGTCCCACCAGCCTTCGCTGTGCGGCTGTCCCTGATAAACCCCGGCCACATGATGGGAAGCGTTGAGCGCATGGCACACCAAGACGGCATTGGATTTTCGGGCGTTGAGTTGTCCGTAGGTTTCGTAGGCCAATCGGTACTGGCGAAGCTCTGCACCACTTTGAAGTGCCAGCGGTGCATCAAAATGCATGAACTGTGGGGAAGCAATCAACATCTGCGGCCTGTTTAGCTGAACTTTGGAGCCAAGTGCTCCGGCGCCCGCAATCGGGATCAAATCGGCGCTACACAAAGTATAAGCGCTGGTTCACCCCTTGCCCCACAGCCCAACCCGCCTCCGACTTGCGGGATCCCATCGGTCAGTT
>DDPM01000049.1:4226-17528 GCA_002342165.1 Hylemonella sp. UBA2468
TTTTGCAGAAATGCACTTTTTTGGTTTGTTTTTTCTCTGGGGATCACTATGGAAGCACTCAAACAGGGCGCGGACACCTTGTTCATTTTGCTCGGGGCCATCATGGTCCTGGCCATGCATGCGGGTTTTGCTTTTTTAGAGCTGGGCACGGTTCGGCGCAAGAACCAAGTTAATGCCCTGGTCAAAATTTTGGTGGACTTTTCGGTCTCCACCGTGGTGTATTTTGCGGTGGGCTATGGCGTGGCCTATGGCACCAGTTTTTGGGTTGGGGCCGAGGATCTGGTTGCTAAAAACGGCTACGAGTTGGTCAAGTTCTTTTTCCTGTTGACCTTTGCCGCCGCCATCCCAGCGATTATTTCGGGCGGCATTGCCGAGCGCGCCAAGTTTTGGCCCCAACTTTTAGCCACCGCTCTCATTGTCGGGGTGGTCTATCCCTTGTTTGAAGGGGTGGCATGGAACCAGCTGTTTGGTGTTCAGGCATGGATCAAAAGCACCACCGGGAATGAGTTCCACGACTTTGCAGGCAGCGTGGTGGTGCACGCCGTGGGGGGCTGGCTGGCTTTGCCTGCTGTGGTGCTGTTGGGCGCGCGCATCAACCGTTACCGCAAAGATGGCGGCATTTCGGCCCATCCACCCTCAAGCATTCCGTTTTTGGCATTAGGCGCTTGGATCTTGATGGTGGGTTGGTTTGGTTTCAATGTCATGAGTGCCCAAACATTAGACAAGGTCAGCGGCTTGGTGGCAGTGAACTCTTTGATGGCCATGGTTGGCGGCACATTGGTGGCCTCGTTGCTGGGGCGAAACGACCCCGGGTTTGTTCACAACGGACCATTGGCGGGATTGGTGGCCGTTTGCGCGGGCTCGGATGTGATGCACCCCATGGGCGCGTTGATGGTGGGCGGTGTGGCAGGTGCCATTTTTGTGTTGATGTTCACCCTCACACAAAACCGCTGGAAGATTGACGACGTGTTGGGCGTTTGGCCGCTGCATGGTTTGTGCGGCACTTGGGGCGGCATTGCGGCGGGTGTGTTCGGTCAAACCGCTTGGGGCGGTATTGGGGGGGTCAACCTTATGGCTCAAGTAATGGGCACAGCTCTGGGGGTGGTATGGGCATTTTCGGCGGGAGGACTGATTTATGCCATTCTTAAGTTCACCATGGGTTTGCGTTTGACCCAAGAAGAGGAGTTTGACGGGGCCGATTTGTCCATACACAAAATTGGTGCATCTCCAGAACGAGAAAGCAACTGGTAAATTTTTTTAATTTGGGTTTATTTCATCTTTAGCGCATAATGGCTTGATACTGCTGACAAACGGTGGTATAGGTTTGCGGTGTTTGGTCATTACTGCGTCTGATTAAGTTTCATTTTTTGCGGCTTGCGGCTTTTGGACTCCATCGCGTTATTCAAGTGTTTTTTGAGGAGTCCCGATCTTGGGCAATAAACTTTACGTCGGCAACCTGCCGTATTCTTTTCGCGACGAAGACCTGCAGCGTGCTTTTGCTGCATTTGGCAACGTCTCTAGCGCCAAAGTCATGATGGAGCGCGACACCGGTCGCTCCAAAGGCTTTGGATTCGTAGAAATGGGCGGCGACGCCGAAGCGCAAGCAGCTATTGCGGGCCTTAACGGTCAACAGCATGGCGGCCGCGCTTTGGTGGTGAATGAAGCCCGCCCCATGGAAGCTCGCCCACCTCGCAGTGGTGGTGGTTACGGTGGCGGTGGATACGGCGGCGGNNGGCTACGGTGGTGGTGGTGGCGGTCGTCGTGAAGGAGGCGGGGGCGGCGGTTACGGCGGCGGTCGCAGCAGCTACTAAGTACATTCCACGACCATGACACCGTCATGGATGCAAGTAAAAGGACCCCTTTGGGTCCTTTTTTTGATTCTTTTCAATGCGTATCTTTAATTCGCGGATTTACGGCTTTACAGGTTTAGGACTGGGCGGCTCAAGGGTCTTGTCTGGGGCCAACATGGTGCGCACACGTCCTGACAACTCTATAGTATGAGCCAGCTGGTTCAGCTCCATCTGGTCTGCTGTAAAACGGTCATTCCCTCGGGTCAACACCACGGGTTTGTGCGAGCGGGCTTGCTCGGTGTCCATGTTCACATTCAGGTACTCACCGTTGTAGGTCAGCCTTGGCCATTCTTCTTTGGTGGCGGCGGATTTGGTGGCCGCGTTGGGTGGGCGCATACGCGAGCCCGCTTGCCTGACTATCTGGGCATTGCCCATCATCACCAGCTCTGTGTCTGAATTGCGGATCTCCGCACGGTCAGAACTTGCGGTACTGATGCGCCCTTGCGTATTGACCGACCGCATCTTGAAGTTTTGAATGTCCAGATGGGCCGAATCAGGAAAATGTTGGGCGCCTGCACCTTCAATTTGGTGGCGCATCACACCGCTTTGGCCAAACACCCTGAGCGTGAAATGTTCCATGGTGTAGTCGGGACCATTCCGGGGAGTATCTGTGTTGTTTGAGGGCTCTTGGGCAGGCATGCTTTTAACCAACCAATAGGTGAGCAATGCCAGCAAACCCATGAGCACGATAGGCAATGACTGTGTGAGTTGATCCACAAGCCTCATCAGTCGGAGGGCCCAGAGGTTTTTCAAGGAGTTGTGCCCCTGGTTTCTGAGGTGGCATCGGGCGCCTGGGAGGCAGGTTGGGCATAGGCTTGCAGCAGCTTGACGTAGGCACCTTGTGCGATGAGCATGACGTCGCAAAACTCACGGGCGGCACCTTGCCCCGCGGCTTTTTGGGTAACCCAGTGGGCTGTAGCCAACACCTCTGGGTGCGCTTGAGGCGGCGCCACTTTCAGTGCGGCTTGCAGCATCATGGACAAGTCTGGCCAGTCGTCTCCAATCGCTGCAGCTTGGTGCCAACCCAAACCCAACCCTTGCAACACCTGCTCTGCTGTTTGCCCCTTGTGTTCCACCCCGTAATAAGCGCGGGTAATGTTCAAAGCCTTTAACCTGTTGCGTAACGCGGGGCTGTCTCTACCGGTGATGATGACGGGCGTGATACCAGCTCGCAGCAACAGTTGCAGCCCCAAACCATCTAGAGTATGAAAGCACTTGAGCGCCTCTCCGGCCTCCGAAAAATAAAGGCTACCGTCTGTCAACACCCCGTCCACATCCAAAAACGCCACCTTGACGTCTTGCGCGCGCATCAGCAGCTCGGGTGGAAACATTTGCTTGGGTTTCATGCTGAGGATGGGCCGTGCAATCATCTTTGGGTGAGTAAAGCTTAGATGACTTTAAAACGCATCAAGTCGTTGCTGTTGAGCGCCCCGCACAACTTGCCCTCATCGTCCACCACCAGCAGACTCGTGATTTTGCGGGCCTCCATGAGCTCCGCGGCCACCAGAGCCAAAGCATTGCGGTGAACGGTCACGGGGTTAGGGTGCATAAAGGCTCCGGCCGTGGAGGTTTGAAAGTCTACGCCTTGCTCGAGCAACCTGCGCAAATCGCCGTCGGTAAAAATGCCCAACACCTCATTCTGAGGGTTGATGATCGCGCTGGCCCCTAGACCTTTGGCGCTCATTTCCCGCATGACTTCGCTAAATCCAACTTCAGGCAGTACCTTGGGTATTGCATCTCCTGTGCGCATGACGTCGTGCACGTGGGTCAAAAGGCGCCGACCCAACTGCCCTCCTGGGTGCGACTTGGCAAAGTCCTCTTTTTTAAAGCCTCGCACATCCAGCAAGGCCATTGCCAACGCGTCCCCCAAAGCCAGTTGAGCCGTAGTGCTGGCAGTTGGGGCGAGGTTCAAAGGGCAGGCCTCTTGCTGAATCGCACACAAAAGCACGATGTCTGCCAGTTCTGCCAAGGTGGATGAAGCTTGTCCGGTGATGGCCACGATGCAAATACCTTGGCGCTTTACAGCGGGCAACATGGCATTGAGCTCATCGGACTCGCCGCTATTTGAAATGGCCAACACCAAGTCTTGGTCGGTGATCATTCCGAGGTCGCCATGGCTGGCTTCTGCTGGGTGCACAAACATGGCGGTGGTGCCGGTAGACGCCAGTGTTGCTGCTATTTTTCTACCAATGTGGCCGCTTTTGCCCATGCCCGTGACCACCACCCGGCCTGTCGTGCGCAGTATGGCCTGTACCGCCTCCACCAATGTGGGGCCCACTTGCGCCTTCAATCCCAATAAAGCTTCAGCTTCGATTTGAAGCGTGTCGAGTGCAGTTTGCAGAATTTTGGCGGCGTGGTCATGGGCCCATTCAGGGCTTGGCAATTGGGCTTGAGACATGAATTCATTTTATAGACCCTCATCAGCTTGCTAGGATGAGCACATGAATGCGTTGGAATTGACCCTGTTGTATCTGCTGGCCGCAGTCTTGGGCGTTGTGGGGTTTCGCGCCTTGAAGATGCCTCCCATGCTGGGCTACTTGTTTGTGGGCGTGGTTATTGGCCCCAACGCATTGGCGCTTGCTCAAAACTCCACAGGCATTCGCCACTTGGCCGAATTTGGTGTGGTGTTTTTGATGTTTGTGATTGGCTTGGAGTTCAGCCTAGCCAAGCTCAAATCCATGCGCGCTCATGTGTTGGGCTTGGGTCTGTTGCAGGTGCTGTGCACCATGGCAGTGGCGGGCTTGTGTTGGTTGGTCGTCACCGTTTGGCTGCCGGGTATTTGGGGGTTGCATTGGTCAGGTGTGCTGGTTCTTTCCGGCGTGATGGCCATGAGCAGCACGGCTATCGTGGTCAAAATGCTGTCAGAGCGTCAGGAGTTGGACACCCCCTACGGCCAGCGTATCTTGGGCGTTTTGTTGTTTCAGGATTTGGCCGTAATTCCGCTCTTGGTGATGGTACCCGCCTTAGGTAGCCCGCCGCAAGAGCTCCTGACGTCTTTGGCGGCAGCGGGTATCAAAGCCTTGGTGTTGCTCACTGCCCTGCTGACCATTGGGCCCTATTTCATGCGCTATTGGCTGCGCTTGGTGGTGCTGCGCAAGAGCGACGAGCTCTTCATGCTGAACCTTTTGCTCATCACGCTGGGCTTGGCTTGGTTAACCGAGTTAGCCGGTTTGAGTATGGCCTTAGGTGCTTTTACGGCGGGTATTTTGATTGCCGAAACCCCATTTAAGCACCGTGTGGAAACAGACATTCGCCCTTTCCATGATGTGCTGTTGGGTTTGTTTTTCATCACGATTGGCATGATGCTGGACTGGAAACTGGTTTGGGAGCGCTGGTTGGTGGTGTTGGTGCTTCTTGTGTTATTGGTGTTGATCAAGATCGCCATCACGGCAGCGTTGGCTAAGTTGCTGGGGGCAGTTCCTGGGGTGGCCTTGCGTACAGGTTTGTATTTGGCGCAAGCCGGCGAATTTGGCTTTGTGCTGTTGACGCTGGCTCAAGACCAAGCACTATTGCCCTCCACACTGCTCAACCCAGTCTTGGCGTCTATGGTGCTATCCATGCTGGTGGCCCCCTTCATCATCAACTTCAGCAACCCCTTGGTGATGAAGCTGGTTTCCAGCGACTGGCTCTTCATGTCTTTGCAAGTCACCGCCATTGCACGCAAATCGATACAGGTCAACCAGCACATTGTGATTTGTGGTTTTGGCCGCTGCGGTCAAAACTTGGCTCGGGTACTCGAGCGCGAAAAAATTCCCTACATGGCACTGGACTTAGACCCAGATCGGGTTCGTCTGGCCTCTGCAGCGGGCCACTCAGTGGTGTACGGTGACGCCTCGCGATTGCAGGCCTTAATGGCAACGGGCGTGGTGCGCGCTCGTGCGGTGGTCATTACCTATCTCGATATTGCGGGCTCTTTGAAAGTGCTCACCCATATCAAAGAACACGCTCCCCAAACCCCTGTGATTGTGCGCACACAGGACGACTTTGACTTGGATAAGCTGCGCCAAGCGGGCGCCACCGAGGTGGTGCCAGAAGCTATTGAGGGGTCCTTAATGTTGGCCAGCCACGCCTTGGCTTTGGTGGGGGTGCCCATGCGCCGTGTGATTCGCATCATTCAAGAACAGCGGGAAACCCGTTACAGCCTGTTGCGCGGCTATTTTCATGGTGCCGACGACGACTCGGTGGACGAAATTCATCAGGAGCGCTTGTTGCCCATCACCTTGACCGACTCTTCCAATGCGGTGGGCCGATCTTGGGCGGACTTGGAGCCCTTGCTGGCCCCTGTGCGCTTGGTTCAATGGCGGCGCCAACACGGCGCGCTGGTTGAAGACATCGCCAGTAGTTTGCTACAAGCGGGGGATGTCGTGGTGCTAAGTGGTACAGCCGAACATTTGTCGGTGGCCGAGCATGAGCTGCACCACATTCATCTTTAAGCTGCTTGGTATTCGTTAGCGGCCCCCACTGGGGCGGTGTCGTTTTCGTTGAATTGCCAGTACACCGACCGCACGGCAATATCATGCCGCTGTTGGGCCTCCTTGACAATGGTGCGCTCCACTTGGCGCAAGCTGGATGAGAAAGCCAAGTAATCTTTTGCCAAGTCCAGCATGACCAGATATTCGTGGCTTTTGGAGTCCAGCGTCAACAACTTGAGCTTGTAGTGTTGGCGCTCCATGCCCACATGCGCCAAAGCCTGGGCTACTACCTTGGTGAGTTTTTCGCGGCGTGCCAGGCTAAAGCTGCGGTTGCGTGGGCCGTGCAATGCAATCACGTTGTCAGCCTTCGGGGGGTTTAGCTGGGCGCCCTTCTCTTTACCCAACCCTGTCGGTACTTGAAGCGATGTTTTTTTGAATATCCAGTGATCCAACATGTTTTGCCTCCAAATGAGTCCACACAAAAGAAACCTTAAACAGATAAACGATTTAAATCGTTTCTGCAATTCTATTGTGTTTTTTCACTGTTGCAAGATTTTTTCACTTGCCGATACAAAATTTGGAAAAGATGTGGCCCAACAACTCATCAGAGCTGACTTGCCCCGTGATGTCGCCCAGGGCCACTTGGCACAGACGCAGTTCTTCGGCCAATAGTTCCAGCGCGGGGGCCTGCTGGCCATTTGTACGAAGCCATTCGGCCGCTGCCTGAAGGTGTTGGCTGGCCTCTTGCAAGGCTGCAATGTGCCTTGTTCGCGCGATAAACAAGCCGTCTTGGGCTCCACCTTGCCAGCCCGCCAATTGCAGCAGTTGCTGGCGCAACGCGTCCAATCCTTCGCCGGTTTGGGCCGAAATCCACAAGTCTGGCGACAGTCTTGATGCGTCTGAGCTAGGCAAGTCGTGCAGTTTTGCTTGCTCTTGAACTCGAGGGGCGACGCCATCCTTTCCATCGCCAGTGGTGTCCGACGAATTTTTTTCCGATCTGAAAGACTCTAAGCCCCCCACCACATCCATCTTGTTCCAAACATTCAGGCGCGGGACCCTTTGTCCTAAGCGGCGGTCCAGATCAAGGCTAAGGGCTTCGTCGGATTGCTTGTAGGCCGTTTCATTGGCGCGGCTTAGGTCTCTCAAGAACAAAACCGCGTCGGCGGCCTCCACGGCCTCCCAAGCGCGGTCTATGCCCATGCGCTCCACCACATCTTCGCTGTCTCTAAGGCCTGCGGTATCCATCACATGAATGGGCACGCCATCTATCTGAAGCTCTTGCTGCAATTTATCGCGTGTGGTGCCGGCAATGGGCGTCACAATGGCCAACTCTTTGCCCGCCAAGGCATTGAGCAAGGAGCTTTTTCCCACATTGGGTTGGCCAGCTATTACAACGCGCAGCCCTTCTCTAAGCAAGGCTCCTTGCTGGGCCTTGAGCATCACCTCTTGCAAACTGTTTTGGAGATTTTGTATCTGACCTGCTGCATCGGCTTGCTGCAGAAAATCAAGCCCTTCTTCTGGAAAGTCCAGTGTGGCCTCCACCAATATACGCAAGTGCGTCAGTCTGTCTGTCAGTTTATGGATGTGCGCAGAAAACTCACCCGACAATGACCTGCTGGCGCTTCGGGCAGCGGCCTCCGTGCTGGCATCGATGAGATCGGCAATGGCTTCGGCCTGGGTCAAATCTAGCTTGCCATTTAAAAAGGCGCGCTGGCTGAACTCTCCGGGTCGGGCCAGACGCAAACCCGTCGCACCCTTTGATTCGACCGCATGTTCCAAGCATCTGGCCAGAAGCATGTGCAAGACCACAGGGCCCCCATGGGCTTGCAGTTCCAACACATCTTCACCCGTAAAAGAATTGGGCCCCTTAAAGAACAAGGCCAGCACATGGTCAATGGCTGTGCCGGTTTTGTCCTGAATGGACAGGTAATGGGCGTGGCGCGGCTTGAGGGCTTGCCCGCACAAGGCTTGTGCCCATGGTCCTAAGCCACGACCGCTGATGCGCAACACACCCACCGCTCCCCGCCCTGGCGCTGTGGCCAGCGCGATGATGGGTTCGGGTGGGTGACTTAGTTGACTCCCAGCTGGCGGTTGATAACCCATTGCTGAGCAATTGACAGAATATTGTTGGTCAGCCAATACAGTACCAAGCCCGCGGGGAAGAAGAAGAACATAAAGCTGAACATCAGCGGCATGATCCACATCAACTTGGCTTGCATAGGGTCAGGCGGCGTGGGATTAAGCCAGGTTTGGAGCACCGTGGTAACAGTCATAAGTAACGGCAAGATGTAGTAAGGGTCTTTGTTAGACAAATCAGTGATCCACAAAATCCAAGGCGCATTGCGCATTTCCACGCTGGACAACAACACCCAATAGAGCGCGATAAAAAATGGGATTTGAATGGCAATCGGTAAGCACCCGCCCAGTGGATTGACTTTTTCCTCTCGGTAGATGCGCATCATTTCTTGCTGCATTTGTTGCGGCTTGTCTTTAAGACGTTCGCGCATTTCCATCACTTTGGGGTTGATGGCTTTCATCTTGGCCATGCTGGCGTAGGCTTTGGCGTTGAGCCAATAGAACGCCAGCTTGAGCAACACAACCAAGGCCACAATGGACCAACCCCAGTTGTCGATCAACAGGTTGAGCTGATCCAACAACCAATACAAAGGTTTGGCCAAAATGGTCAGCCAGCCGTAGTCTTTCACCAGCTCCAGGCCCGGGGACAAAGACTCCAAGAGTTTTTCCTCTTGTGGGCCCACAAAAAGTTTGGAGTCGGCTTTGACACTGGCGCCAGCTGGCAAAACACCCAATGGTGTGATCATGCCAACGGCATATAGGTTTTGATCCACCTTGCGCATAAACAGCTCGCGCTTGATGCCTTCTGCCAACAACCACGCACTGGCGAAATAGTGCTGCACCATACCGACGTAACCGTTGCTGGAAGTTTTCTCAATCTCCTGCTTGTTTTTTTCTATATCGCTGAACTCAGCTTTTTGATATTTTTTAGCATCCGTGTACACCACGGGTCCAGTAAAGGTGGAATAAAACTCCGACTCGCCTGCGGGTTTGTTACCGTCTCTTACCAGCTGAAGGTACAACTGCGGTTCAACGCTTTCTGCACCTTTGTTTTCCACCGTGTGCTGAACCTCTACGGCATAGCTGCCACGTCTCAACGTGTAGCTTTTAAGGAGCTGCAAGCCCCCCACCACCGGTGAGCTTAGCGTCAAAGTCACGGCGTCTTGGCCGTCCTTGATCGCCCCATCGCCTGGCAGAGCACTCATCAGGGTTTTATGGTTGGGTAATGCAGCCCCGCCAGCACTGGGAATCAGGCCTGTTTGGGACACGTAAACACGTTCACGGCTTTGGTCCAACAACACAAAGGGCTGGCGGGACTGCGTGAGGTCGTCGTGTTTTAAAAATTCGGACTTCACCACCACNNCACCACCCTCAGTATCCACTGTGAGTTTTAAAACGTCGTTTTGAACCACCACACGCTGGCGTTGAGGGTGGTCTGCCCTTTGGTCACCTGACTGCGACAGTGGCACCTCTGTGGACCTTGCGCCTGGAGAGGGTGGAAACGCTTGGGCAGGTATGCTGGCAGTGGGGATGGATGCGTCTTTGACCTCTACTGCCTGAGACTTGTTGGCGTTGGCCGTATTGGACGCGTTGGTCGTTTCCATCGAAGAAGCGGCTTTTTGGGGCGGAAAGAAAGTTGCGGGATTACCTTGATGGATTTGCCACTGATCCCAAAGCAACACCATGGAAAAACCAAAAATGACCCACAAAATGGTGCGGCGTATATCGTTCATATAAAGATAACTTTAGAGCTGTGAAGACCAGAGTCTTTTAAATACAAGAGGCGAAACAAGAACTTAAGGTGTGCGCGACGGATTGGGTAGCGCTGTGGGCACGGGGTCATGACCGCCTGCGCACCATGGATGACATCTCGATAGCCGCATCGCGGCAAGCCAACTGCCACGCCATGCACCATGCAACTGTAACGCCTCAAGGGCGTATTTTGAGCAAGTGGGTTCAAATCGACAACTCGATCCGAGCCAAGGACTTAGGAACAGGCGGTAGCCTTTAACCAGGCTCAACAGAAGAACCTTCATGGCGCCTGATTCGATTGGTTCGCCTCAACAGCTTCATTTACATTGCTTTTCAATTCCTGCGCCCACCAATTTTGAAAGAGTTGTTGAAGTTCCATGCGAACCAAGCGTCGCAAGTCCCGTGAGCTCGCACTCGGAAACTGGTCTGAGTCAATGCGTTGTCTCAAACGCACTAAAAAGGTGTAATGGGATGGGGGCGCGATTAGAGTTTCGCCAATGTTGTAAATCTGTCGCTTGATGAGGTTGCGGGTGACCGCTCTTTTAGCCCAGCGTTTAGGAACCATCGCACCCAGCCTGAAGCCCGCATCATGGTTGCTCAATACATGCATTCCAAAGTGGTGGGTGTGCCCCACTTGTTTGCAACAAAGCGCTTCTTGGAATTGGGCCCGTGTTTTAAGCTTGATCACGGGCGTTGATCGGCTTGACTTAGACAGCCAAGCGCTTGCGGCCTTTGGCGCGACGTGCGTTGATAACCGCGCGGCCCCCGCGGGTTTTCATGCGAACCAAAAACCCATGGGTTCGTGCGCGGCGGATTTTGGAAGGTTGGTAAGTGCGTTTCATGACGAAATCCTGTATGTTGATTAGGAAAAACCCAGCATTATCAACGCTTCAAGAAAATCTTGCAATTTTTTGTTTATGATGCTTTTGGTTCTGTGGATAAGCTTTTGATTAAGTACAATGAAGCGGCTCTCATCATTACAACTATCCACAGCCCGTCTTGTCCATGAAGGATTTCCGTTCCAAAGCTTTGTTTGACCCCTCCGTTACAGACGCAGGTCTTGCGCTATGGAATGGCTGTTTGGAGCAATTGGCTCAAGAACTCCCTGAGCAACAGTTCAATACGTGGATTCGCCCATTGTCCGTGGAGTTGAAAGAAGACGAATCTAAGCTGGTGGTTTTTGTGGGCAACCGCTTCAAAATGGACTGGGTTCGTGCCCAGTACCTTCAGCGCATCAGCCAACTTGTGGAAAAGTTGTACGGGCAGCCCCTTTCCATTGACCTCACACTCTCACCTCGGGAGCCCCAAACAGCGCCTCCTGGCATTTCTTCCGCACACCCACTTTCGCCAAATCCTCATGTTCTCTCGTCACATGTCCAAGTAGGTGGTGATTCCATCCCTATACATGTCGAAGATAAAACCTCTCAAGCCTCAAAAAATCGCTTAAATGTCTCTTTGACTTTCCAAAGCCTCATCGAAGGCACCGCCAACCGCATGGCACGTGCCGCTGCCATGCACGTAGCATCTTCGCCGGGTCAGCTTTACAACCCTCTCTTTATTTACGGTGGTGTTGGTTTGGGTAAAACCCACTTGATGCACGCTATTGGCAATCAGCTCTTGCATGACCAGCCACAAGCCAAGGTCTTGTACGTCCATGCCGAGCAATTTGTGTCCGATGTGGTGCGTTCTTACCAGCGCAAAACCTTTGACGAATTCAAAGACAAGTACCACTCTCTGGACTTGCTGTTGATCGACGATGTGCAGTTCTTCGCCAACAAAGACCGCACTCAAGAAGAGTTTTTCAACGCCTTTGAAGCGTTGCTGGCAAAAAAATCACACATTGTGATGACCAGTGACACCTACCCCAAGGGTTTGACGGACATTCACGAGCGTTTGGTGTCCCGATTTGATTCGGGTCTTACTGTGGCCATTGAGCCGCCCGAACTTGAAATGCGGGTAGCGATTTTGATCAACAAGTCCTTGGCAGAGGGCACCGACATGCCCGAAGAAGTCGCGTTCTTTGTTGCTAAAAACGTGCGCTCCAACGTACGTGAGCTTGAAGGTGCCTTGCGCAAAATTTTGGCGTATTCGCGCTTCAACCAAAAAGAAGTGTCCATTCAGCTTGCACGCGATGCCCTGCGTGACCTGTTGTCTCTACAAAACCGCCTGATTTCCGTAGACAACATTCAAAAAACCGTGGCTGACTACTACAAAATCAAAGTGGCGGACATGTACTCTAAAAAGCGTCCAGCCAGCATTGCAAGGCCACGTCAGATAGCCATGTATTTGGCCAAAGAGCTCACTCAAAAGAGCCTGCCCGAAATTGGGGATTTGTTTGGAGGTCGCGACCACACCACCGTCTTGCACGCAGTTCGAAAAATTGGTGCCGAACGCCAACAAGCTGCCGAACTGAATCAGCAATTGCACGTTTTAGAGCAAACTCTAAAAGGCTGAACTGATGATTTTTCTAACGTCTTTCATACCTTTGCGCCTTGCCACCAACCCTGGGGATAAAAAAAGCATAAGTCTGAAGTTATCCACAGTTTTGGGTGACTTCTCAGAGTTGTTCAAATTCAGTGCAAATGGTTTTCAAGGATACCCACACGCTCTAAATCGCTGTAAGTTGTTGATGGGACTGAACAAATTGCTGCTGTCCACAGCCCGCAAGCGACCTCTAGCTACTACTACTACTACTTTTAAATAAGACTTTCTTAGAAAGAGACACTTATGATCATTTTGAAAGCTACCCAAGAAAAGCTGCTTGCTGTTTTGCAATCCGTTGCAGGCATTGTGGAGAGGCGCCACACCCTTCCCATCTTGGCCAATGTCTTGATTCGCAAAACAGGTTCACAACTTCAGTGGACCAGCAGCGATTTGGAAATTCAAATCCGTACGCAATCCGAGTTTGATGGTGATGCAGGCAATTTCAGTACCACCTTAGGGGCACGCAAGCTGATTGACATTTTGCGGACCATGCCTTCAGACCAAACCGTATCTTTGGAATCCAGTCAATCCAAGATGATTCTCAAAGGCGGAAAAAGTAAGTTCACCTTGCAAACGCTGCCTTCTGAAGACTTCCCTCTGGTACAGGAATCACCCAACTTTGGCCCACCGTTCAGCATTCCTCAAAAAACCCTCAAGGATCTGTTGGGTCAAGTGTCTTTTGCCATGGCAGTCCATGACATTCGCTATTACCTCAACGGCATTTTGTT
>DDPM01000049.1:17563-19432 GCA_002342165.1 Hylemonella sp. UBA2468
TATGCCTGCGCCCATTTGGAACAAGAAGTTCCAAAGCAAGAAGTCATTTTGCCGCGCAAAACCGTGCTGGAAATTCAACGTTTGTTGCTGGACAAAGATGAGCCCATCCATATGCAATTTGCCAACAACCAAGCCAAGTTCATTTTGGGCCATATGGAATTTGTCACCAAACTGGTCGAAGGCAAGTTCCCAGACTACAACCGCGTCATTCCAAAAAACCACAAACGGGGCATTTTGTTGGGCCGTCAGCCATTGTTGGCCAGTTTGCAGCGCACCGCTATTTTGACCAGCGACAAGTTCAAAGGTGTGCGCCTCAACATTGATCCCGGCACTCTAAAAATTGCCTCCACCAATGCCGAACAAGAGGAGGCCGTTGACGAGTTGGACATTGACTACAACGACGACTCCATTGAAATTGGCTTCAACGTCACTTACCTCATCGATGCGCTGACCAACATGGAGCAGGACATGGTTCGGGTGGAGTTGGCCGATTCCAACAGCTCAGCGCTGATCACTATTCCGGACGACACCAACTTCAAATACGTTGTGATGCCTATGCGCATTTGAAACATTGAGGTTTGATTTTTCTTGTTTCGTGTTCCCATAAATACAAAAGAGAGTCCATTTCATGAGTGAAGAATCACAAAGCCTGCCGGATGCTTATGGAGAAAGCTCCATTCAAATCCTGGAAGGTTTAGAGGCGGTTCGTAAACGCCCAGGTATGTACATTGGAGACACCTCCGATGGCACAGGTTTGCACCATTTGGTTTTTGAGGTGGTGGACAACTCTATTGACGAGGCCTTAGCAGGCCATTGCGATGACATTGTGGTGACCATTCACACCGATAACTCCATCAGCGTTACCGACAATGGACGCGGTATACCTACTGGCGTTAAAATGGACGACAAGCATGAGCCCAAGCGCAGTGCCTCAGAAATTGCCTTAACCGAGCTGCATGCAGGTGGCAAGTTCAACCAAAACAGCTACAAAGTGTCGGGCGGTTTGCATGGCGTGGGTGTGTCGTGTGTCAACGCTCTGAGCAAGTGGTTGCGACTCACCGTACGCCGTGAAGGCAAAGTGCACCAGCTGGAATTTGCGCGTGGCGTTGTACAAAACCGTTTGCTCGAGCAGGTAGAGGGCTTTGAAGTATCCCCCATGCGCGTTAAGGGCGCGACCGAAAAGAAGGGTACCGAAGTGCACTTCTTGCCAGATGTGGATATTTTTCAGCAGAACCACGAGTTTCATTACGAAATTTTGGCCAAGCGTCTACGCGAGCTGAGTTTTTTGAACAATGGCGTGCGGATCCGTCTGAAAGACGAGCGTCACAACAAGGAAGACGACTTCTCCGGCGCGGGCGGCGTCAAAGGGTTTGTAGACTTCATTAACGCCAACAAAAAAGTGCTGCACCCCAACGCATTTCATTCTTCCGGTGAGCGCCCCGCAGACAGCTACGGGGGCATACCCGGCACCCACATTGGGGTCGAAGTGGCCATGCAATGGAACGANNTGGAACGATGGCTACAACGAAAGTGTGCTGTGCTTTACCAACAACATTCCGCAACGAGACGGCGGCACCCATCTCACCGGTTTGCGTGCAGCCATGACACGGGTGATTGGCAAGTACATCGATCAAAATGAAATTGCCAAAAAACAAAAAGTAGAGGTCAGTGGCGACGACATGCGTGAAGGATTGTGCTGTGTTTTAAGCGTCAAAGTGCCCGAACCCAAATTCAGCAGCCAAACCAAAGACAAATTGGTGAGCTCTGAAGTGCGCGCTCCGTTAGAAGACATTGTGGCCAAAGCCCTGACCGAATACCTTGAAGAGCACCCCAACGACGCCAAAATCATTTGCGGCAAGATTGTGGAAA
>DDPM01000203.1 GCA_002342165.1 Hylemonella sp. UBA2468
CCCATGCCCACCGCGCCCCAAGCCTTGCCAGTGGCCACTTCAATGCGAAACATGCTGGCACCGTCTTGCCTTTGGGAGGACTTCACATGGCCCGCTTCATCCAACACCACTACCGCCATAGGCTTGTAGCCTTGCTCGTTGGAACGCTGGAGTGCGGCCTCAATAATGTGGTTGGCTTGGGCAAGAGTCAGTGTGGTCATGTGCGCTTCCTTGAGTTATGGAGATCACGGTTTATATACTCAATCAATAAAAATCCACACCGGAGACCAGCATGTACAAAATTTTTCGGCCCGTACTTTGGGTGTTGGGCATGTCCTTAATGGCGTTGATGGCCATCAACACTGCCAGCGCCCAGAACGCCAGCAACTACCCCAACAAGCCCATTAAGATGATCGTGCCGTTTCCGCCAGGCGGCGGCAATGACGTGATTGCCCGCATCGTGGCGCAAAAGCTCACCACCCGCTGGGGGCAAAACGTGGTGGTCGAAAACCGAGCCGGTGCCAATGGCATTGTGGGGTTAACCACCGTGGTCCAGGCCGCGCCAGATGGCTACACGCTGGGCATTGCCGCCCACGGCCCCATGGCGGTGAACCCGCATCTCTACGACAAGATGCCCTTTAACCCGCTGAAAGACTTTGAGCCCATCACCAATATGGTGAACTACCCGCTGTTGTTGGTGGCACACCCCTCAGTTCCAGCCAAGACCATTCCCGAGCTCTTGGCCCTAGTGCGCAGCCAACCCGGAAAAGTCAATTACGCGTCTCCCGGCAATGGCAACTCAGGGCACTTGGCAGGTGAGTTGTTCAACAACCTGGCCAAGGTCAACACCACCCACGTGCCCTACAAGGGGCAAGGCCCCGCCACCGCCGACCTGTTGGCGGGCCAAGTGCAGTTGCTCTACAGCAGCATACCGTCGGTGCTGAACTTTGTGCAGCAAGGCAGGCTCAATGCCATTGCCATTGGCAGCGCCAAACGCTTGAGCTCGCTGCCTCATATTCCCACCGTGTCTGAGAGTGGCGTGCCTGGCTACGAAGCCTATTCGTGGATCGGCATCGTGGCGCCATTGGGTACGCCCAAAGACATTGTGCAAAAGCTCAACCGCGAAATTGTGAGCATCCTCAAGCAAAAAGATGTGGAAGAGGACCTGCTCCGCCAAGGCGCCATTACCGTGGGCGACACGCCTGAACACTTTGCCCAGTACATCAAAGACGAGATGGACAAATGGGGTGCGGTGGTGAAGTCTGCCAACATCAAAGCCGACTGACATGACCAATCACAAAGAACGCATCGGCATCATTGGTTTGGGCATCATGGGTGGGGCCATGGCCGAGGCCTTGCTGAAAGCTGGCTACACCGTAACGGGGTTTGACGTGGTCAGCGCTGCCAAGCAGCGTCTCAAAGCAGCGGGTGGCAAAGCCTTAGCCAACAGCACCCGCGTGCTGGAAGCCTCCGATGTGGTGTTGGTTTCCGTGGCCACATCCGCCGCCTTAGCCCAGGTGGCCGAACAACTCTGCCAAGCCCCTAAACGTCCAGCGGGTCAGCGCGCTTTGGTGGTGGAAACCAGCACGCTGCCTATTGAAGACAAACAAGCCTTCGCCGCGTCCATGAAGCGCGTGGGGCTGGATGTGATGGATTGCCCCATCAGCGGTACAGCGGTTCGTATGAAAGACCGCTCCTGGACCATGTTTGTCAGCGGCAGCAAGGCTGCATATAAAAGAGTGGAACCCGTGCTGCGGGTCTTTACCGACAACCTGCCCTACGTGGGCGCCTTTGGCAATGGCAGCAAGATGAAATTTGCGGCCAACCACTTGGTGGCCATTTACAACGTGGCCTGTGCGGAGTCGGTGAACTTGGCCCGCAAAATGGGCCTGGACCCCAAAGACGTGCTGGCTCTTTTTGGCAGCAGCCCCGTCATTGGCCACGGCGTGATGCGCTTGCGTGTGCCTTTCATGATTGACCGCAGTTACACCCCAGCCACCATGAAGGTGGAGGTTTGGCAAAAAGACATGCAGGTCATTGGCGACATGGCCAAGTCGGTGGATTGCCCGACGCCCCTGTTCAGCGCATGTGCCCCCATTTACAGCGCCGCGATGGCCCAAGGCCTGGCCCAAAGTGACACCGCATCTGTAAGCGAAGTGCTGGCCCGTATGGCGGGTATTCAAGACTAGAGCACTCAAGTATTGAAGCTTTTGCATAATTCGATTCAGCTTGGGCGTTAGGCTTGAGCCGGCTTCAAACTTCACAATTAAGGACATGTCTATGACCTCTTCCCTCACTTCCCACATCACCAACCGCCGCGTGTTCATGCTGCAAGCTGTTGCAGGCACCGGTGCTTTGGCCTTGGCCACAGCTGCTCAAGCNNGCTATGGTGTCTGAAACCGATCCCGCCGCTTCTGGCCTAGCTTACAAGGCAGACGCCACCAAGGTGGACAAAGCCAAGAACCCCAAATACGCAGCTGGCCAAAACTGCGGCAACTGTGCCCTGTTCCAAGGCAAGGCGAGCGACAAGGCCGGCGGCTGCCCCTTGTTTGCTGGCAAACAAGTGGCAACTGCTGGATGGTGCTCTGCTTACGCCAAAAAGGGCTGATGAACTGAAGCGTGAGCTTCAGTTCACGCTTTCCAACCAACCATAAAAAAGGCCTGCGATATATGCGCAGGCCTTTTTGCTTATGGGGGATGAGTTGAACACCTGTTTAAGTTACGCATTCATGGCAAATAAGGATGCTGGAAACGAGTGCAACTGAAAGACCGAGTTGGGGCTCGATGGCTTGAGCGGCGGAGGCAAGGGTTTGAACTTGAACCGCCCGGCAGCTTTTGCTGAAGAAGGGAGCGCACCGCTTGACAGTTGCCCGGCAAATTCGGCGATTTTTTTACTTTTCAAAAATTCAACCGACTGTTCTAAAAACGCAGCTTCCAGTTCGGCAACGCCCATGTCTTCTGATGTGCGAGCCGTGGCGGGCACCGCGGGCGTTTTGACAAACACCGACAACACTTCCCACACATTCAAAAACCTTGGGTCTTGGTTGAGCTGGTAGCCGCCACCTGGCCCCTTGAACGCGCACAACACACCTGCACTCTTGAGCTCTTTCAAGATGCCCTCCAAATAAGAGACCGATAAACCCAGTTCTTCAGACATCCGCTTGGTCGTAAGCGACGTGGTGCTGGCTTGGGCAGCCACCAAAGTGACCACATTCAAAGCATGGCGAGAGGTGCGAGTTAACATAGGGATACCTTTCAGAGAGATCGTAGGAAACGGTTGATCCATCAAAAAATCTGAATAGATTATCCAACAAATAGCTATTCAAAAACCAATACATCTCAATAAAACTAGAAAAATTTGGTATTTTTGATTTATTATCTGTTCAAAATCTACTCAATAGGTCTTAGGCGATCATCCTCCACATGAATTCCACAACCACCCAGATCTCCATGCCCACCTCTGAACACACTGTGGGTTATCGCATTGGTGCTGTGTCCAAACTGTCCGGCGTGCCTGTGTCCACCCTCAGGGTTTGGGAGCAACGCTATGCAGCCTTCCAACCCCACAAATCCAAGGGACAACACCGTCTGTACACCCCATTGGATTTGGAGCGCGCGGGTTTGCTCAAGCGCTTGAACCAAATGGGGCACAGCATCAGTCATGTGGCTCGGTTGGACCACTCGCAGCTGCAAGCGCTGGTGCAGCAGACGCCTCTCGCCACTGTGGGAAACATGCCCTCAACCGTCACACCAAGATCCATGATTCGCATCGGGGTGGTGGGCGATGCCTTGGCCACCCAGCTGCGAGGCAAGGCCTTTGCACAAAAGTGGGCGCAACTTCTTCCCCATACTGGATTGCACTTGGCATGGCAGGTTCATGGCTTTGGCGCGGGGCCCTCTGAATGGCCCCTTGCAACGCCCCAAACGGAGCTTTTGGATGGGGTGTGTGTGCAGCTGCAAAACCTGCATCCCGAACACACAAAGGCTCTGCTGGCATGGGCCACCAACTCCAGCACACCCATTGGGTTGGCGTACCAATATGCACGCACTGCAGACCAACAAGCACTGACTCAAGCGGGCATTGAGTTGTATCGTGAGCCCATCAGCCCAGCCGAATTGGCGCAGAAACTGGCTGACCAGCTTGGGCCAATCTTGGCAAAACGTTCGAGTCAAGATCCAAACAGCTTGGTTCAACCGCCCATTGCTTTGGCGCCGCCTCGCCGTTACAACGATGCCACGCTGGCCTCAGTTGCACAAATCTCGGGCAATGTGTGGTGTGAATGCCCCAAACATGTGGCGGAACTCACCAGCCAACTGGCCGCTTTTGAGCAATACAGCCAGTCTTGCCAGCAACTTGCCACACAAGACCCTGCCGATGCCGAATTGCACCGTTATTTGCTGCACATTT
>DDPM01000043.1:0-431 GCA_002342165.1 Hylemonella sp. UBA2468
TTAAGTTGTGTCTGGATGCTTTGTTAAACCCTGAAATTGACTCATGTCATTTACATTAATAAATATGGATTGACATAAAGCAAGCGTTTCTGAAGGCCTTATGCAAATACTCTTCAAAACAGCTTCTTTTCATGTTTTTTATTGCTGTTAAGCGCAAATTTGAATAATTTGATACCTCAGAAATTTCCAGCTCGGCTATCCGTTGCCCCCATGATGGATTGGACGGACGACCATTGCCGCTACCTGCACAGGCTGCTCTGCCGACGCGCTTGGCTCTATACCGAAATGGTCACCACGGGGGCTTTGTTGTATGGCGATGTGGCGCGCCACCTGCGCTTTCATGAGTCCGAGCACCCCATTGCCTTGCAATTGGGCGGCAGCGAGCCCGAAGACCTAGCCCGCTGCGCCAAGCTTGGCGAGCAATGGGGCTA
>DDPM01000043.1:560-793 GCA_002342165.1 Hylemonella sp. UBA2468
TGGCCGATGGCGTCAAGGCCATGTTGGATGAGGTGTCCATCCCGGTAACCGTCAAGCACCGCATTGGCATTGACCGTGATGAAAGCTATGCATTTTTAAGAGACTTTGTAGGCGCCGTGGCAGACGCAGGCTGCACCACCTTCATCGTGCATGCACGCAATGCGTGGCTGCAGGGCTTAAGCCCCAAAGAAAACCGAGACATTCCCCCGCTGCGTTATGAGCTGGTTCACCGC
>DDPM01000043.1:799-2169 GCA_002342165.1 Hylemonella sp. UBA2468
AAACAAGACTTTTCGCACTTGCGAATTGAAATCAATGGGGGCATTACTACCAGTCTGCAGGTGACTGAGCAGCTTCATCACTTAGATGGTGTGATGGTTGGGCGAGAGGCGTATCACAACCCTTGGTGGTTGGCGGAGTGGGACCACGCCTTCTTTGGCGAGGCTGCGGGAGGCGAGGGAAACAATATCACCGGCGACATCACCCGCGACACAGTGGAGNNCGCATATGGTGGATTACATGAATCGCGAAGCCGCACACGGCACCCACTGGTACGGCATGGCCCGCCATATGCTGGGTCTGCGCCATGGCCAGCCTGGTGCCCGCCGCTGGCGGCAGGTGTGGAGCGACCATCGCCTCAAACATTTAGGCCCAGCCGAAGTTTCTGCCCTAGCCTTGCAGGCTATGCGAGAGGCGAGCTCGCAGCATGCAGTCCATTCTTAAAGTGGGTTTGCATGCTCTGCTGGCTCAAGGCTGCATCATGGGCCAGCAGGGCGTCCATGATGTCTTGATGCTCTTGTAAAGACTCTTCTATGCGGCCGCTTTTGAACAAAGAGTTGTGGCGGTTGAGCTTCATGACCTTTCGCAAATCAAGCACCAGCTGGGTACGCCAGCGGTTGTTGGCCATTTCAAGCAAGCGCATGTGGAACTGCTCGTTGATTTCAAAAAACCGCTCGGTGTTTTGTGTGGCGGCCTTGAGTTCTTGGTGCAGTTGTGCCAGCTCTGCAAGTTCTGCCTCGGTGGCCTGCTGGGCTACCACGCCGGTGGCGTCGGACTCCAAGAGCGAAAGCAGGTGGTACACATCGCGCTGGTCTTTTTCGCTGACTTCGGTCACATAGGCGCCACGGCGCACCTTCATCGTCACCAAACCTTCGGTGGCTAGCACCTTGAGAGCTTCACGCAGGGGGGTGCGGCTGATGCCGTATGCCTCAGCTAAGCGTAGTTCGTCTATCCAGCTGCCGGGTGCCAGTTCGTTGCTGAAGATGCGTTGGCGCAGCAGCTCGGCCACTTCCTCATACAGTGCTTTGGGGGTCAGGGTCAATGCAGACATAGCCCGAATTGTAAGTCGGAGTAAGTTTTTGAATTCATAATTATAAATGATAAGATGAAATGTATTTATACACAGATTGCCACCTGCCATGATCGACAAGACGCCTGAATTTCAATCCGCTACGCTGGAGCAATGGGCCAAAGCCGCTGCCAAATCCGCCCCCGACGGCAATGTGGAGGCGCTGAACTGGATCACGCCCGACGGCATCGCTGTCAAACCCCTGTACACCGCCGCAGATACCGCCAATTTGCCGCACGCGGATACGCTGCCCGGTTTCGAGCCTTACTTGCGCGGACCGCAGGCCACGATGTACGCGGTGCG
>DDPM01000043.1:2234-2481 GCA_002342165.1 Hylemonella sp. UBA2468
CACCGCGGCTACGACTCCGACCACCCTCGCGTCACGGGCGATGTGGGCAAGGCCGGCGTAGCGATTGATTCGGTCGAAGACATGAAAATCCTTTTCAAGGACATTCCGCTGGACAAGGTGNNACCATGAACGGCGCGGTGCTGCCCGTGCTGGCGGGCTATGTGGTCGCCGCCGAAGAGCAGGGGGTGAGCCAAGACCAGCTGAGTGGAACGATTCAGAACGACATTCTGAAAGAGTTCATGGTGCG
>DDPM01000043.1:2549-3034 GCA_002342165.1 Hylemonella sp. UBA2468
AACTCGATTTCCATCTCGGGTTACCACATGCAGGAGGCGGGCGCCAACCAGGCCTTGGAGCTCGCGTTCACCCTGGCCGACGGTAAGGAATACGTCAAAACCGCCTTGGCCTCTGGCTTGGATGTGGATGAGTTCGCGGGGCGCTTGTCGTTCTTCTGGGCGATTGGCATGAACTTCTATTTGGAGGTCGCCAAAATGCGCGCAGCACGTTTGCTGTGGTGCCGCATCATGAAGGGCTTTGACGCCAAGAGCCCTAAGAGCCTGATGCTGCGCACCCACAGCCAGACCAGCGGCTGGAGTTTGACGGAGCAGGACCCTTACAACAATGTGGTGCGTACCACCATCGAGGCCATGGCCGCGGTGTTTGGCGGCACGCAAAGTCTGCACACCAATAGCTTTGACGAAGCCATTGCGCTGCCCACGGAGTTTTCGGCGCGCATTGCCCGCAACACGCAGCTCATCATTCAGGAAGAGACCCACATCAC
>DDPM01000043.1:3103-5577 GCA_002342165.1 Hylemonella sp. UBA2468
GTGGACAGCGGCTGGGCCAAACTCAAGATTGAAGCCGCTGCTGCCGAGAAGCAAGCGCGCATCGACAGCGGGCAGGACGTGATCGTGGGTGTCAACAAGTACAAGCTCAAACACGAAGATGTTATTGAGGCGCGTGACATCGACAACATGGCGGTACGCGAAGGCCAAATCGCCCGACTCAAAGACATCAAGGCGCAACGCGAAGCATCCTCCGTTGCTGCGGCATTGGCCGCCATTACCCAAGCCGCAGAGTCCCAGCGCGGTAACCTGCTGGACCTGAGTATCAAGGCCATCCGTCTGCGCGCCACGGTGGGTGAGGTGAGCGATGCGCTGGAAAAGGCCTTCGGCCGCCACCGCGCGGACACGCACAAGGTCAGCGGTGTGTACGCTGCCGCTTATGACGCTGCGCAGGGAGACACCATGGAATATTGGAATGCTCTGAAGGTCGATATCGCAGCCTTCGCGGAGAAACAAGGCCGCCGCCCCCGAGTGATGATCAGCAAGCTCGGCCAGGACGGCCACGACCGCGGCGCCAAAGTGGTGGCCACCGCCTTTGCCGACCTGGGCTTTGACGTGGACATGGGTCCGCTGTTCCAAACCCCCGAAGAATGCGCGCGACAAGCCATTGAAAACGACGTGCACGCCGTGGGCGTGTCCACGCTGGCCGCAGGCCACAAAACTTTGGTGCCCGCCATCATTGCCGAGCTCAAAAAGCAGGGCGCCGACGACATTATCGTGTTCGTGGGCGGCGTGATTCCGCGGCAGGACTATGACTTTTTGTACGCCGCTGGCGTCAAGGGCATTTACGGCCCGGGAACTCCCATACCTGTGTCTGCGCGGGATGTGTTGAGCCAAATTGAGAAGGCGCTCGGTTTGTGAGTGGCTTCTGGTAGATATCATTAATACATATCAATAGGTATATACTTTTGGTATCTATCGTGCCTAGGGGATTGACATGAGCACCGTCACCGTCGACACCGCAAAAATATTCACTACCGGACGCAGCCAGGCTGTTCGTTTGCCCAAGGCGTTCCGGTTCACCACCAGCGAAGTGACCATCGAGCGCCAAGGTGACGCGGTCATCTTGCGGCCCAAGCTCGACAGCGCCACTTGGGGACAGCAGGTCTTGGCGGCTGTAGCAGCATTCGATGGTGACTTCAAGCTGGAACGTGCCGAAGAATGGCCCCAAACGGATCGTGAGCCATTGCTTCCATGACCTATTTGCTCGACACTAACATCTGCATCTACATCATCAACGAGCAGCCCGCGCGGGTATTGCAGCGCTTGATTCAAGCGGGTCGTGAATCGTTGGCAATCTCCACGGTGACGGTGGCTGAGTTGGCGTTCGGTGTTGCCAAAAGTACCCGTCCTGAAACTCGTGCCAAGCTGGAAAACTTTCTGTCGAAATTTCCCATTCTGGACTGGGACCAAGACGCTGCATGGATCTACGGTAACGTGCGCAAAACGCTGGAAGCAAAGGGCCAACGCATTGGTGAACGGGACTTGTTGCTGGCCAGTCAGGCCCTCGCCTTGGATGCCACTCTGGTGACCAACAACACCCGCGAGTTTGAGCGGGTGGAAGGTTTGAAACTGGAGAACTGGGTTGTCTGACTGCATTAACAACCGGTTGGATGCGATCGTCCGCGGGCAAGGCGCTCAGCAGCGCCGCGCCATTGCCAAAGCCATCACTCTTTTGGAATCCACCCGTACTGACCACCGCGCGCAGGGCGATGCCTTGCTGACGGCACTGCTGCCTCACAGTGGTAAGTCATTGAGGCTGGGCTTGAGCGGAGTGCCTGGGGTAGGGAAGAGCACCTTGATTGAAGCCTTGGGCCTGCATCTGATTGACCAAGGCCACCGCGTGGCAGTGCTCACGATTGATCCGTCGTCGTCGGTTTCAGGAGGCTCCATCTTGGGCGACAAGACGCGCATGGAAAAGCTCTCCATGCATGACCAAGCGTTTATCCGTCCCAGCCCGAGTAGCGGGACCTTGGGCGGCGTTGCTGAAAAAACGCGTGAGGCCATATTGGTGTTTGAGGCTGCGGGCTACGACGTGGTGATTGTGGAGACCGTTGGCGTGGGGCAGAGCGAGACGGCGGTGCAGGGCATGACGGACATGTTTGTGCTCATGCAGTTGCCTAACGCGGGTGACGATTTGCAGTCGATCAAAAAAGGCGTGATGGAGCTCGCGGACCTGGTGCTCATCAACAAGGCCGACATTGACCCTGATGCAGCCACCCGCGCACAGGCGCAGATCACGTCCAGTCTGCGCTTGCTGGGCATGCACGGCAACCCGAATGACCCGCACAGTGAGGCGCATTGGCAGCCCAGGGTCTTGAGTTTGAGCGCTCTGTTGGGACAGGGCGTTGAACCACTGTGGTCCGCTGTGATGGAATTTAGAAATCTCCAAGTCTCCAGCGGACGCTTTGAATCGCGCCGGCAAGGGCAGGCTTTGGCGTGGATGTGGGAGCGCA
>DDPM01000171.1 GCA_002342165.1 Hylemonella sp. UBA2468
AAGCACCAAACCATGTTGGTCAATGAAAACCGCCTGAACCTTGCCGACCTGCGCGCGCGCCAGTACCTTGCCAGACAAATGGAAAACCACTTTTTTGGTGAGGGTGCGGACCAAGCGCAGGGATACGTGCCCCCAGCTGCGTAAAACAAGACACTCAAAATAAATCAAGGTGCTGCCGGACTGGTCCAAACAAAATGTTTGGCGCTGGCTTTTTACGTTTTATGACGCCCAGCAGCTTGAAGACATTCAAAAAGCTTGGGTTCTAAACACTCAAGATTCCAAGCGCCCTAAAACATTGCATTTGGTGGCATGCCTTAGCCCGCAGCAGGGACAGGAGTTTGATTTAGACAATGGCTTTAACAGGATAGAGGCGTGTTTGGATGCCCCCCAGCCCTCAAGTCAAGTGCTTCTGACGCTGTGCGTTGGTCAGATAACTTCCACCCTCAAGGAGCTGGAATTTGAAGCCGACGTGGTGAGCCTGGATATCACCGCAACGCCTTGGAGCCGTTGGGAAGTGCAAGCCCTTACACGATGCTGCAGGCGAGGCACACAAGTTTGGGTAAGGGCATCTCCTGAACGTCAACAAACTGAACCGAGCATATGGGCTCTTTTAAGCCAAGCCGGTTTTGTTGAAAACCCAAAGACCGCACCTCAAACTACAGCGCTTTCACCTCAAGCGCTCACATACACCTACGAACCGCAGTGGGACATCAAGACCCAAAGGCGCATTTGGCGAACTCCCGCTAAAGAACCTGGTCATTGCACCGTTATAGGGGCAGGTCTTGCAGGTGCCTCTGTGGCGTATGCCTTGGCACGGCGAGGCTGGCAGGTTTTGGTATTGGATGCTGCCCCAATGCCAGCAGCAGGTGCATCGGGCTTGCCTGCAGGTTTGATGGCCCCACAAGACTCTCGCGACAACAGCCCACGATCACGCCTCATTCGCGCCGGTATCAAGCTTACAAACCAACATGCAAAAAGGTTGTTGATAGAGGGGCAAGACTGGGCACCCTCAGGTGTTATGAGGATTACAACCGAAACTTGGCACCCGAGTGGATCCTGGATACGTCCAGGTCAGTTGGTACGGGCTTGGATGGCCCACCCCTTGATCACGTTTCAAGGCCATACCCATGTGGCCCGTATAAGCCGTAAAGGATATCGAAACTGGCAGCTCTGGAACGCGCAAGACCAGCTGATCCACACCTCCAGCTGTGTCGTATTGGCCAATGCAGGTGGGGCATTTGAACTGGCTCAAACATGCACCACCCCATTAGCCAAGCTCCCCGCCATGGAGCAAATTCAAGGTGTTTTGAGCTGGGGTTACAGAAAGGCTGAGGACCCCAACTTTGCCGAATACCCCGTGAATGGCTATGGCAGCTTGATTCCCAAATTCCCCATGCCCGACGGCTGTGCTTGGATTACGGGGGCCACTTACGAGCCCTTCGGCAACAAGCTGGAGCTTCACCAGCACCATTTGCAAAACCTAGAACGCTTGCGCCAATTGCAGCCCCGCACCGCTCAGGCCTTGGCGGAGAGCTTTGAGCAACATCACGTACAGCATTGGGTGGGCACACGCTGTGTCAATCCAAAACGGCTGCCTTGTGTGGGGCCACTTGAAGCCTCAGGATTATGGATACATGCTGCTTTGGGCTCACGCGGCCTGAGTTTGAGTGCTCTTGGTGCGGAGTTGCTGGCCAGCCGTATAGGCGCAGAACCCTGGCCTTTGCCCAAGGACTTGGCGCAACAGCTGATGGTGGACGGCTGAGACCTTGCTCAGACGGAATCCTGCTAGGCGGACACCTGTTCAAAGGTGACCACATGGTCCACCTGAGCCCTGATGCCGATCCACTCGCCAATTTTGTGGTCATGGTGGCTGGGCACATGCGCCATCACCTCCTGGCCCGAGGCCAAGCGTAGGGTGTACAAAAATTCCGAACCCCGAAACGACTTGGTGATGATTTCCGCTTTAACAGGTGCATCATCGTCATGGGTAATGTCATCAGCACGCAGCAGCACATCGCAGGGGCCAAGCATGGCGTGGTCTTGTGCTTCAACGCTCAAGTCTCCCAAGGGCGTGTGCACGATGCGTTGTGCGCCTTCCATAAGAATGCTGGCTGGGGCAAAAACACCGTGCCCAATAAATTCCGCCACAAAACGCGTGGCAGGCCGGTGGTAAAGGGTGTAAGCGTCTGTCCACTGGTGCAAGGTTCCCCTGTGCATCACACCAATCAGATCGCCTATGGCAAAAGCTTCCATTTGGTCGTGGGTCACAAATAAAGCGGTGGCTTGCACGTCTTTCAAAATAGTCCTCATTTCAGATGCCAAACGCTCACGCAACTCCACATCCATATTTGAAAAAGGCTCATCCAGAAGCAGCAACTGGGGTTTGGGTGCCAAGGCACGGGCCAAAGCCACGCGCTGTTGTTGGCCACCTGAAAGCTCGTGCGGGTAGCGTTTGGCGCGCCCACTCAAGCCCACCCAGCCCAGCACTTCAGCCACGCGTTTTGCTTTGTCGGCGGCAGACCACTGGTGCAATCCAAACCCAATGTTGTCTTGCACGTTCAGGTGAGGAAACAAGGCGTAATCTTGAAACACCATACCCATGCGGCGCTGCTCTGGCGGCAAATGCAAGCCCTTTCGGCTCACGGTTTGGCCATTGAGGCGGATGGCACCGCCTTCAAGACGCTCCAAACCTGCTACGGCGCGCAGAAGGCTGGTTTTGCCGCAACCCGATGGGCCAATCAGCACGCCAATATCGCCCGCTTGCAGGCTTAGGCTCACTTGATGAACTGCAGGTCGTGCAGCGCCTGCATAACTCATGTTGGCTTGGTCAATCTCTAAATACATATGCAAATTGTAGGGACTGCCGTCTGCATAAAATGAATCGGATGTTTGCTTTACTCAGGATGCTGCCTCGCGGGGCGCTTTGGTGTTTGACCTTGGCGCTGGCTTTGCCGGTTTTGACGCTGCTGTCCTCTTGGTTGGCGTACAGCGATACCACGGCAGAAGTTTGGAGCCATTTGGCGCAACACGTGATGCCCGCCTACCTGGGTACCAGCCTCTGGTTGTGTTTATGCGTTGGCGTGGGTGTAGTGCTACTGGGCACCTTGACCGCCACCACGGTGAGCCTCTTTGAATTTCGTTTCAAGGCCACGCTGGAATGGTGCCTGCTGCTGCCAATGGCGTTTCCAGCCTATGTGGTGGCCTATGCCTACACCGATTTTTTGCAGTTCAGTGGCCCATTGCAAAGCTGGATGCGCGAAGCTTGGGGCCTGGAAGGTCGCTTGTTGCCCGAAATCCGAAGTTTGAGCGGCGCGGTGATGGTGCTCACGCTCAGCCTCTACCCCTACGTCTACTTGTTGACCCGAACAGCCTTGAGCCAGCGGGCCAGCCATTTGATGGAAGCGGCCCGCCTCATGGGGGTTTCACTTCCCATGCGCATTGTTCGTGTTGCGCTGCCGATGGCGCGCCCTGCCATTGCCGCAGGCGCCGCCTTGGCTTTGATGGAGACCTTGTCGGACTTCGGAGTGTCGAGCTACTTTGGCATTCAAACCTTTACGGTGGGCATATACAAATCGTGGCTGGTCATGGACAACCGCGAGGCTGCGGCTCAGTTGTCCACCCTGCTGCTGGCCTTGGCTGCTCTGGTGTTGATGCTGGAGCAGCGGGCGCAAGCCCGTTTGCGCTTTGCGTCCAGCCGTGCCGATCGCAAAGGGCAAGAGTCCAAGCCCCTGCAACTTGATGGCGCCCAAGCCGTCGCAGCTTGGGCGGTGTGCTTGGTGCCTGTTGTTTTGGGGTTTGTACTGCCTTTGGTGTTGCTGCTCAGGGCTTTATGGGCGGGCTGGGATGGCCTGGAAATTGGTGCGGCAAAGTTTTATCAATGGACCTTCAACAGCTTCAGTCTCGGTTTGGTAACGGCCGTATTGGCTGTGGCCATGGCTTGGATGGTCACGGCACAGGCCCGCTTGCACCCGGGGCTGTCTACCCGCTGGGCCGAGCGCACCTTGGGTTTGGGGTATGCGGTACCAGGTGTCGTGATTGTGGTGGGCTTGTTGCTGCCTGTGGGCTGGCTCCAAACGCATTGGCCGGCTGCTGGCTTTGGGGGCTGGTTAACGGCCTCTGTATTGGGGCTGATTTGGGCGTATTTGGTGCGTTTTGTGGCAGTGGCCCTGCAATCTTTGAACAGCGGTTACGCACGCATCCCCGCCAATTTAGACGACAGTGCCCGTATTTTGGGCGTGTACGGCTGGCATCTGATGTGGCGCGTTCATGCCCCGTTGCTGGCCAAACCCGCTTTGGCGGCAACTTTATTGGTAATGGTGGACGTGATGAAAGAGCTTCCCGCCACTTTGGTGCTGCGCCCCTTTAATTCAGACACCCTCGCTGTGATGACCTACCAACTTGCAAGGGATGAGCGACTTGCGGAGGCCGCTCTACCTGCACTGATGCTGGTCTTGGTGGGCTTGCTGCCCGTTATTTTGCTCAGCAAGGCGCTCCGATCGGACCGTAAGGGGTGAACTGCTGTGTCAAGTGTATAAACTTAAATCATGACTGCCCAAAAAATCATCATTGACGCTGACCCCGGCATAGGAGGGGCACTAGCGCTTGTTTTTGCGATGGCGCACCCCGGTCTGGACTTGGTGGGCATTTGTTCAAGTTATGGGCATGTGCTGGCCCCTACAGCCCTGCGCAATACGGTCTATTTGTGCTCTTTGGCTGGGCACAGAGTGCCTGTCGCCGAGGGCGTGAATTCCCCGCTTAAAAAAGCCCCCATGCGTCCTGACCCTGACCTAGAAGGCGAAGACGGCTTGGGCAATATTCCAGAACGCCAGCGAATGACTTACCCCCCAGAGAGCCAATCGGCCGCCCGTTTTATGGCCGACCAAGCCGACGCCCACCCCGGGGAGATCACTCTGGTCACGCTGGGCCCTTTGACCAACTTGTGTCTGGCGCACCGCCAAGAACCCTTGCTGCACGAAAAGCTAAAGCGCGTAGTGGTTTTAGGGGGCAGCATTGCCAAGGCAGGCAATATGTCCCCAGTGGCTGAGTCCAATATGTGGCATGACCCGCATGCGGCTGACACCATACTGACCAGTCCTTTCCCCATCACCCTGCTGGGTTTGGATGTGACAGAGCAGATGGTGTTGCGTATGGATCACATGCGGGACATTGCCCAACACCACCGCTCGCCGAACCGGTTAATGGACACCCTGTTGCACGCCGCGCAATTTGCGGCGGGATACTACGCCGAGCAAGATTTCAACATGGCCATGGATGAAGCCTTTATGGCCCATGAAATCATGGCGCTGATTTATGTGCTGCACCCAGATTGGTTCACCCTGGAGGCGGGCCGCGTTCGAGTTGCGCTTGATGGCGTGGCTGAGGGCATGACCATCATGGACCGGCTCGAGCACCGGGCGTTCCCACAGCCGGGCTGGGAAGAAAGAATCCCCAAAATTCATGCCGCCATGTCAGTCCAAGCCAACCGCTGTGTGGATTTGTTTGTGCGCACCCTCAAGTCGGCCCAATGGCCGTCCTCCGCCCACATTTAAACCATCTTCATTCATTTTTGGGTATATCAAAATCCCAAAAATGTAGTTTGCAATCTAAAGGCGCTGCCCTAAATTCCCATTCCATGTACCCATACACCGATTTTGATCGCGCGTTTGTGCGCACCCGCGCGCAACAGTACCGCGACCAGCTTGAACGCCACCTCAAAGGTGAACTGGGGGCTGATGAATTCAAACCCCTGCGTTTGCAAAACGGGTGGTACATACAACGCCACGCCCCGATGCTGCGTGTAGCAGTGCCCTATGGGGTGCTCTCTAGCGCTCAGGTCAGGATGCTGGCCCGCATTGCCCGCGAGTTTGATCAACCCACCCACGAGGTGTTTCAAGGTGCTGTGGCGGCACAAAACCGTTTGGGCGACATTCAGCTGCGCGATGGCAAGCGCATTGGCAGCAGCCTGACCACCGGTTACGCCCACTTCACCACCCGCCAGAACGTGCAGTTCAATTGGATTCCCCTTAACCGCAGTGCCGACGTCATGGACCTGCTGGCCTCGGTGGATATGCATGGCATTCAAACCAGCGGCAATTGCATACGCAACACCACCACCGACGCCTTGGCCGGTCTTGCCCCTGACGAAGTGGCTGACCCCAGACCCTATGCCGAGCTGATCCGCCAGTGGAGCACGTTGCACCCAGAATTTGCGTTTTTGCCACGTAAATTCAAAATTGCCATCATTGGAGCTGTTGAGGATCGTGCGGCCATTGCTTGGCACGATGTCGGTCTACAACTCGTCAAGTCTGAGGAGGTTTTGGGTTTCAAAGTGCTGGTCGGCGGCGGCATGGGTCGCACACCGGTCATTGCCACCACCATTCGCGAGTTTTTACCCGCACAGCAACTGCTCAATTACCTAGAAGCCATTGTTCGGGTCTACAACCGCTGGGGTCGGCGCGACAACATTTACAAAGCCCGCATCAAAATTTTGGTCAAAGCCGAGGGCCAGCGCTACATCGATGAGGTGGAGGCTGAGTTTCAAGACATCTTGCACAAAGATGGTGCCCCACACACCCTTACCACCCCAGAGGTTGACCGCATGTCCGCGCTGTTTGCGGCACCCACGCAGCCTTCCAACGCCTCCCTTGATCCTAATGCGCCAGCCCACGCTGCCATAACCTCGGCAGCAC
>DDPM01000111.1 GCA_002342165.1 Hylemonella sp. UBA2468
AAGCTGCGCATGTCGCTCACCAGGTTGTTGTATCCAAAGCTCACGCCGCGCTCGCAGGCCATGAAGTTGTTCTCGGGCAGGCCTTTGGCTTTGGCAGCTGCACGGGCTTTGTCGATGACGTTTTTCATGTCGCCAGGCGCCAAAAACTGACCCTTTTTAATGTTGACGGGCTTGCCCGATTGCGCCACCGCATGGATGAAGTCGGTTTGACGGCATAAAAATGCGGGGGTTTGGAGTACGTCCACCACCGAAGCAACAGCTTCAATTTGATCTTCAGAGTGGATATCCGTCAGTACAGGTACTTGTAGGTTGCTGCGGACTTTGCTCAAAATGCTCAATCCTTGGTCCAAACCCGGCCCCCTGAAGCTGGTGCCTGAGGATCGGTTGGCCTTGTCAAAGCTGCTCTTGAAGATAAAGTGAATACCCAGCTCACGGGTAATCTCTTGGAGCGTGCCCGCTGTGTCCATTTGCAACTGTTCAGATTCAATGACACAGGGTCCAGCAATCAGAAAAAAAGGCCGACGATGGCCAACTTCGACACCGCAGAGTTGCATCAGGCCACTGCCTTGAGATTTTTGCCAGAGGACTGATGCCCTAAAGCGGCTTTAATGAACGCATTGAACAAGGGGTGTCCGTTCCAAGGAGTGGAGTTGAATTCCGGGTGAAATTGGACGCCCACAAACCAAGGGTGAACATTTTGGGGCAGCTCCACCATTTCGGTCAGTTGCTCACGCTGCGTCAGTGCAGAAATCACCAGCCCCGACGCGCGAAGTTTGTCTAAAAAGTGCACATTGGCTTCATAGCGGTGGCGGTGCCGCTCGGTTACCACGTTTCCGTAAATCTGGTGGGCTAAGGTGCCTTCTGCAACGTTGGAGCTCTGTGCTCCCAAACGCATGGTGCCTCCTAGGTCAGAGTTGGCGTCTCGGATTTTGATGGTGCCGTCCGCATCTTTCCACTCGGTGATCAGCGCAATCACAGGTTGGGAGCAGTGGGGTTCAAACTCGGTGCTGTTGGCCTCTGCCAGCCCGGCCACATGACGGGCAAATTCGATGGTGGCGACTTGCATGCCTAAACAAATGCCGAGGTAGGGAATACGGTTTTCGCGGGCAAAGCGGGCGGTTTGGATCTTGCCTTCAATCCCGCGTTTTCCAAAGCCACCGGGCACCAGGATGGCGTCGAAACGAGCCAGCTGACTGACCGAGGCTTCGGTGATGGTTTCAGAGTCGACGTGTTCAATTTGGACGCGCACGTGATTTTTCATACCGGCGTGGCGCAGCGCTTCGTTGACCGATTTGTAACTGTCGCTCAAGTCTACATACTTACCCACCATCGCGATGGTGACTTCGCCTTGAGGGTGCTCCACTTCAAACACCAACTCGTCCCAGCGCTTGAGGTTGGCAGGTTGGGTATTGAGGCGCAGTTTGTCGCAAATCAGGCCGTCTAAGCCTTGTTCGTGCAACACACGCGGCACCTTGTAAATGGTATCCATATCAGGCATGGAAATCACGCCCCACTGCTGCACATTGGTAAACAGCGAAATTTTGTCGCATTCGTCTTGGGGAATGTAACGGTCGGCCCGGCATAACAATACGTCAGGCTGAATACCAATCTCACGCAACTTTTGTACCGTGTGTTGGGTCGGTTTGGTCTTGAGTTCGCCGGCAGCCGCTATCCAAGGCACATAGGTCAGGTGAACAAACGCCGAGTTGTTGGGGCCCATACGCAAGCTGAGTTGGCGAACCGCTTCCAAAAAAGGCAAAGACTCAATGTCACCCACAGTGCCGCCAATTTCCACAATGGCCACATCCACCGCATGGTCGGTTTCAAAACCGGCGCCACGCTTGATGAAGTCTTGAATTTCGTTGGTCACATGCGGAATGACCTGTACGGTTTTACCGAGGTAATCTCCACGGCGTTCTTTTTCCAACACGCTTTTGTAAATTTGGCCTGTGGTGAAATTGTTGCTGCGGCGCATGCGCGTTTCAATAAAACGCTCGTAATGGCCTAAGTCGAGGTCGGTTTCTGCGCCATCGTTGGTGACGTACACCTCGCCATGCTGAAAGGGTGACATGGTGCCCGGATCCACATTAAGGTAGGGATCGAGTTTGATCAGGGTGACTTTCAGGCCCCGCGATTCCAGAATCGCAGCGAGGGAGGCTGAGGCGATTCCCTTGCCCAGGGAAGACACCACACCGCCGGTGACGAAGACAAATTTGGTCATGTCCAGGGAGCTCATTGCTCAAGGAGGTGGTAATGGTCAATTATAGGTTCGTCCTCTGCTACATTCGCCGCCATGAGTGACTTGGCTGGTAAACACATTGTTCTTGGGCTGTCCGGAGGCATTGCTTGCTACAAGTCGGCCGAACTGTGCCGCGCCCTGATTAAAGAGGGGGCTTCGGTTCAGGTGGTCATGACTGAGGCTGCTGAGCAATTCATCACCAAAGTGACGATGCAGGCCCTGTCTAATCGGCCGGTGTTTGGCTCTCAGTGGGACGACCGGGCTGCCAACAACATGCCGCATATCAATTTAAGCCGCGAAGCCCACGCCATTTTGGTGGCGCCTTGCAGCGCTGACTTTATGGCCAAACTGCTGCATGGTCGCGCGGATGACCTGCTGAGCCTGATGTGTTTGGCCCGGCCCATCGATCAAGTGCCGCTCTTGGTGGCCCCTGCCATGAACCGCGAAATGTGGGTGCACCCCGCCACCCAACGCAATGTG
>DDPM01000168.1:0-9015 GCA_002342165.1 Hylemonella sp. UBA2468
GTGGGCATCAAGGAGCGGGCGGCTGAACAAACCTGCCAAGTCGCCCGCCTGCTCGTACCCTTGTATGGGCGTGAACACCAGTTCAATGGCCCATTTCGTGGTGAAGCCCTCGGCCTCCAAGGGGTTGGCCAAACCCAAGCCGCACACCACCAGGTCGGGTTGGTCGGCACGGCATCGGTCAAGCTGCAGCTCCACATCCTGGCCTTCTGACAGCCGCGTGTTGCTGGGCAACAGAGCCAACTCTTCAGCCATGTGGCCGCGGTGCAAATAGGGCGTGCCCACCTCACACAAGTGCATGTGCATTTCGTGGTGCAGAAAACGCGCCAGCGGAATTTCAAGCTGCGAGTCCGGAAAAAAGAAAATCTTGCGGCCTTGAAGTTGGTCGCGGTGCCGTGTCATGGAAATCTCGGCCCGCTGGCGAGGGGCGCGAACCACGGCTTCAAAGGCTTCGTCGCTGATCTCAAAGGCTTGGGCTCCCGCCTTGAGCCATTGGGTGGTGCCTTGTGCGCCCAAAGGAAAGGGTGCGGGCACGCGGGTGGCACCTTGCGCCTCAAGTTGGCGTGCGGTGTCTGCCAAAAATGGCTGGGCCAGTAAAAAACGGGTATTCGGACCAATGGCAGGAATTTGGGTGCTTTTGCGGGGCGGAAAAAAGTCCACCTGCTCAATGCCCATGTTCTGGAAATATTGGCGGAACTGGTCTTCCACCACATCAGCCAAGGTGCCCACAATCAACAAATTGAACTGGTCGGATGCTGGGGGTGCAGGCAGGGTTTGAAGCCAGGAGGCCAAACAGGCGTCCTCGCCTTGGGTGAATGTGGTTTCAATGCCGCTTCCAGAGTAGTTGACCACACGAACCCTGTGCAAGTGCTGACGGCTCAGGCGCTCGGCAGCACGTGACAAATCGAGCTTGATCACCTCTGAGGGGCAGGATCCCACCAAAAACAATTGCTTGATGTCGGGGCGGCGGGTCAGCAGCTCGGATACCACCCGATCAAGCTCGTCATTACAGTCGGCAAGGCCAGCCAAATCGCGCTCATCAATGATGGCGGTGCCAAACCGAGGCTCGGCAAAAATCATGACTCCGGCCGCAGACTGAATCAGGTGGGCGCAGGTGCGTGATCCCACCACCAGAAAAAACGCGTCTTGAATTTTGCGGTGCAGCCAAATGATGCCGGTGAGCCCGCAAAACACCTCTCGTTGTCCACGTTGCACCAGCACCGGTGTGTCCGCGCACCCCATGCCCGAAGCCGCTTGGATAGGAATCACAGGGCTCATGCGCGGACCTCCATACCTAAATTAGGCATGGACAAACCAGAGGCCGAAGTGGCCGCGTGTTGCAAGCGGGCAGCCCGAAGCTTGATTAAAAACTGGCCTGCGTTGATGACGTAGGCAGCGTAAGCGGCCAAGGCCAGCCAATATTGCTGCTCAATGGGTAGGGCGGAGGTCCACCACACTTGCAGGTAAAGGGTATGCAGGGCCAACACCATCATGCTGAACACGTCTTCCCAGAAAAACGCAGGCGCAAACAGGTACTTGCCAAACACCACTTTTTCCCAAATGCAGCCGGTGATCATGATGAGGTAGAGCACCATCGTCTTAACGACCACTGAAAGCATGGCCCATTCATGCCCTTCGTTGGTCCAAAGGGCTCTCACCACCAACCCCAGGCTGACCAAAAACACCAAAAACTGAATGGGAGCCAGAATGCCCTGCACCAGGGTCCAAACGGTTTCGTCCCGACGCATTTTTTGCTCAGGTGTGTAAAGGGCTGCGCGTGCAGTTGGCCGTGGCATAAAAACGTCCCAAAGGGGGTTGATGACGTTTTGGACTTTACGGACTCAATTTAGATGTGTCAACTTAAATTGACGTAAATTATATATTACGATTTAAGTGTTTACCCTAGGTAGGGTTTACCAAAAAACCATAAAACTAGAGCCTCTGATTGAATTCACGAAGCTCATGAACGTCCAAGCCCACGCGCACCCCGCAAGCTTTCTTTACAGATCTCACCGCTCAGATGCCTACCCCAAGCTTCAGGGTCGCAAGGCTTTGGGAAAGTCGGTCGTGAGTGCCAATGATGTGGATGAATTGGCCCATGCCTGCTTGTCAAGTGAGCATGCTGCACTCAAGTTGGTGCAGCAGTGGTTGGTGCAGGACCGAGACTTAGAGGCAATTTATTTGAAGGCCCTCGTGCCCGCAGCGCAGCTGATTGGCGCATGGTGGACATCAGATAAAGTGGACTTTGCCACCGCAACAGTGGCGTTTTGCCGCATGCACCGTTTGATGTATGAACTCAGCCCTAGGTTTTTAGCGGATGCACGAGTACTCAGCCCAGCGCCCTCTGCCTTGTTGATTCCCACCCCTGGTTGCCAGCACAGCATGGGGGTATTCATGTTAAGTGAGTTTTTTCGCCGTGGTGGTTGGCGGGTAAGCAGCGATGCCTTGGGCAGTGCGGATGATGTGGTGCGCTTGGTTCAAACCGAGTGGTTTGATGTGCTGGGCTTGTCCATTGCATCAGACCGGCAACTGAACTTGACAGAGCAAATGTTGACAAAGGTACGGCTACATTCTGCCAATCCTAAACTGGTCATCATGCTCGGGGGGACCTGGGTACAGGAGGCGCATCCACAATTGGCCAGCTTAAAGCCAGACCTGATCGGCACAGATGCGGGCCAATCGCCGCAGATGGCCCTGCAATACCTTCGCAAATTGCAAAGTTGCAGTTTGAGCCAAGATTGATTGAGATCGGGTTTTGGCACACCCATGCGTAAAACCTCTTACTATTATCAAGTGGCTGGAGGCTATCATCAGTCTTACAAAAAGTTCAACAAATCAACAAGCTGTCAATGCTCGCTGACGCTTACATATGAACATTGAAAAATTTGACGCTGATACCCTTGCCCGATTGATCGGCATCGCGTCAGATATTGCGCTCATCATGGACGACCAGGGTGTGGTTCAAGACGTTTCGGTTCGCAAGTCTGAATTGGCCGTGCTGGGTTGTCAAGATTGGGTGGGCAAAGCTTGGGCAGACTTGGTGACCAGCGAAAGCCGAATCAAGGTGGAAGACATGCTGTCCCAAAACGGATCTGAAACGGACATTCGCTGGAGGCAAGTGAACCATGCGACGCCGCAAGGGGTGGATTTGCCCATTCAGTATGCGGTCTTACGCCTAGAGATGGATGGCCGGATTCTGGCTCTGGGACGCGATTTAGAAGCTGTGGCGGTGCTCCAGCGTCGCTTGGTGGAAACCCAGCAATCGATGGAGCGGGATTACTTTAGGCTGCGCCACATTGAGGCCCGCTACCGTACACTTTTCAATACCACCAGTGAACCCATATTGGTATTGGATGGCTCAACTTACAGAGTCACCGAAGTCAATGTCAGCGCTCAAGCGATGGTCAAGGACTCCAGCAAGCGTTTGGTCGGCCGCGACATTGTCGATTGCTTTGAGCCCAGCTGGAAAGAAGAAGTCATGTCCTTGCTGCGCATGGCCTATGCTACTGGAAGAATTGAAATGTGTCGGGCACGGTTTTTGGGGGCCAATGCGGACTGCACGGTATCGGCTACGGTGTTTCGACAGGAAACAGGCGCCCAGTTTTTAGTGCGGCTCTTGCAGCACGAGGTCTCCAGCGGCCCATCAGGCTTGCGCCAAAACTATTGGATGTCCGAGGCTATGGAGCATGCCCCTGTAGGCATTGTGCTGACCGACCGATCGGGCCAACTCAAGTCGGCCAATACTGAATTTTTGGCCATGATGGGCGCCACCTCGGTGTCGCATGTTCAAGGCGTGCCGATGGATAACTGGCTGGTGCGCGGCGGGGTGGACTGGGGCGTGCTGAGTACCAACTTGCGGCAACAGGTCCTGGTGAAAGACTTTGCGACCGAGTTGCGTATGCTCTCGGGTATGGAGTTGGCAGTGGAAATTTCTGCCCTCAGTCTGACTCATTTGGATGAGAAGCAGTATGCTTTTTTCATCAAGGATGTGACGCGCCGTCGAGCCCAAGAGACCCCTTCTGCCAGCGCTGGCATGGCCGGCTCAGTGGCCGAGCTGTCCCGTTTGGTCGGCCGCATGCCACTTAAAGACATTGTGGGTGAGACGGTCGACATGATTGAAAAAATGTGCATCCAGTCGGCCTTGACCCTGACCCATAACAACCGTGCTTCAGCTTCTGAAATGCTGGGTTTGTCCAGGCAAAGCCTTTACGTCAAACTGCGGCGCTACGGCATGGTCAGCGACCAGGACGCCGAATAAGCCAGTGATTGTTTAGTTGACGCACTAAGTGTCAACCCTTGTTGACATTTCGGCTTGCCTTGTCACAATGGCAGCATGGAAATGGCCTCCAGACCTTCTTTTGCGACCGTGGCAGAACTGCTCAAGCCCATCACTTGGTTTCCGCCCATGTGGGCTTTGGCCTGTGGCGTGGTGGCTTCCGGGCAAAGTTTTTCTGAACATGCGCTGCTCATCTTTGCGGGCTTGGTCCTGTCTGGGCCCTTGGTGTGCGCCAGCAGCCAAGCGGTGAATGATTGGTTCGATCGGCATGTGGACGCCATCAATGAACCCAACCGGCCCATACCCTCAGGGCGCATGCCGGGCCAATGGGGTTTAAGAATTGCGGTCATCTGGACCGCTTTATCTTTGCTTTGGGCTTTGAGCTTGGGCACATGGGGCTTTTTGGCATGTGGTTTGGGTCTGCTGCTGGCCTGGGCCTATAGCGCCCCACCTTTTAGGTTCAAAAGCAATGGCTGGTTGGGTAATACCGCTTGCGCACTCAGTTATGAAGGCTTGGCGTGGGTGACGGGTTCTGCCCTGATGCTAGGTGGAGCCTTGCCTGATGAAAGGTCTTTGTGGCTGGCTTTGTTGTACAGCGCGGGTGCTCACGGCATCATGACCCTGAACGACTTCAAGGCGGTGCAGGGCGACCGCCAAATGGGGGTGCGCTCATTGCCCGTTCAATTGGGCGTGGAGCGAGCCGCACAAGTGGCCTGTGCTTTTATGTTGTTGGCGCAGTGGTGCGTGGTGTTGTTGCTCACCTACTGGGGAGCGCCCGATCATGCCCTGGTCGTCTTGCTGCTGAGCGCTGCGCAACTTCCGCTGATGACCAAATTTGTGCAGCAGCCTGTTGAAAAAGCCCTCTCGGTCAGCGCCTTTGGCGTACCCATGTTTGTGGCCGGCATGATGGTGAGCGCTTGGGCCGTGCGGTCTCTTAGTCTGGCGCAGGGGGGAGGCTAAATGCAGACCATCCCCCCCTTTGGATGGCTCCACATTGTGCGCTTGGGCTTGGTGCAAGCCTGCTTGGGTTCTGTGGTGGTGGTCACCACCTCCACCTTAAACCGCATCATGGTGGTGGAATTGGCACTGCCCGCGCTGCTTCCGGGTCTGTTGGTGGGGTGGCATTACGGTGTGCAAATGGTTCGACCGCGCCTGGGCTTTGGAGCTGATGAGGGACGCCGCTCAACACCTTGGATGTTGGGTGGCGTGGTGGTTTTGGCATTGGGCGGTATCTTGGCCTCTGTGGCTACGGTTTGGATGGCCTCTGAACTGTGGGCGGGAATGGCCTTGGCCTTGCTTTCGTTCAGCATGATTGGCTTGGGTGTAAGCGCCTGCGGCACCTCGCTCTTGGCCCTGATGGCCAAACGCGTCCCTGATCACATGAGGGCGCCGGCCGCCACCTTGGTATGGATGATGATGATTGTGGGTTTTGCTGTTACCGCCGTCTCGGTGGGCAAGCTCATAGATCCCTACAGCCCGGCAGTGTTGATTCAGGTCATGACTGGTTTGGCCTGTACGGTGGTGTTGGTGGCGGCTATAAGTCTTTGGGGGCTTGAAGGGCCAGTGGGATTGCCCACTTCAACCGGTTCGCCCATTTCACCCAGTTCGGCTCAAGTGCTGCCTTCGGGCCAACGCTTTAAACAAGTGTTTCAAGAGGTGTGGGCTGAGCCGCAAGCCCGCACTTTCAGCATATTTGTGTTTTTGTCCATGCTGGCCTACAGCTCGCAAGACTTGATCTTGGAGCCCTTTGCCGGTTCGGTATTTGGCATGTCGCCAGGAGCCACTACGCAGCTCTCTGGTTTGCACCACAGCGGGGTGTTGGCCGGGATGATTTGGGTTGCCGTAGCAGGTAGCAGTTGGGCCAAAGGCCGTTTGGGGTCTGTACCCACCTGGATGGTGTGGGGCTGTTTGATTTCGGCCGTGGCCATGTCCGGTTTGTGCCTTGGCGGTATACAAGGCCAGAGCTGGCCACTGAAGTCCAACGTGTTTGTGTTGGGTGTGGCCAATGGTGCATTTTCTATTGCCGCCATTGCCACCATGATGCGGCTTGCCGGCAAAGGCCAGGGCGGTCGCGAGGGCACCCGTATGGGGCTTTGGGGTGCCTCACAAGCCATTGCTTTTGGTTTGGGCGGGGTGCTCGGTACCGCTGCCAGCGACTTGGCGCGCTGGCTCATTTCCTCTCCCAGCTTGGCCTATGCCACCGTTTTTGGCCTGGAGGCGCTTATGTTTGCCTTGTCGGCCGCAGTGGCCGTGCATGTGTTTAGGCTGGACGAGCCGTCCTCATCCCCCAATTCTGTTTTTGACAGCTACCAAGGAGCTCAGCAATGATGTCTGAAGAATACGACGTGATCGTGGTGGGTGGGGGCCCCTGCGGCGCCACAGCTGCAGATGATCTGGCTCTACAGGGTCGATCGGTGTTGCTGTTGGACCGTCAAGGCCGCACCAAACCCTGTGGTGGCGCCATACCCCCTAGGCTCATCAAAGACTTTGAAATCCCAGACCACCTATTGGTGGCCAAGGCCCGTTGCGCGCGCATGGTATCCCCCAATGACAACCGCGTTGACATTCCCATTGAAAATGGATTTGTGGGCATGGTGGACCGCGACGAGTTTGACGAATGGCTCAGAGCACGTGCCAGCTCGCATGGTGCACACCGTTGCCGTGCCGACTTTCAAAAAATCACCCGCGATGAAGATGGGGTGGCCGTGGTGCACTTCAATGAAGTCAATAAACACGGATTGGGCGTCCTGCGCAGGGCGCGTGCGCGCATGATCATAGGTGCCGACGGAGCCCGCTCAAGCGTGGCGCGACAAATGATTGAGGGGGCTGAAAAAACCAAATATGTGTTTGCTTACCACGAAATCATTGAGGCACCCACACACGCTGGCCATGACCCAGAACGTTGCGACGTGTTCTACCAAGGACATTTATCGCCCGACTTTTACGGCTGGGTGTTTCCGCATGGTCGCACCATGAGCGTAGGCACGGGAAGCGCCGACAAGGGTTTTTCACTGCGTTCGGCCGTGGGAGCCTTGCGTTCTCAAACCGGCTTAGACCAAGTCAAAACCTTGCGTCGCGAGGGTGCGCCCATTCCGCTTAAGCCACTGCCCAAATGGGACAACGGTCGAGATGTGGTGGTGGCCGGTGACGCTGCGGGTGTGGTGGCCCCAGCATCTGGAGAAGGCATTTACTACGCCATGGCCTGCGGACGTATGGCCGCTGAGGCAGTGCAAGAAGCCTTGGCAACCGGAAACGCTGCCTGCCTGAAAATGGCGCGCAAACGGTTCTTAAAACTGCACGGCAAGGTGTTTTGGGTTCTGGCGATCATGCAGTACTTCTGGTACCAAAACGATCAAAGACGCGAACGATTCGTGAAAATCTGTGAAGACAAAGACGTACAAAAATTAACGTTCGATTCGTACATGAACAAAGAGTTGGTTCGCTCTGACCCTATGCGGCATGTGCGCATTTTCTTTAAGGATTTGGCCCATTTGTTTGGCCTTGTACGTACATGAGTTTGAAGCGTGATGCACTGATTCTTTCTGTTGCTTTTGTCATCAGTTTTACGACGGCCGGCATAGGAAGTGCACTTACGGACTTGGGACCTTGGTATCAGGCCTTGAAACAACCCGACTGGAAGCCGCCAGACACGGCTTTTGGCGTGATCTGGAGCACCATCTTCACCCTTGGGGCCTTCAGTGGCTGGCTGGCATGGCGCCAGGCACCCTTGCTTCGCGAGCGGTTGGTTGTTTTGGTAGTTTTTTTGATCAATCTGTGCCTCAACGTCTTGTGGAGTTGGTTATTTTTTGTGCAGCATCGCCCCGATTGGGCTTTGGTAGAACTGTATTTTCTTTGGGCATCTATTGTGGCCATGATGGTGGTCTCTTGGCGCCACAGCCGTGTGGCCGCCGTGTTGTTGGTGCCCTATTTGGCTTGGGTGACCACTGCGGGTTTTTTGAATCAGGCCAACATACAACTCAACGGTCCGTTTTAGTTCTTTGGTTTTAGTTCGCTTGATTTAGACCCTGCCATTTCAGCATGACCTCGCAGGCCTGCAGCGGGTCTTCTTCATGGGCCAAATGCCCTAAGCCTTCAAAAAATCGTGTCTGGGCATGGGGCATCATTTTGACGGCCTTCTGTGCTTGTGCAGGGCTGACCGTTTGGTCTTGACGGCCTATGCACATCAGTATGGGCCCCACCAGTTCCGGCAGCCGCCCTTCAAGTGTCTGCACATTCCAGCTGGACATCATGCTCAGCACGCCGTTGATGTGGGTGGAAGACGCCAGCAAAGCAGCGTAGTAGCTCAAGTCTTGAGGGCTAAGGCGCGATCCAGTGGAGGCGATTAAGCGCTCTGCTTGTTCGGGGCTAGCCAAAAACTTGGCTGCTAAAAACCCTGTGGCGGGGTTAAGGGCCATAAGCTTGGCCGCAGGTGGGAACAACCAATACGCCAGCCCGGGCAGGGCCAACCAAGCGGGGTTGAGCGCTACCAATGCAGTGTTGGCTATCGCGTGGCTGTGGTGTATCACCCAATGCGCGCCCAGCGCGGCACCGGCCGAATGCCCCACTACCACGCTGGGCTTGAGCTTTAGGGTAACCAGCAGTTGGTCCAGAAATCCCGACACATTGGGCAAGGACAAGTTCAAGCTGGCGTGTGGCGAGGTGAAGGCGTGACCCGGCAAATCAGGGCACACCAACGTGAAGCGGGACGCCAACAGAGGCAGCATGCGCCGCCACGTGTGGGT
>DDPM01000168.1:9050-9327 GCA_002342165.1 Hylemonella sp. UBA2468
CTGAACATGCCAGCGCAGCCCCGGGGTGCTGACAAATTGGCTGTGTAACGCGTTAGGCCACTGCGCTTTGTAGGCGTCCCAGTTCATGGGCGGGTAAATGGAAGACCACATTGGCAGGGCCTGATGCCTCAGGCTTTGAGCTGCATCAAATCGCCCACCACGTTTGCCATACGCTGTGCTTGCACATGGGGCATGGGAAAGTAGGTGGCCCCCATGGTGGCCGCAAGCTGCTGAGCTTTGGCCTCCGGTTGTGGGGCGGTGTCGATCCACAAAGCGC
>DDPM01000140.1:0-143 GCA_002342165.1 Hylemonella sp. UBA2468
GATCTGCACTATGTAACGCGCGAACACCCCTTCGGACAAGCCAGCTTGCGCGATGACGACTTGAGCGTCAACTTTGCCGACCAAGCCCAACCCGGCGACCGAGTGGCGGTGGTGGCGACCTTGCCGCTGACCACCAATGAGGT
>DDPM01000140.1:195-4249 GCA_002342165.1 Hylemonella sp. UBA2468
GCTTCCAAGGCGTCTATAAAAATAGACGCCACATCGCAGCCCGTTTGGTGCGAGATTTCTTGAAAACACGTGGGGCTGGTGACGTTGATTTCGGTCAGGCAGTCGCCAATCACATCTAGGCCCACCAACAACAAACCCCTCTTGAACAACACCGGGCCAACGACTTGGGCAATTTCTTGGTCTCTAGCGCTTAGGGCTTGCGCCACACCCAAGCCACCCGCAGCCAAATTGCCGCGCACCTCACCACCCTGCGGAATTCGGGCAAGGCTATATGGCACGGCTTTACCAGCTATCACCAACACGCGCTTGTCGCCCTGCGCTATGGCGGGTAAAAACTTTTGCACCATCACGGTTTGCTCGCCATGACGGTTAAGGGTTTCAATAATTCCGCCCAGGTTGAGCCCGTCTTCACGCACCCTAAAAATGCCCGCGCCCCCCATGCCATCCAGTGGCTTCAAGATGATGTCTTGGTGCTGGGCATGAAACTGTCCTGATGGCTTGTGGCGTCGCGTGTCACCAGCGTGGGCGCAGCAAATTGGGCAAACTCCAAAAGGGCAAGCTTTTCGGGGTGGTCGCGCAGAGCGCGTGGGTCGTTGAACACCTTAGCGCCTTCGTGCTGAGCCCGCTCCAGTAAGTGGGTGGCGTAAAAGTATTCGCTGTCAAAAGGGGGGTCTTTGCGCATCAACACAGCGTCAAAGTCTCTCAAGCACACCAAGCGCTGCTCGGGTGTTTGCGGCGTTTCATGAAACCAATGTTCCTCATGCCCTGTGAGGGTAATGCGTTGCACATGGGCCTGCACGCCCGTGATGGCTTGCCACATCAAGTGGCGAGGCTCGCACGCCGCCAGCGTGTGGCCCCTGCGCTGCGCCTCACGCATCATGGCAAAGGTGCTGTCTTTGTAGGACCGAAAGGTTTCCAGCGGGTCGGTAACAAACAATAGATTCATGCGAGAAACGGATTGATCAATTGCACGCCAGTACCGGCGAAGTCGTCTACATTGCGCGTCACTACAGCCATGCGGTGTTCAAGCGCTGTTGCTGCAATCATCGCATCACGCTCTGAACGCGGGTTGGGAATATGCAAGCTTGCACACAAGTGGGCGGTGGTTTCGGCAAAGGGCAGTATGCGCCCATTAAATGCCGCCCGCACAGCGGTGAGCCAAGCTCGAATCGCGCTGCCCTGCGATGGCGTCTTGCGCTCCAGCGCCAACACTCCTTTTTCAAGCTCCAGAATGCTTATGGCCGACATAAACAGCTGGTTTGCAGCTATGTGGGCAGCCCAGGCACGGACTTCAGGCGACTGATTGGGCTTGCCCTGACGCAGCTCCGAAATGACGTTGGTGTCTAGAACGTACATGCCATATCAACCCAGCTCGGCCTGACGAAACTCGACCTGCAGGCTGGGCGCATCGAACTCAATGCCCACACCTCCTTCTAGACCATCCATCAACTCCAGCAGCGAAACTTTATTTTGACCTGCCAGATTGTAATAATCTTCAATTTTCAGGAGCGCAAATGCTGGGCGACCACGGTCGGTAATAAACACAGGCCCATCGGCTGCAGCACGCTTGGCTTTACTGACATCGCGCGTAAAGTCTCTGCTTGAATACGTTTGGATAGACATGATTCAAACCCCAGTTATTTGTTTGTATGTTATGACAATAACGATGCGGACGTCAAAGACTCCACACTTTGCCCATGAGTGACAATTTCATACTTAATTAATAGCCTTAGGAACACATCATGAATCGCCGTGAACTGATGCAATGGGCCTCAGCCCTAAGTTTTCCCGCTTTGGCCAACACAAGCGCCTGGGCGCAAGACAAGTACCCCAACAAGCCCATGGTGCTGGTGTGCCCCTACCCTGCAGGGGGCAATGCCGACCAGCGGTCTCGCCAATTTGGGCGCTACATTTCCAATGCGTTGGGTCAACCTGTAGTGGTGGACAACAAACCTGGGGCTGGTGGCAACATAGGCACAGAGATGGTAGCGCGCGCCAAACCCGACGGTTACACCATTGGCATGGGTAACTTTGCTCCGCTGTCGGTGAACGCCACCATGATGGCCAAGGTCAACTTTGACCCGATCAAAGATTTGATGCCTATTTGCCTGATAGAACGCGGGCCTTTAATACTGGTGGTGCGTCATGACTCGCCTTATAAAGACTTGAAAGATGTGGTAGCCGCTGCCAAAGCCAAGCCGGGCAAAATTTCGATTGCCAATGGTGGCCAGGGCGGCTCGCACCATTTGTCTGCTGAGCTTTTGAAAAGCATGGCTGGCATCAACATGACGGTGATTCCCTACAAAGGCGGCGCACCGGCGGCATTGGACCTGATGGCCGGGATTGTGGACATGATGTTTGAGCAAATGTACGCCGCCGCGCCCAACGTGCGGGCCGGTAAGCTGCGCCCCATTGCCATCACCAGCCGCACGCGCTCACCCCTGTTTCCAGATGTGCCGACCGTGGCGGAACAAGGCTATCCGGGTTATGAGGTGAGCAACTGGCAGGGTCTTATTGCACCTTCAGGCACTCCATCAGCCATCATCAAAACGCTGAATGAAGTGACCAACCAGGCTTTGGCAGATTCGGCCATCAAGGCACAAATGTTGGCGCAAGGCAATGAGCTTGGCGGCGGCACGCCAGAGCAGTTTGCGGCTCACATTAAGGCCGAAGGCGAACGCTGGAGCAAGTTGATCAAGTCGGCCGGTATTACGGCAGACTAAGTCAAATTACAGATTTCATGTCTGAGCCCTTGGGGCTTACCTGCACCTGCGCAACGAAAGCTTTAAATCTCNNGCGGCACCGGCGTTGTGGTGCATTTGTGCAAACAACTTCTCGCGCCATTGCGCCATACCGCCACCGGTAGTGGGGATCACAATTTCGCGCGAGAGAAAGTAGCTCGTGGTCATGGGGTCGAGTTCGCAACCAAAGTTGCGCACCTCAGTGAGCGCTTTGGGCACATCGGGGTCGTTTTTAAACCCATAGTTGATGATCACCTGCCAGCAGTGGTGTCCCAACGGCTCCACCTGCAAGCGTTCGTCGATCTTGATCCAGGGCACCTCGTGGTTGACAACGGTCACAAACAAATTGTTTTTATGCAGCACCTTGTTGTGCTTGAGGTTGTGGAGCAAGGCATTGGGCACGCGATCGGCAGCACCATTGAGAAACACCGCTGTCCCTTCCACCCGGACGGGAGGATGAAGAAAAACGGAAGCTAAAAAGTCAGACAACTTCATGGATTCGTCGTTCAGGCGCTCACTCAGCAGGGCACGCCCATCGCGCCAAGTCATCATCACCACGAACAACATCACCGCAAACGCCAGCGGAAACCAACCGCCGTCTAAAATTTTGAGCGAGTTTGAAATGAAGAAGGCCAAATCGACAGCCACAAAAATGCCGGTAGCCAAACAGGTCAACCAGAAAGGCAAACCAAATTTGTAACGCACCACAAAAAAAGTGAGCACGGAGGTGATGACCATCAACAAACTCACCGAGATACCGTAGGCCCCCGCCAAAGCTGAAGAGGACCCAAAAAACAGCACCGCCGCAAACACACCGGCCAGTAAAAAGCGGTTCACCGCAGGCATGTAAATTTGGCCGGTTTCACGAATGGAGGTGTGCCAGATGGACAGGCGAGGCAAAAACCCCAGCTGAATGGTTTGCTTGGTGGCTGAGAAAGCTCCCGAAATCAAGGCCTGAGAGGCAATGACTGTGGCGGACGTGGCCAACACCACCATGGGCAAGAGGGCCCACTCAGGCATCATCAAATAAAACGGGTTCTCTGCTTTGCCGGGATCGGCCAGTACCAAGGCGCCCTGACCAAAGTAGTTGAGCACCAAGGCAGGCATGACCAAAACAAACCACGCCAGCCGAATGGGCTGTTTGCCAAAATGGCCCATATCGGCATACAGGGCTTCTGCACCGGTCACGCACAAAAACACGGCGCCCAGTGTGATGAAGGCAATGTGGTAGTTTTCAATCGCAAACACAAGGGCGTACCCCGGCCACACAGCCTTGAGGACCGACGGGTTGTCCAGAATTTGCATCACCCCCA
>DDPM01000127.1 GCA_002342165.1 Hylemonella sp. UBA2468
AGGCGCTCAGAGCCCCGCACCACGCGGGGCTTTTTGTTATGGGCTCCTGACTGACCCCATGGCCACTCACCCCCTTAAACCGTCTCAAACCGCGTTTCGTCTCAGAACCTCCTGACTTTTTCGCCGTGGTACGGGGGGCGGAGTGTGGCGAAAAATCGGGGGATTGATGCCGTACCGAATGAAATGCTTACAAGAAGTCCTTGGTTTTCAAAGCTATGGGCTGTTCGTTGTCATGCTTCTTCATCCCTTGTGCTTTTACCCTGCAAGACGCCGTTTCGCACACACCATACAGCGACATTGTGTGTTCTAGGAGCTGAAATTTATGTTCATTCGCGATGATGTTCTGTTGTTCTTCGATCACCGGGTCAAAGAACTCCACTACCTTCCCGCAGTAGACACAGACCAAATGATCATGATGGAGACCTAGTTCCAGCTCAAAAACGGCTTTTTCTTGGTCGAATGAAGATTTTCGCAAAAAGCCGACCTCTGCTAGCTGCACCAGGATGCGGTAGACAGTAGCGATACCAACACTGTCCCCGTTCGTGGAAAGACGACGGTGGACATCATCCGCAGTCAGGTGCTGATGCGGTGCAGCCTCAAAAGCCTGCATGACCTTTAGCCTTGGTAGGGTTACTTTTAGCCCCCGCCCCCTGAGCAAAGACTCGTTCTTGCTCATGCTTCATGCCCCTTCAAACTAAGCTAATTTTTGTAAATCATAGCTCATAAATGAAAATAATTCTCATCCGTTCTTGCATTCGCAAATGAGCATCGATATCATTCACATTCTGAACTAGGAGGTGAGATGAAGCTAGTTACAAAATTCCTTCTTTCGAGCATGCTTGTGGCCGTCTGTGCCGGTGCGAGTGCGCAAGACAAGGTCCTTAACCTGTATTCGGCCCGTCACTATCCTACCGATGAGGCCCTGTACAGCGACTTCACAAAGGCCACCGGAATCAAGATCAACCGGGTGGATGCCGACGATGCAGGTATTCTCGCCCGACTCAAGGCAGAAGGCGCCGCCTCACCCGCCGATGTGATTTTGCTCGTCGATGCAGCGAGACTGTGGCGTGCAGAGGTCGATGGACTGTTCCTGCCCATCAAGTCCAAGGTGCTAGAAGAGGCTATCCCGGTTAACCTGCGTGCTACTCCATTCGATAACGGTGGCACGTCCTGGTTCGGCCTGTCCACCCGCGCACGCGTGGTGGTATTCGACAAACTCAAATACAACAAGGCGGACTTCGACAGTTATGAAAAACTGGCCGATCCGAAATTCAAGGGTCAACTGTGCATCCGATCTGGCTCGCATCCCTACAACCTGAGTCTCTTTGGCTCAATGTACGAGCATCTGGGCCCACAAAAGATAGAGGCTTGGCTCAAGGGCTTGGTAGACAACATGGCTCGCACGCCCAAAGGCGGCGACACCGATCAAATCAAGGCGGTGGCAGCCGGTGAATATGGTGTGGCGGTGACCAACACTTACTACCTGGCTCGCTTGATGCGCTCAAGCAATCAGGCTGACAAGGCGGTAACTGAAAAAATCGGCGTGGTGTTTCCTAATCAATCGAGCTGGGGCACGCACCTGAACATCGCCGGTGGAGCAGTGGCCAAGCATGCCAAGAACCCGGAAAGCGCCGTCAAGTTCCTTGAGTACTTGGCCAGTCCCTCAGCGCAAAACCACTTTGCAAACGGCAACAACGAGTGGCCTGCTGCCAAGGGCGTGAGCATAGACAACCCAGCGCTAAAAGCAATGTCTGGTGGCAGCTTCAAGAGCGAGCTGGTCCCCATCAGCGCGGTCGGTATGAACCAGGTGAAAGTCCAACAAATGCTCGACCGCGTTGGGTTCAAGTAAGACTGAAACTGAGTAGGCGCGCAAGGTCTACTCAGACTCTTTCAAGTCTAATTTTCTGAACTTTGCTAGCTGCATAGCTGCTATCGAACTCATCCTCATGTTTACTGATAACACACAACAAATCCCTTCGAAATTGCTTCCACTGGCTGCCGTTATGCTGGCCGGTACCGTTGGCTCGGTGACACCTCTGCAAGCGCAGGACATGACGGCTGAAAAAACACTCAAGACTGTCACTGTCAAAGACAATGCCGAGTCTCCAACGGCAGCCAAAGAAACCCTGCTGGTCAAGAAGACCGGCATTGCCAAAGGCAATCAGGACATCAAGGACATCCCACAGACAGTGACGGTACTCACAGAAAAGCTGATGAGCGACCAAAACATGGACGACTTCCGCAAGGTGCTCAAGTCCACGGCTGGGGTGACCTTTTTGGCCGGTGAGACAGGTGAGGAGGATGTGCGCATGCGTGGCTTCTCGCTGCAGCAGGCGGGCGATATTTACGTTGATGGGCTGCGGGATGCACCGCTTATCGAGCGGGACACCTTCAACCTCGACCGCGTTGAGGTACTTAAGGGGTCGGCATCCATGCTGTTTGGCAAGGGCTCCACGGGCGGCGTGGTCAACCAGGTCAACAAGCAGCCCTTTCTGATGGACCAGAACGAGATCAACGTCACTGTGGGCAGCGGCAACACGCGCCGCCTCACGGGCGACTTCAACAAACAAACCGGCGAGGATTCGGCACTGCGCATCAACGCCTTGGACCACAAGGCAGATAACTGGGGTGCCAGGATCGACAAAAAGGGCTTGGCTGGAGCATATCGCTGGGGCATTGGTGAGCGTAATGAATACTCGGTGAGCCTGTACCACCTCGAAACCGACGGTCGTCCACTCTATGCCCAGCCCTGGATGGTGAGCAACGGCGGCACAACCAACAACGGTCCCCGTAACAGCGGTGCTAACTCGACCGGCACCCTGATCCCAGTTCTCGATGCCAAGAATTACTATGGCATGGCCAGTGACTACCTGCGCAGCGAAACCAATCATCTGACTTTTACACACAAGCACCGGTTCAATCAGGACAGCGAACTCAAGACCAGCGTGCGCGCAGGCCACTACAGCCGCGATCTGCTTGGCAGTCAAGTAGGTTTTCGCAACCTGACCCAACTCTCTGGCCTGAATGGCAGCACGGAGCTGTCGCGTTCGCCCAAGGCCCGCTATGGCGATAGCGAGCTGCTGCAGGTGCAAAGCGACTACTCAGGCCCATTCCAGTGGCTTGGCCGCAAACACAGCCTTATCGCCGGACTGGACTTCTACGACGAAAACGCCAGCCGCAACAACAATCACACCACTGGCCTGTCCAATCCTGTTATCACCGTGGGGGCGCCCAACAATGGCGTAGGCGTCACCGATCCGCGCATCAAATCCCCCAGCCTGTTCTTCAAGTCTCAAACGTTAGGGGCCTATGCGCAAGACACCCTGCACCTGACAGAGCAGATCAAACTGGTGGGCGGTGTGCGGCTCGAGCATTTTTCTGTGGATTACCGCGATGTGCAAAATTACAAGGTGAACAAGAGCGAGACGTTGGCCAGCCCGCGTCTAGGCGCAATCTGGCAACCCGACGCCAGCACTACCTACTACACCTCGGTCGGCACCTCCTACAACACCTCAGGTGACACCTACTCCTATGGCGTGGGTACATCACTGGCGCCAGGCAATGCCAACGTGACGACTTTGAACACTCCACCCGAGAAGAGTCGCAATTTCGAGGTGGGTGGCAAATTCGAGCTTTTTGAAGGCAAAAGTCTGCTGGGCGTGGCCCTCTTCCATTCCGAGAAATACAACGAGCGAAACACGGATGTGGACAGCGCTGCCAACCAGTACCTGCTCTCGGGCAAGCGCCACGCCACCGGCATGGAGTTCAACTTTGCTGGCCGCATCACGCCTGCTTGGGAGATGTTTTACAACCACACCTGGATTCCCGATGCGCGTATCGATGTGAGTTCGGCTACCGGCAACATGAAAGAAGGCGACCGGCCGGGCCTCACACCGAAGCACAGCGCCAGCCTCTGGAGCACCTACTTGGTGGCCCCCATGTGGCGTGTCGGGGCTGGACTGAACTACCGCAGCGGGCAGACACCTCTGATCAACTCGACCATTACCACACAGGCCTTCACAACAGTGGATGCCATGGTGGAACGCACTCTCAGCGACAACGCAGTGCTCAAATTCAATGTGAGTAACGTCAGCAACAAGCTCTACATCGACCAGGTCTATTCATCCTTTTACGTGCCCGGAGCGCCTCGTCGCGTCGAGCTCAGCCTCAAAACCCTGTTCTGAGGCTACGCCATGCTACTGCACCTCAACCAGGTTCTGAGCCCGGCCGAAGTTTCCCGGGCCCGCGAGTGCCTTTGTGACGAAGCCTTGTGGATGGATGGCAGCAGCACGGCCGGCGCACAGGCCATGACGCAAAAGAACAACCGGCAACTGGCGCAAGACAGCGAGGTCTCGCGAACGCTGCAGGCGATGGTGCTGCAGGCGATGCAGCGCGATCCGCTGTTTTTTTCAGCCGTACTGCCCAAGCGCATTCTGCCGCCGCTTTTCAATCGCTACGGTGGCGAGCGTAATGCCTATGGTCCCCACGTCGATGGGGCAGTACTCAGGGCAACCTCTGCCGGTGAGTGGCTGCGTACCGATGTGTCATGCACTGTGTTCCTGTCGGATCCAGCTGAATACGACGGTGGCGAGTTGCAAGTGCAAGACACCTACGGAAATCGTGGTGTCAAACTGGCCGCTGGCGATGCAGTGATCTATCCAGGCACGAGCGTGCACCAGGTCACGCCAGTCACGCGCGGCGAGCGCCTGGCGTCTTTCTTCTGGATTGAGAGCATGGTGCGCTCGGACGAGCAGCGCCGCATCCTGTTCGATCTCGACATGAACCTGCTGCGGCTGCGCGAGCAGCTGGGCGAAACGCCTGAGACCACCGCGCTAACCGGTGTGTACCACAACCTGCTGCGCCAGTGGGCGCAAACCTGAACGCAGCGACCAGACCACCCATGAACGACAACATCCTCACCCTGGACGACCACGAACGGGCAGCCCAGGCCGCCCTGAGTGATGCGGCCTGGGCCTACTTCAGTGGCGGTGCAGCCGATGAGATCAGTTTGCGCCGANNCAACCTGAGCGCCTGGCGGGCATGGGGGCTCAGTCCACGTGTGCTGCGCGACCTGCGCGGGGGCCATACCCGTTGCAGACTGCTGGACCGCGAGTGGGCGTTTCCTTTGTTGGTGGCGCCCATGGCCTACCAGCGTTGGGCACACCACCATGGCGAAACAGGCATGGCCATGGGCGCAGCAGCGCAAGGCTGCGGAATGGTGCTGTCGCAGCAAAGTAGCACACCGCTGCAGGTCGTGGCCAAGACTTTTCTACAAGACCACGAGCACGGTCCCTTGTGGTTCCAGATGTACTGGCAGACCGACCGGGGCTACACCCAGGCCCTGCTCTCAGACGTGGAGGACGCTGGCTACCAGGCCATTGTGCTGACAGTGGACGCGCCGGTGCATGGTGTACGCGACCGTGAACGGCGACATGGCATGCCTTTGCCCGATGACGCTCGAGCAGTGCACTGGCCTGCCCAGAGCACCACAACCTGTGAGGGCCTGTGTGCCGGTCTGGCCGATGCAGCGCCGCGTTGGGACGATGTGCAATGGCTGATTGAGAACACACGGCTGCCGGTGCTGCTCAAAGGCATCACCCACCCTCAGGATGCGCGCCATGCTCTGAAGATGGGCGCTACCGGCGTTATCGTTAGCAACCACGGCGGCCGCGTCCTCGACACCGTGCCGGCCACCGCCGAATTGTTGCCCCTGATTGTGGATGCGGTGCGCAGTGAGAGGGAGGACGCTCTGATCCTCGTGGATGGCGGCATCCGACGCGGCACCGACCTGTTCAAGGCCCTGGCCCTGGGCGCCAATGCCGCCCTGATTGGCCGCCCAGCCCTGTACGGCCTGGCGCACGCCGGCGCACGCGGGGTTGCCCATGTGCTGCGCTTGCTGCGCGATGAATTCGAAGCCACCCTGGCGCTGACCGGCTGTGCCACGGTGCATGACATCGGCATGGACCACCTCTGGCCGCTTGAAACACAACCGAATCTCTCCCGTACAACATGACGACACTCGCTCATGATCCACCTCGGCGGCCCTACCGCATTCACCATAGCCGCACCTGGCGTGTGACCGGTGCTGTCTTGGTGGCGCACGCGGGAATGGCCTGGCTGCTGAGTCTGGGTCTGCTCAGTAGCGCTCCGCCATCAGGCGAGATCGAGAACGTGATCATGGCCAGCGTGGTGGTCGATGTGCCGGCCCCGCCGGCGGTTATCCCCCAGCCCGTGGTACCCAAGGTTCAGCCCAAACCTCAACCCAGGCCGCCAGCGCCAGTGACACCGCAAACTCAGCCGCAGCCCAGCCCGGTGGTGACCCAGGCTGCGCCCAGCCAGGCAGCGCCCATCGTGCCCGCGACGGCCAGTCCTGCACCCGCCGCCGCGGCCCCTGCTGCCCCTGCTGCCGCAGGACAGCCGCGCCCCAACCCTATCACCTCCACCGCCGAGGTGGCGCTGCCGTCTTCGGATGCGGATTACCTCAACAACTCAGCCCCGGCCTATCCACGCATGAGCAAGCGCCTGGGCGAACAGGGCACAGTCACTGTGCGAGTCCTCATCAACACCGAGGGACGCGCAGAACAGGCCGAAATTCGCACCACCAGTGGCTTCAGCCGTCTGGACGAAGCAGCGCTGGAGACCGTCAAGCGCTGGCGTTATGTTCCCGGCAAACGCGCAGGAGTCCCCGAGGCCATGTGGTTCAACGTACCAATCCGCTTTGTTCTGGACTGACCAGCATCGACCCAATCAGCCCATCTTCTGAAGATTTAAATTCACTGGAGTACTCACAATGTCCACCTCATTCGGCCTATCTCACATCTGGATACAGGGTGATGCTGTCACCCACTTAATTCTGATCGCCCTGATCGTTATGTCGGTACTCAGCTGGACCGTGATCGTGCTCAAGGCGCTCGACGTCTGGCGCCACAAACAAAGCGCGCTCGGCAGCGAGCAGTTCTGGCACACCACCAGCCTGGCCGAGGGCCTGGCAGTGCTCAGCCAGCGTCCGGGCAACCTGTTCCATACCCTGGCCCAAGTTGGCCAGGAAGCGACAGAACACCACCAGGCCGCGCAAAAACAGCTGCACGACCGGCTGGACATCAGCGACTGGGTGACACGCAGCCTGCGCAACACCATCGACGACCACACCACGCGGCTGCAGAATGGGTTGGCCATCCTGGCGTCCATCGGCTCGACCGCGCCCTTTGTTGGCCTTTTTGGCACCGTGTGGGGGATTTACCACGCGCTGGTAAGCATTGGCGTCAGCGGCAGTGCCAGCATCGAAGCCGTCGCCGGGCCAATTGGCGAGACGCTGATCATGACCGCCCTTGGCCTGGCGGTTGCGATTCCGGCGGTGCTGGGCTACAACGCCCTGCTGCGGGGCAATAAGTTCATCATCGCGCGCATGAACCGCTTTGCGCATGACCTGCACGCCTACTACGTGACGGGCGCCCGAGTGACCCATGGCCAACATGGCGCACACTGACGCCCCAGGAGAGCGACCATGTCCTTTGAAATGAACGACAGCGAAGAGGTGATGAACGAGATCAACATGACGCCCCTGGTGGATGTCATGCTGGTGCTACTCATCATCTTCATTATCACGATCCCTGTGGTGCAGCATGCGGTCAAGGTCGAGCTGCCGCGCGCCAGCAGCAGCAAAGATAAGACCCCACCCGAGAACCTGCAGCTGGCCGTCGATGCCAAGGGACAGTTTTTCCTAGGTAAGCAGCCGGTAGCTGCCGATGTTCTGGAAGGTGCACTGCGCGAACATGCGGCCAAGGACCCGCAACCGCAGCTCTATATCCGCGGCGACAAGAAAGTCCTCTATGAACAGGTTGCTCTGGCAATGACCGCTGCCCAACGGGCCGGCATGACAAAAATCGGTTTTGTCACTGAGAGTAGGTCACCATGAGCAGTTGCTATACACCTTAGGATCGGTGCTCCAGACCTTTCAGAGACCAAGCCCTGAAGGTCGCCAGTGAGCAGCCAGCGCTGGGTTTTTAACGATTCCGAGCTGCTTTTTAGCGCTGTCTTTGATGCTTATCCGGCACCTGCGGGGTACCTACCGTCTCTAGCCTTATCGGCAAGTCAGAGTTCTTCTTAGGCTCCTGCGTCACTTTCTGTGTGATTTCTGAAATTGGACAAGAACTTTTGCTCTTGCTGTCGCCAGTCCATCGGAAATGGCTCCAGCAGATCCCTCATCGTCAGCCAGGCGGGATGCGACCCAGCGCGAGCCAAAGCGTAAGGGCA
>DDPM01000027.1 GCA_002342165.1 Hylemonella sp. UBA2468
GTGCTGCGCGAATGGGCCCAAACCAGCAACGACGGCAAATGGACGCTGCGCGACTATTTGGCAGGCACCGAAAAGCGGGCCGAGGCCTACACCATTGGCAAAGAGCTGATTGAGGTAGTGAAGTTCCCGCCCTCTGCTGCCCGAATTCGCATCACCTTGGCCAACAACTACATAGACGACAGCAACTTGAAAGAAGCAGGTAAGTTGCTGGATCAGGCTGAAAAAATCATCAAAGAAGAGTGGCGCAGTGTGCCTTTACGGGGACCCAACCAGTTTTGGATGTCTCGGGCAGAGATGGAATTTCACAATATCAAGGCACTCTATTTGTGGCGTATGTCTCGCTGGGCTGAATCGGTGCAATCTTCAGAGCTTGCCATCCGAAAAGGCAAGGAGATGGTCAAAAACGATGCGTTAGCAGACGAGCGTCCCAGGCAGTTTGCAAGAAATTACCTCATGTTTTGCCACAACATTCTGGCTTTGACCCAAATGACATCGGGCCAATATGCCAATGCCGAGTGGAGCCTGAGAGAGGCTTACAAACTGGCCAAAGAATTCAAGTTCAGCGACAACCAACTCATTGGGGTGTTCAATCGTTACGCCGATTTAAGAAACGCCTTAGGCGTTTCAGGTGAGGCCAAAGCTTATGCCGAAAAAAGTTTGGCCTTACTTGCGGCACAGGGTTACAAACCCGGCTCCTTCAACTGGGTATTTGCCAATAACAAGATTTCGCTCGCTCTCACCTTGGCAGGCCAATGGAAAGACGCCTTGAACCAGTTTGAACTGGTAGACCAAGAGGTTTCAAGGCTCAAAACGCAATCGTCCCAGTCTCGACAGCCCCTTTTACGGGGTTTGGTGTACATGAACAACAACAAAGCTGCGGATGCCCTGAAGTATTTGGAGCCCAGCTTCAAGTGGTTCGAACAAAACTTTGGCGAAAACCACTACCAAACGGCTGTGGCGGGGGGGCTTTATGCCTCAGCTCTGGCGCTTTCCGGTCAAACCCAAGCTGCTCGACAACGGTTTGAACACGCCATGCGCCATATCACCGCTCCCGAAGTGCTGACCGCTGACTATGCCGAATCCGCGTTTCAAAAGGCTGCCAAACGTTTTGTGTTTCAAACCTATTTGCAGCTCTTGTCCCAAACGGCAGCGCAAAGTCGCCCAGACGCAGAAACCTTGTTCGAGCTGGCTGACTTTCTTAATGCGTCTTCCGTGCAACAGGCCCTAAGCGATGCCGCGGTGCGCTCAGGTATCGATGTACCCGGTTTGTCGGACATCATCCGCAAAGAGCAAGACGCCAAAGGCGAAATGACCAGCTTGCTGTCTTACCTGTCCAGCCAAAGCGGTGAAGGCGACGCCCGCCGCATGACGCCGCAAGTGGTGGAGCAAATGCGTGTGAGGCTGCGAGAACTTGAGGCCGAGCGCCGTAAATACAAAGACGACATTGCCCAGCGGTTTCCGGATTACTTTCAGCTTATTCAGCCCCGCTCGCCAAAGCCCTCTGACATTGCCCAACTGCTCAAACCGGACGAAATTTTTGTGTCTGTGTTGCCCATGGACACTGAAACCTTTGTGTGGGGGTTAAACGCCCAAGGTGAAATCCATTTCCACCGCTGGTCAATGGGCGACAAACAAATCAACGTGCTGGTAGACCGAGTGCGTCAGACCTTAGACGTGGCTGGGTACGGAACCCAAGCGCCCGCATTTGATGCAGCAGGGTCACACCAAATTTACAGCGGCGTTCTAGGCCCACTAGAAAAAATGTTGGCGGGTAAAAAGCATTTGATTTTGGCCACATCCGGCCCCTTGGCAAAACTGCCTTTGGCAGTGTTGGTGCGCAACCCCTACCCGGCTAAAGCGGCGCCGCACTACCTCATACAAGACATGGCGGTGAGCCACGTGCCCACGGCCAGTGGCTGGCTGGCCCTTAAACGGTTTGGCAAGGTGGCTCCCTCTGGTCGACCCTTAGTGGCTTGGGGCGACCCAGTGTTTGAAGTCCAACAACTTGCCTCAGCCAGCGCTGGCTCGGTGGCATCAACCCCCACGCCCAAACGAGCCGTGCGGTCCGTTCTGGAACCTCGCACACTGCCGCAAGGCGGATTGGAAAGCGGCGTGATGAATTTTGTGGACTATGCCCAACTGGCGCCCCTGCCTGAAACGCGGGACGAGGTCATGGAGCTTGCACAGATCATGGGCAGCCTGCCCGATCAGGATCTGTTTTTGGGGCCTAAAGCCACCCGCCAATCGGTGCTGCAACACAGCTCAACAGGCCAACTGGCCCAAAAACAGGTGGTGGTGTTTGCCACCCATGGCCTTTTGGCCGGAGATCTACCCAACCTGAACCAACCCGCCTTGGCCATGGCGGTGACCTCCAACCCGGCAGATTCACCTTTGCTCACTCTGGAAGATGTGCTCAGCCTCAAACTCAACGCCGACTGGGTGGTGCTCTCGGCTTGCAACACCGCCGGTGCAGACGGAAAAGCCCAAGAAGCCCTGAGCGGCTTGGCGCGCGGCTTTTTTTACGCAGGCAGCCGCAGCTTGCTGGTGACGCACTGGTCTGTGGAGTCTGAAAGCGCCATGCTGCTCACCACC
>DDPM01000080.1 GCA_002342165.1 Hylemonella sp. UBA2468
AATCAGACTGATAAACAACTTTCCCACCAACAATGGTTAGCTTCGAGTGAATTTGTGCCATTTTTTCGATGGGGACCTTAAGGTAATCGTCGCTTAAAACAACAAGATCAGCCAGTTTCCCAACTTCAAGGGTACCTCGTCTGTTCTCATCATGAGCAAGCCAGGCGCTTCCGGATGTGTACATTTTGAGTGCTTGAATTCGCGTTGGGGTCTCTTCAATGCCTCGAAGCTTTCGTCCCGAGGCGGACTTGCCATCAAGCATCCAACGTAATGCAATAAAGGGGTTGTAGTCCGCGACGCGGTGTGCATCAGTACCAGCCCCAATGTTGACTCCGACTTTGAGTGCCGTATTGATAGGCGGCATACGCTCTAGAGCCTTTTCGCCATGTCGGTGCAAGGCCTTATCACCATCTAAGTACATGGCATCTTGCATGGCCCAACCCACCCCAAGAGCCTTCATTCTTTTAAAAGTTGTCTCGTCACCATTATTTAAGTGAGCAATAGACCAACGCAGTTTTGCAATTGGAATATCTTGGTTAACTTTTTCAAAGACCTCTAAAAGAGTTCCTACTGTCGCATTTTCATGCCAGTGTTGAGTAAGTGTGTAACCATTTTCAGCCGCCCACTTGGCCACTTGGTACAACTTTTCCTGATCGGTAGGTGAAACCTTATTGTTGTTATACATGCTGAAAGTCACGCGCTCACCTATTCCATTAAATCGGAGCATGTCGTCACCAAAACTCATTGGCAACAACTGGGTTAATTCTTTGAATTCTTCTAATTCTTTGTTGGATTTCTGAGCAAAGTAGCTGAAGTTCACACGTACAGTTAAATTTTTGCTTCGCCACACTTGAAATAATGGCTGATATTCGGCAGGAGTCATGTTGAACCCATCAGGGTCTAGAACACCCGTAACCCCAACCCTGTTCAGTTCTTTAAAAAATTTTTGAGTCCCGACCACCTTATCTTCAAACGAGGGCTTAGGCAATTTGTCAAACAACTGCACAATGCCACCAACAATGGCCCCTGTGGGCTTACCACTAGCATCTAATTGAAATTTGCTGCCACTGGGTAAATCTGCTTCTGACTTTATGTTCAGGCTCTGATATGCAAGAGGAGTCAGCATCACCCAGTCGTACATCCACTGAACGTACACAGGATTTCGGGGCGCCGCATCTAACAGCTCTTCTTGTGTTGGTCTTCTACCCTCTTTAAATTGCTCTTCTGTCCAGCCCCCTGCAACTACAAGCCATTCACCGGGCTTAGCTTGGGCGGACGCATGCTTTAACTTGTCTAAAGCTGCGCCGATTGTCGGCAAACCAAACCAGTGGACCTCAGTGCTGTAACTTAAGGCCGCTCTTATGGCATGCATATGAGAGTCGATGAGACCAGGAATTACCGTCTTCCCCTTGAGATCTATAACTTTTGTAGCTGGACCCTGTAACTTTTTGATAGAGGAGTTTGAGCCCAAGCTGATAATTTTTCCATCCCTTATTGCGACAGCTTGATAGATGTTGTCCTTTTCATCTGCACTGATGATTTTTCCTTGTCTGAGAATGATTTCAGCAGGTTGTGCAAATGACTTTGAAACGAAAACGCAGCTCGATAAGACGAGGCATAGGGAGTAAAAGTTCATGAGTCAAATTTTCGGTTGATACTGAATCACTATGTATGGTTAAGACCACAGAACAAAGGGTGAAAACCCTAATCGCTCAGCTTTCAATCTCTAGCAATAAATGAAGCCTTCTCTTAATTGACCTGCCACACAAAAAGCCACTATGACAAACCCTATTACGACTCAAAGAAAAATACTGTACAAAGATTTGGCTCAATGCTCTATTCACTGACCTTCACGATCGGATATCCATATGTATGGCAAACACTTAGGGAAATTTTTATTTGCTTTTGTTTATGCGTTGACATCAAGTTGGCTAACTGCGCAAACTTATCCTGACAAACCCATCACCATCATTGTTCCTTTCACACCTGGCGGCGTATCTGATATCACCGCTAGACCTCTTGCGGCTGCAATGACAGTCAACTTAAACCAGACAATTCTTATCGACAACAAAGGCGGAGCAGGTGGTGCTATAGGCATGTCAGTAGCAGCGAAGGCTAAACCCGATGGATATACCTTGATGATGGCTCTTCCGAGCATGATCACTATACCTATCTCTGATCGAATTAGTGCCCGCCCCTCAAGCTTTCAAGTAAACCAGTTCAAGCCAATTGCTCGGCTTACGGCCGATCCCACCGTTTTAGCAGTTCGACCAGATAGCCCCTGGAAAACATTGGCAGATTTCATACGTGATGTTCGAGCTAAACCCGGTACGATTTCTTATAGCAGCTCTGGGCTTTATGGAACGACGCATGTGGCTATGGAGATTCTTGCCCACGCAGCAAACCTGAAGATGGTTCATGTTCCCTATACCGGAGGCGGTCTTCAAGTAAATGCTTTATTGGGGGGGCATGTAGATGCAACTATGCAGACGCCCGGCGCCATTGCTGGTCAAATTTCGGCTGGAAAACTTCGAATCTTGGCGACCTTGAGCAGAGAACGAATCAGCGCACTACCAGAGATACCAACTGCTACTGAATTGGGCTACAAAGCAGAGTTCTATCTGTGGACAGGACTCTTCGCACCTGCCGCAACACCAGACTCTGTCATTAATCGCTTACGCGCGGCGACTAAAGAGGCTGCTGGTCATAACACTTTTAAGAGCGCCATGTCTGGTCTCAATACTCCTATTCAATACCTTGATTCGGATGAGTTCTCATCCTTCATTGCTGAGGACACCAAGCGGCTAGACACAGTACTTACCAGCATGGGCGAAATCAAGTAATTGATTTCCCAAACTTTAACTTCCAAATAAGTTACTTATGAAAATCGTCAATTTATCCGTCAATGACCAGCGTCGTGTGGGGCTTCTCGATGGGGATCATGTCATTGATATCCTTGCCGTGCATGAGGCTCATCCATTCTTGAGCACAGACGAGATTCCTATGCTTCACAACACTGTGAATGTCATTGATGCATGGGCTCGAATGCATTCTGCATTCGAAAAATGTCTTGATTTAAGTCGTTCAACTGGAGCCGGACGGCTAATCAAAAGTAACTCTAAACTGATGGCGCCCTTGATTCCGTCGACCATTCTTTGCTCAGGTAGCAACTACATCAGTCATAACCAAGAAAAAGCAAACGCTGACACCAGTGGCAAAGAGCCAGAATTTTTTGTAAAAACTGGTGATTGCGTCGTGGGTCCTGATGAACCGGTAATTCTTGATCCACTTCTCACCAAAAAGTTAGACGGCGAGGTTGAGCTAGCAGTGGTGATAGGCAAGGCTGGTCGACATATCCCAGTAAAAGACGCCTTAGATCACGTGTTTGGGTATACGATTGTCAATGACATTACGGCTCGAGATCGACAGGTACGTCGAAGAGCTGACGGTTCCTACTGGTATGAACTTGGCCGTGGCAAGCTTTTTGACACAAGTGCACCTCTAGGCCCTTGCATCACTACTTCCGACGAAATTCCTAACCCACAAGCAATCATGGTCAAAGCCTGGGTTAATGGGGAGCTTCGTCAAATTAGCAGCACATCGCAAATGATTTGGAGTGTTGCTGAGTTGGTGCACTTCTTTTCAGTCAATATGACGCTCAAACCTGGCATGGTCATCATCACTGGCACACCTAGCGGAACAGCTTGGTCCAGCGATGAGGAGCTAGGTGGTAAATGGTCTGGTACTGATGGCATGGTTAAGGCAAAGGGCTACCTTAAAGAGGGCGACACGATTGTGTGTGAAATAGAAGGTATAGGAATACTTTCAAATCCCATTAAGCTTTAAACCGTATTTTTTCGATTTAGACGGTAATTGGCGCATGCTGAGGAAGATTGACGCAACGGTATTGATCGTCGGAGGCGGGCCGGTCGGATTGACGGCCGCCATCGAGCTGGGCTGGCGCGGCGTGTCTGCCATTTTGGTCAACGAGCGGCCCGATACGGCGCAACACCCCAAGTGCAACAGCACCAACTCGCGGTCGATGGAGCACTTCCGGCGGCTCGGCATTGCGCAGGACTTGCGCGCGGTAAGCCTACCGCCAAACATCGTGCGCGCTTCGGCCTACGTCACGCGCTTTTGCGGCATCGAATTCGGGCGCCTGCCGCGCCCTTACTCGGACTGGCCGACGCCGGAGATTCCGAACAACATCTCGCAAATGGTGCTCGAGAAGGTGCTGCGCCGCCATGCCGAACAGCAGCCTGGCGTCGAAGTGCAATTCGCTTGCAAGCTGGTGTCGTGGGCATCTGATGGTGATCTCATCGTCGCACAGCTTGAAACGGCTTCGGGTGAGCGCCGCCAGTTAACCACCCGCTTTCTCATCGGTGCCGATGGCGCAAGCAGTCTTGTCCGTCGCAAATTGGGTCTGGGCATGGTCGGAGAAGACGGCACGAAGCACCGTGCCTTCATGGGCGGCACCATGCTGTCGTATTACATCCGCTCACCCCAGCTGATGGAAGCTAGTGGCAGGGTGCCAACGCACTCGACATGGGTCATCAATGAAGAAATGCGCGGCCTGATGTTCTCGCAGGATGGTAAAGAACACTGGGTGGTGCACTACCAGGTGCCGCCCGGCATCGACTGGCAAACGCTCGACAGCCGCGCCATCGTCAAGGCAATGCTCGGNNCGGCAGCGACGTGGCGTTCGACATCATCTCAGGCGGGCCGTGGACCGGCGGGCTGGCGATGGTGGCGGAGCGCTACCGCGCCGAAAACGTGTTCCTTGCTGGCGACGCTGCGCATCTCTTCACCCCGCTGGGCGGCATGGGCATGAACACCGGAATCGGCGACGTGATGAACCTATGCTGGAAGATTGCAGCCGAATGCGAGGGATGGGCCGGGCCCAATTTGTTCGACTCCTACGACATCGAGCGCAGGCCGATCGGAGTGCGCAACTCGGGCTTTGGCGTGAAGTGCTCGCGCGTCATGGATGGCTGGAAGGTTCCTGCAGGGTTCGAGGACGAGTCGCAAGCAGCGCAGGCCGCGCGCGCAGCGCTGGGGGCGCAAATCATTGTCGAAGACGTGCCGCAGTATCTTTCTGCCGGGCTGCAATTGGGCGAACGTTACGAAGATTCGCCAGTCATCTGTCCTAATGCCACCCCCGAACCGGAAGACCGTTGGGATATCTACACGCCCCTCGATCGTGCCGGTTCGCGCGCGCCGCATCTTTGGCTGGAAAAGGACGTGGCGCTCTATGACCGGATGGGCAAAGGCTTCACGCTGCTCAACTTCGGGGCACCGGCAGTAGCCGAACCATTTGAAGCTGCAGCGCACGACTGCGGCATGCCTCTGACCACCCTCAATTTCGCGACGCCCGCAGCCCCCTACGAACATGCGCTGGTCTTGATACGACCCGATCAGCACATCGCCTGGAGCGGTGCGGCCGCGGATGCCGCGCAAGCGCAGGCAATCGTCAACTGCGCGCGTGGGGCGTGACCTGACATCAGACAAGGTGACTTAATGACTATCTCGAATCTGCTGCGAGCAATTGTTGTGTTTAGCTGTGCCTTACCGGTATTGCAGCCGGTAATGGCGCAAGGCTATCCGGACAAACCCATACGCATCATCGTACCCACCACACCGGGCGGACCAACCGATGTGCTCGCGCGCCTGTTGGGTGAGCGGCTGCGCACTTCACTGGGACAAACGGCCGTGATCGACAATCGCGGTGGTGCCGGTGGCGCGATCGGCGCGCGCGCGGTGGCGCAGGCCCCCGCTGATGGGTACACGCTGCTGTTTGGGAACACCGCCACGCTGGCCACCATTCCTGCTGTTTCCAAAGGCGCGGGGTATGACCCGAGCAAGGCGTTTGCGGCGGTGGCCAAGGTGATGGACTCGTATCAGGTACTGGTGGTGGCGCCGGATCTGCCGGTAAATTCAGTGGCCGAGTTGCTTGCTTACGCCAAGGCCAACCCGGGCAAGCTCAACTTCAGCACCGCCGGCATCGGCAATCTCACGCACCTGTCGGGCGAGTTGTTGCGGAGCAAGGCCGGTATCGACTTCGTGCCGGTGCACTACCGCAGCGGCGCGGAGTCGCTCAATGGCGTGCTGAGCGGGCAGGCGCATCTGACCATCGATAACATCACCGCCGTGCGGGCACTGGTGCAGGAGAAGCGCTTGCGCGCACTTGCGGTGACCAGCGCCTCACGCAAGCCGGAGTTTCCCGAGCTGCCGACCATGATCGAAGCTGGCGTGCCTGATTACGTGGTGACGAGTTTCTTCGGTGTGGTGGCCCCGGCCGGCACGCCGCCCGCCATCATCAGCAAGCTCAACGGCGTGATCAATGAGGGGCTCAAATCTGAGTCGATGCTGGCCAGCCTCAAGCGCCTTGGCGCACAGCCGGCCAATGAAGCACCGGAGCCGTTTCAGTCATTGATCGTGAACGATACCAAAAAGTGGAACGAGATTGCCAACACTGCCAACATACGGCTGGAATGACTTGACTGGGGCGAAAAAATCACAACCCGACTTTCGACGATTTGTGCCTACGCTGGAGTATCCACGCGTCGCGGCGATACACAGCCCTATTTTTTCAACTTGTACACCTTTTGTGACAGCTAAAAGCCAAACTCAAAATGAGCGATCGCTCAAACCAACCTGGCGATAAATCTCATTCAGGTGCGCTTTGGCATCTTCAGGCAATTTGTCAGTTATCGCCTTGTGTGCCCACCCCACTTTGCCCCTTGCATAAATTCCCATTTCTTCGTCCTGTGCAGATGTTCCTCCGCTGATACCGTAAGCGCCGACCATTTCATCACCTCGAAAAATTGGAGTGCATCCACCTGATGCAACGACCAGCCCATTGGTGAAAACGGATGCGTTACTCAACATTTGAGGGTTTCGCTCTTTGAACCATTGCTGAATGACCAGTCCGTCTGGAAAACGCGGACTCATTGAACGAAAGGCTGCAGCTGTATATGCCTTGGCACGGGCTGTGTCAGGGGTGATGAAGCCAGCATCGTCCATGCGCTCAAGAGCAATCAAGTGGCCCTCTGGCCCTACTATGGCTATGGAGACGGGTACGCCCATTTCGTTTGCTTTTTCAATCGTGGCATCAATAAATTTACGGCATTCCATCAAGGTGAGTTTTGTCATGTTTATCAATGATTTGTGAAGTTGAGAATTATTGAAACTGTATACCTGCTGACCTGATCAAGCGCTCCCACTTAATTGTCTCGCTATCAATAAGTGCGCCGTATTCCGCTGGGTTAGCACGAACAATATCAACACCTTGAGACTTGAATTGAGCTGTCAGCTCGGGGTGCGCCTGCGCGGCCTGAATCGCATTGTGTAGACGCTCCACGACATCCTGAGGTGTCCCGATGGGAACATTCAAGCCAAACCATACAGAGGTTTCAAAACCTTTAAGGCCCAGCTCCTGAACCGTTGGCAAGTCAGGCAAGGACTCGGTGCGCTTTTGTCCGGTAGTAGCCAATGCTTTGAGCTTTCCAGAACGAATGTGCGGCAAAACCGTAGATGCTGGCGAAAACATTGTGGCAACCTGGCCAGCCAAGAGATCCACAACAGCCGGAGAACTTCCCTTGTACGGCACATGAAGCATTCGAACGCCTGCCATCGAACCAAAAAGCTCACCCGACAAATGAGGGGATGTGCCATTACCTGAGGATGCATAGGTGATGCGTCCTGGCTCTGCCTTTGCTTTTGCAAGAAGCTGATCCATAGTATCGACCCCCAAAGCCGGGTTGACCACCAAAATATTAGGTACGCTTCCTATCATGGAAACGGGCATCAATTCCTTTGATAGATCAACTGACGTACCTGGCTGCAGGCTCACGTTGATGGTATTGGCGATAGTGCCCATAAATATGGTGTAACCATCAGCCGGAGCAGTAACTACAGAACGTGCCGCAATATTGCTACTAGCACCAGGACGGTTGTCCACAATAAATTGCTGACCCAAAGATTGCCCCAGGCGTTGCGCAAGAACTCGTGCCGCGACATCCGTAGAGCTTCCGCCTGGAAAACCGACAACGATCTTTACCGGTTTCGAGGGAAAGACATCTTTGCCGAATGTGGAAAAAGGCCAGGAAACTGCCGATACGACAATTAAACAGATCAGCTTTAGCTTGTGACGCTGCATACAACCCCC
>DDPM01000087.1 GCA_002342165.1 Hylemonella sp. UBA2468
TTTGCGCTCACCCAAGTGTTTTTAGCCATACCTGCAGGGCGTTATGCAGACCGGCACGGTGTACGCCGCCCAGTGGGTTGGTCGGTGTTGCTGGCCAGCATCGGTGCTGGTTTGGCCGTGGTGTTTCCCGTGTTCCCGGTGTTGTGTCTCTCCGCCCTGATGACGGGGGGCGCCACGGGAGCAGCGGCAATTGCGTTGCAGCGCCAAGCAGGCCGCATAGCCACCAGCCCCACTGAACTTAAAACCGTATTCAGCTGGGTGTCTCTGGGCCCCTCCATTTCCAATGTACTGGGTCCAGTTCTGGCCGGGTTGTTGATTGACTACAGCGCACCCTTGTTAGGCTTTGAAGTCGGGCATGCTGTGGGTTTTCAGGTGGCTTTTTTAATGCTTGCGGCCCTGCCGCTCATTGCTTGGATCTGGATTCGCCACACCCCCGACCCGGCCCATGAAGCCGAGCCTGCTAATCAGGGGCCCCGCAAAGTGTTTGATTTGTTGCGCGAACCCATGATGCGCCGTTTGTTGATCGTGAATTGGTTGTTGTCTTCGTGCTGGGATGTGCATACCTTTGTGGTGCCGGTATTGGGGCATGAGCGCGACTTAAGCGCCTCGGCCATAGGTACCTTGCTAGGCGTGTTCGCAGTGTCAGCCACATTGGTACGGTTGTTACTGCCTTTGCTGGTGGCCCACCTGCGCGAGTGGGTGGTGGTGTCTTGTGCCATGCTGGGTACCGCGTTGATTTTCAGTATTTACCCCCTCATGCCCAATGCTTTGGCTATGGGTGTGTGTTCTGCCACCTTGGGCTTGGTCTTGGGCACGGTGCAGCCCATGATCATGAGCACTTTGCACCAAATCACGCCCAGTCATCGCCATGGCGAGGCGCTGGGTTTGCGCTTGATGTCACTCAATGGCTCCAGCGTGGTCATGCCCATGCTGTTCGGCACTCTGGGCGCCGTCGTGGGGGTGTCTGTGGTGTTTTGGTCCGTAGCGGTGCTGGTGGGCTCTGGAAGCCGGATTGCTTGGGGGGTGCGGCCACCTCATTCGGCTACCTAATTTGGCCACCCAATTCAACCAGCCAAGCGCCTAAATTAAAACTGTTCGGCTTCGCCCAAGCGGTAAAAGTTTTGTATCGTATTCCAGGCAGCTTGTGGGGTATCCACCATGGTAAAGAGTTCTAAGTCTTCCGGCGAAATCAACCCTTCCTCCATCAGCATGGGAAAGTTGATCAGACGGCTCCAGTAGTCGCGGCCAAACAGCACCACGGGTACAGGCTCGGCCTTTTGGGTTTGGATCAGGGTCAAAATTTCAAACAACTCATCCAAGGTGCCAAATCCGCCGGGAAAAGCCACCAAGGCTTTCGCCCGAATCATGAAATGCATTTTGCGCAGGGCAAAGTAATGAAACTTGAAGGACAGGGTCGGCGAGATGTAAGGGTTGTGGTTTTGCTCGTGGGGTAGGGCAATGTTCAGCCCCACGCTCAGCGCGCCCGCTTCGTGGGCGCCCCGGTTGGCGGCTTCCATCACACCCGGACCACCGCCCGTACAAATAAACAGCTGCTCATGTGCGGGCAGCCTTTTGCTGTGCTCGGCCACGATACGGCCAAATTCTTGTGCGGATTGGTAGTAGGCTGCATTTCGCAAGTCGNNACTCGGCTACGATGCGGCCAAATTCTTGTGCGGATTGGTAATAGGCAGCGTTACGCAAGTCACGTCGCGCTTTCATCAGTGCGCCGGTATCTGAATTGGCTTGGGCCTGATCCATCTGAGCCTGTGCGGCTTCAGGGGATAAAAACCGCGCACTTCCAAACACCACTATGGTGTAGTTGACCCCTTGCTCTTGTTGCTCCAAATCGGGCTTGAGCAACTCCAATTGAAATCGAATACCTCGGGTTTCGCGGCGCAGCAAAAACTCTGGGTCAGCAAATGCCAATCGATAAGCAGCGGCATCCAGCGGTACTCCAGATTCTGCATGGGCTTGCAAATCGGCCCAAGCGTCTGCAAGGGTTTTTTCGTTCAGGTTGCGGTTGGTGGTTTTCATGGGCCATTGAAAAAGCCCCTAGAGGAAACTTCCCTCAGGGGCTTAAATTGAAAAAGGTTTAAGGACTTTCGACCAATACTAAAAGCGATCAATTAAACGCGTTTGCGGTACTCGTTGGTGCGGGTGTCAATTTCCACGCGGTCACCTTGGTTCACAAAAATAGGCACGCCAATTTCAAAACCTGTCGCAATTTTGGCGGGCTTGAGCACCTTGCCCGAGGTGTCGCCCTTTACGGCGGGCTCGGTCCAAGTGATTTCTCGCTCCACACTGGTAGGGAGCTCTACAGAAATGGCCTTGCCTTCGTAAAACACCACCTCAGCGGTCATGCCTTCTTCAAGGTAATTGAGCGAATCGCCCATATTTTCAGACTCCACCTCATACTGGTTGTAATCGGTGTCCATCCACACGTACATAGGGTCGGCAAAGTAAGAGTAAGTACAGTCTTTTTTGTCCAGAATGATCTGGTCCATTTTGTCGTCGGCCTTGAACACCACTTCGGTACCAAAGTTGGCAATCAGGCTTTTGAGTTTCATGCGCACAGTGGCTGAATTGCGGCCGCCGCGGCTGTATTCTGTTTTGAGAACCACCATGGGGTCCTTGCCGTGCATGATCACGTTGCCTGCACGAATTTCCTGAGCAATTTTCATAAGATTTCCGAAAAGATAAAGGCCAAACAGAGCGTCTGGCCCTAGATAGAAGTTGATTTTATCGTTTTTTACCAGCTGAAATCTTTTGCCAAGGTTTGATCAACATTGACCAGATTACGGTTGAAGCGTTAACTTCACATCAGCTTGAACTACCCGCAAAAGCTGAGTCACCAAATCCTCTGTCGCCATCAATCGGCCCTTGACCTGACTCACCCATTCCAGCCAGCGCTGATGGCTTTCGCCCTGAACATCCAGCAAGTGCCAGGGTGGGGATGCTGTGCCCATTGCCAAGTCGTTCCAAGCCAGGTGGAGGTGCCGCACATCCATCGGCGCGTCGCTCCAGTCTAAAAACGCGTCCAATTTGGCGAAGTGCGCGGTGTCATCCTGTGGGTAAGCCTGCCAAACCATGGGCTTGCCCGCTAACAAGGCGCGCACCCAAGAGTCTTCCCCCCGCACAAAGTTGATGTCGCTGGCCCAAAGCAAGTGGTCGTAGTCAGTTTGGGAGAGGGCAGGAAGGTAAATAATTTGCAAATCAGGCGAAATGCGCATGCTTTTAGGCAGCGCTGGTGCTTGTAAAGCGGCCCGTGTCGCCGTCGTTGCTCGGCCATAAGTTACCAGCAGGCGCGTGGGCGTTTGCAAGCCTGTGTGGCCTTGGCTAGACAACATTCCAAGCAGTTGGGGTAAGGCAACGGGTTCGTAGCAAAACAGGCTCACCACGCGCTCGTGTGGCTTGAGCTCTATGCCCCAGTGAGCCAGCCAAGGGTTTCGGTTAAAACGGTTCTGCTTGGTTTGCAGATCGGGCTCTTTCAGCAGCCCGCCGGTGCGGGGCGTGAAGCCCGGGTAAAAAAAACGGCGGGTCAAGCCTTGTCCTGCACCACAGCTGATGGGCGAAGGCAGCAGATGCGAGCGTTCTACGTAGGGCTCTGCAGACAAGTACTCTAGGTTGAGCCAGACGGGGGGATGCGTTGTTGGCGTCGATGAAAGACGCCCATGGCTTACAAAGTGATCCGGCAGGCCGCAGCCAAAGGTTTCCAGCCAAACGTGCGCGCGGGTCAGGGTATTCAAAAGTCCCAAGTTGAAGTCATCTGCCCCTTGCCAAGGCATAACCGTGACCCCGCTGTGGCCCTTGGGTGCCATCCAACTCAGAGCTTCGGGGTGGTCCACCCACAAGCGCACTTGGTGGCCCAAGCTTGCCAGTTGGCTGGACAGGCGCCAACACACGCCCAAATCGCCATGATTGTCAATGACTTTGCAAAACACATCCCAAAGTAGGGGTGGCAGAGTTTGCGAAAGTTGAATGGGACGTTGTGGGATCAAAGCTCGGGTTCCTTCAAATGATTGTCCACAATACGGTTCATGAGTTCCGAACCCGAGCCCTCAGCAGATGATCCAGTGCACTCCGCCGCGTTGTTGGCGCAAGTGGCATCTTTGCCAGGCTTGCCTGGGGTGTACCGTTACATAGATGCACAAGGCGGCGTCTTGTATGTGGGCAAGGCCAACAATCTAAAAAAAAGGGTGTCGAGCTATTTCCAAAAAACGCATGACGGTACGCGCATTGGGCATATGGTGCGCAAGATTTGCGCCTTAGAAACCACGGTGGTGCGTTCAGAGGCCGAGGCGCTCATTCTTGAAAATAACCTCATTAAAAGTCTCAACCCCCGCTACAACATTTTGTTTCGGGATGACAAAAGCTACCCATATCTCAAAATTTCTTCCGACGGCTGGGCGCGCCTGTCGTATTACCGTGGCGCTGTGGATAAAAAGCACCACTACTATGGCCCCTATCCCAATGCATGGTCGGTTAAAGAGGCCATAGAACTTTTGCAAAAAGTATTTCGCCTGCGCACCTGCGAAGACACGGTGTTTTCCCACCGCACGCGCCCGTGCTTGATGTACCAAATCAAAAGATGCTCAGGGCCTTGTGTGGGGCTGGTATCTGAAGCCGAGTACGCTCAGGACTTAGAGCACGCCCGCGCTTTTTTGGAAGGGCGCGAACAGTTGGTACTTTCAGACCTAGAGCAACGCATGATGGCGCACTCAGAGGCAATGGAATTCGAACGAGCCGCAGGGGTACGCGACCAAATGTCCGCTTTGTCTAATGTGCTGCATCAGCAGTCTATTGAAAGTACCGATGACCGTGATGTGGACGTGCTGGCTGTCAAAATTCAAGGCGGCCGTGCTT
>DDPM01000151.1:0-5914 GCA_002342165.1 Hylemonella sp. UBA2468
TTTAACGGAGGTGCGTTGTCTGGGGTGGGCAGTGTTGTAGGTGATACAACTTTTGTCGGTGGGTTGCTATCACCAGGATTTTCACCAGGCAAGCTTATTTTTAATGGCAATTTAAGTCTAGGCGCAGGCACCACGACACGCATTGAAATCGCTGGTGCAGGAAGCAAAAACATGGATGCCATTCAGGTTACAGGTCAATTAGGTTTAGGCGGGCAACTCAACCTTGTGCAACTTAATGGATACAAACCGCGTGTTGGTGACAACATAAATTTTTTGGATGCGCCCGGCATTTCGGGTAGCTTTGCAAGCCTCAACAAGGATTCAGGCGTATCGAGTTGGGGATTTTCGGATAACTTGTTTCTTGCGGGTCGTTTCTCCATTTCTCCATTGACTAATTCACAAACTACTGATGTGGTCAATCGCACTTTACAGACGACGCCCATCTCCACCAGCACTTTGATCACTTCGCCACAGCCTCCTGCGCCCGTGGTCAACACGCCTTCATTACCACCTCAGGAAATTTCGGTGGTTCAAGTGGTTGCCTCAAATGCGCTGCCTGCAGCGGCAGTGGGTTCTGTTTCTGAAACTGTCACGACAGCGGGGTTGAGCAATGTCAACACAGCCCCTCAATCCAACAGTACCCAATCCGGCTCGCAGTCGAGCACACAGTCGAGTACACAGTCGAGTACACAGTCTAGTACGCAGCCTGCTAATACTCTATCTACTACGTCTTCACCTGGGTCGCAACCCTCAAGTAATGCTGTGAACGCCGGCACTGCGACAGCCAATCCGGATACAAGTCGCCCAATGGCCGTTCCGGTTGGCGTTGTGATACGGCAAGAGCCCGTAACAACGGTGATGGCCAAATTCACGGGTTCTTCCGCAGCGATTTTGAATCTCTCAAATTTGAGTGTGTTGGGTAACCCACAGGTCGTTTCAGAAACGGGGAAGACGCTGATGCCCAGTGCACAAAATGGGGAGGTGCCGGCTCACAAGTATGTCGTGACCGACATGTCTAAAACCTACTTCAGGGTTTTACCTGTGACGGACATGTCGCCAACCCAGCTGAGCCAAGCGCTTCAGCAAAGAGCGTCCTTTAAAAAGGCCTTATTCAGAAGTTCCAACACTCAGCTGGGCCGCACGCCAAAGCTCTCGGACATTCCCGATTGCAGCAATGCCGCAGAAATGGCGACTGGTCAATGCTTGTTTAACCCTGACAACATTCCTCGATTGGCCTCGGCCAGTGTATCGCCCCGCAGAGTCGCCGTATTGATAGGTATCAATCAGTACGATGACCCTGACATTCCGCAGCTCACTGGTGCCATACCCGATGTGAATGGCGTCAAAAATTTGATGCTCAATCAGCTGGGGTATGAAGTTCAAATGCTGTACAACGCCCGAAAGAGCGATGTTTTTAAAACCCTCAACAAGGTGGTTAGCGAGCTACAAGAAAACGACAGCTTGCTGGTGTACTACGCCGGACATGGCGAAACTGTTGAAAGCTATGACGTTGGATTTTGGATCCCTAGAGACGGCAAGGCCGACGACCCACGTGGTTGGGTCGCCAATTCGGATGTGAACCGACTGCTGACTCGGGCCCTGAGCAAACAGATTGCCGTGGTTTCAGACAGTTGTTATTCCGGGCGCCTGGTGCCGGACCCACAGATGCCAGCAGAGCAGCTGCCCAACAACTTGTTGGACTACACACAACGGCGTGCTGTGACTGTGATGACCTCTGGCAACGATGAACCCGTTGCGGACACCGGAAAAGATGGGCAATCGGTGTTTGCTTGGAATTTGATTCATAAAATCAGAGAGGTCAACGGTTGGGCAAATGGAGCCAGTGTGTTCAAGGATGTCAAAACAGCAGTTGAAAAAGAGCTCCCCCAATCCCCTCAATATGGAGTAGTCGAGCAGGCTGGTCATGAAAGAGGCTCGGATTATTTGTTCATCAAGAACAAAGACAGGGGGCGCGGAGTGCAAATCAGCCAATCTACCGTGGCTACCGGCATGAGGCCATAGCGCAAACCCGATGAACTTTTAAGGTGCAGCTTTGAAAATTTTTGTAGTCGATGACGATTTGATTTCCCGTATGGCTTTGATTGACGCAATCAACTCTGTGGGGGGTGATGTGTTTGATTTGGTGGAGTACGAAAGCGGAGATGATGCATGGAGGGCTTTGCAGGGTAAGGGTGTTCCGCCCATGCTGATTTGCTGTGACATTCGGATGCCTGGTATTTCCGGTTTGGAACTGTTGGAGAAAGTTAGAGCCAAATCTGAAACCAAAGACCTTCCCTTTGTGTTGATTTCTTCAGCCAATGATGCGGAAACCATTAAAAAAGCGGTGGCATCTGGTGTTAGCGGTTTTATTGTGAAACCCTTTGCCCATGACGATGCCAAAACAAGAATGTCCAAGGCTTTGAACCTTGCGCGCCATAAATCTATTGAGTCGCCCGCTGAAACCATGACACGACTCAAACTCAGCCTCGAACGTTATAAGGCCTATTTGTCTGGTCTTTCGGGTCAAGTCCATCACTTGATGGGTGAACTTCACAATCTCAATGATGGCGAGTTGAAAAAAATCAAAGATAAATGCGAGCCTATCCGTTTGGGGTGTACCACGTTAGGGATGTGGCGTGCCGCGGCCCTTTTGGCTTTTGTCAAGTCCGAAGCATCAAGCTATGAAGATATGGTGGACTCTCTGGGGGAAATCATTCAGCAAGTGCACTACCAAAACACCTCGCTTTGAATGAACGTGCTCTGTATGTTGGATCTTTTCAGGCATAGGGTTGGGATCCAGAAAACTTTTAGAGTTTTGTGCGGTGTGATCATTTGTGCCGCCTGCTCGATTTGTTTTGCCCAAAACAGCTTGGATCCTGTCGGCAACACACTGGTGGCCGAGTTTGCTGTAGGCGATTTGGCTGACGGAAACAACATTACGGACGTCTCATCTCTCAATTGGAGGCCCATGACCTCCAATCATCTGGGAAACCAGACCCGCCCTGTCTGGATTCGAGTTCACCTTCAAACCGAACACCCCAACTCTAAAAAGGTGGTCCGTGTTGCCAATCGAAGATTGAATAGCGTCCGTGCTATTCAAGTGGATGTGCCTCTGGATGTCACTCAGCCCCCAATTTTTCATGAGCTGGGGACTTCAGGCCTGGAATTCCCCTTTCATGCCAGGAGCATTAGGGATCGTGAATTTGTCTATCAGCTCACCACGGATGCTTTAGGTCGGCTCGAATTGCTGTTTCGTGTTGAGGCGCAGCGCTCCATGATTTTTCCGGTTTATGTGATGGAGCCGTTGGAGTATGCGGAGCACTCTTTTCAAGTGGCTTTGTTTGATGGGGTATTCATTGGTTTGTTGTTGGCCCTGATGCTCTTTAATCTGATCACTTACGCCGTCAATGGCGACGGACTTTGGCTGTCGTATTCAGGTTACGCATTGGTTGCGGGTTTTACCGCTCTGGTGCCTTCTGGAATACCAGAGCAGTATTTTTGGCCCAGGCATCCAGAGTGGAATGAGTTTTGGTCTCATTACTTGATGGCCATTGCACTTCCGATATTGCAATGGGTTTTATTTTCATTCCTGAAAACAGAGGGCTCCAAATGGATGGACAGGCGCTATCTACTGAGCATGGCCCCTGTTCTTTTGGGAAGTTGGGTGTGCTTTTTGTTTGCAGACGAGTGGCACTGGCTCAACTATGGCTTGCTGGTCGTTTGGTTTGTCGCAGTGGCCTTTTATCTTTACAAGGGCATTTCTTTGCAGCACCCAATTGCAAAGCCGTTTTTAGTTTCTTGGCTGTTCCTGATCGGTGGATATTTGCCCTTTATGGCGTTGCAGGTGGGACTTTTGGACTACATGCCATGGCTTGAGTGGACCACGCGTATCGGTTTGGGCGCTCAATTGTTGATTTTGGCGGTCGTAGTGGGTGGTAGATTTAATCAGGTAAACGAACTCAGGCAACGTGCGGTATCAGCGAAATTAGAGCTGGAGCAGTCGGTTTCAAAGCTCAAAGACCTGAACGCTCAAATGAATGAGTACGAAAAGCAATTGCTGAAAGATCGTGCCATTGCTGAAGATGCTTCCAAAACCAAGAGTGAGTTTTTGGCTTTGATGAGCCATGAGCTGCGAACCCCTATGGCCGGTGTAATTGGTATTTTGGGACTGGTTTTACGCGAGCAAATTGGCCCAAGTGTTCGGGAAAAAATCAGCTTGGCTCAAAAAAATGCATCCTCACTTTTGGCGATTGTGAACGACTTGTTGGACGTCAGCAAAATAGAGGCGGGTAAGTTCAAGCTTGAAATTATGGACTTCGAACTCCTCTTGACCTTAGAGGACGCGCTGAGTTTGCAATCGGAACGTGCACGTCAGAAAAGTATTTTTTTGAATCTTGAAGTCGATTCTTCATTGCCACATTACTTGGTGGGCGATCCGACTCGATTGAGGCAGGTGTTGATCAATTTGGTGGGAAATGCCATCAAATTCACTGACACAGGGGGTATCACGGTCAGGGTGAGTTCCTTGGCGGTGGACTCTGTTTCAAATACAGCGCAACTTCACTTTGAAGTCATCGACACGGGCATTGGGATGCAGCCTGAGGCGTTGGGGCGAATGTTCCAAAAATTTGAACANNCAGTCGCAAGTTTGGAGGCACAGGTCTTGGCTTGGCCATTTGCAAGCAGTTGGTGGAGCTGATGGGAGGCACCATTGGTGTCACCAGTACATTGGGTTCCGGTAGCACCTTTTGGTTTAAGTTGTCGCTCCCTATTGGTCAAAAGCCGCCCCAGGAGCAGGCATTTGAAATCAAACGCCACCTACGTTCGTTAAGAGTGCTGGTTGCGGAGGACGCACAAACAAACCAGATCATCATTCGTTCTATTCTTGAGGAAATGGGTCATCAGGTGACCGTGGTGGATCACGGTCAGTTGGCGTTAAAGGCTCTATCTGAGCAAAACTTTGATGTGGTGTTGATGGACGGCCGCATGCCCATCATGGACGGGCTTGAGGCATCTCGTCACATACGCCTAGGTCAATGGAGCGATGAGAACGGTCAACTTTGGCAAGTGAAGAACCCTGAGGTTCACATCATTGCCCTGACCGCTAATGCGAGTGAACAAGATCGTGCTCAGTTCATGGCCGCTGGCATGAATGAATTTTTAACCAAGCCTGTTCAGGAGCTACTTTTGTTTGAGGCGCTTCAGCGCGTCATTGATGAGATGCCTGATTTGACATCTCTGGATGCTCTTTTGGCGCCACTTCCAGAAGAACTCGCAAGCAAGTCCACCCCAAACCTTGTGGTCGAAGTAGCCCCGCCCCCAGTGAAATCAAGCTTGCAAGAAAAAATGTGGCTCGCCTTCAAGGAACAAGCGCCATTAAATTTAAATGAAATCGATCAAGCCATGGCTCAAGACGACTGGAACACCGTAGCCATTAAAGTTCACGGCATCAAAGGCAGTGTGTCGTACATTTGGCCAGAGTCGGATGCCTATCACTTGGCTGCAAAGTTGGAGAAGCATGCGGACGCAAAGGAAATCCAAGCATTTAACTCTGGGTTTGTACAGTTGAAAAACCAACTTCAAGAGCTTTTGTCATGATCATCAAATCCCAAGCCGACGTCACACAAGCCGTTCTGGCCGAAATCCAACGCGCAGAGAGCCCTCGCTTTCGCGAAATCATGACCGCTGCAGTCAACCATCTGCACGGCTTTGCCCGCGACGCCAAGTTGACCGAAATAGAGTTTCATCAGGTGTGTGGCTATATCGCCAAGCTTGGGCAGGCCACCACTGAATCGCACAACGAAGTGGTGTTGGCCGCAGGCTCCTTGGGCGTGTCGGCCTTGGTGTGCTTGCTGAACAACGGCAACAACGGCCAAACCGAAACCACCGCCAACCTTATGGGCCCTTTTTGGCG
>DDPM01000151.1:5987-6172 GCA_002342165.1 Hylemonella sp. UBA2468
ACCGGCAAGGCCGTGAGTGGCGCCCTGGTGGATGTGTGGCAGGCCTCTGCTGAAGGTTTTTACGAAAACCAAGACCCCGGACAAGCCAACATGAACCTGCGTGGCCAGTTCACGACCGATGCCCAAGGCATGGTGTCTTTCAGAAGCATCAAGCCCGCGGGCTACCCCATACCGGTGCAAGGCCC
>DDPM01000151.1:6243-10150 GCA_002342165.1 Hylemonella sp. UBA2468
TTGGAAACCGATGTTCAATTTGGCGTTACCCAGGCGCTGATTGGCCAGTACGTGCTGCACGAGCATGAGCCCGCCCCCGAGGCCGATGTGACCGGTCCTTGGTACTCCATGGAACATCACTTTGAAATTGAACCTGGCGAGGCCCGCCTGCCCAAGCCGCCCATTACCGGCAAAGCCGATGGTGCGCGTCCGCAGCTCGAAATTTTGCAAAGACGCTAAAAAAACAAACGGGGCTCAAAGCCCCGTTTGTTTGAGAGGTTGGCTTTACACCAATCAGTGAGTCCAGTACTGGCTAGACAAATAGGCGGCCGCAAACATGCCCACACGTTCGGTGGGTACTGAACGGTAGTCCTCACGTGCCACTAACTCACCCTTGCCCACGAACAAACCGTGTACCAAGGCCGCGACATCAAGTTGAAGTTGCTTGAAAGTCATTTCACACCTCCTAATCCGTTCCATTGTGAAACGGTATAAACAGTTTAGTACTGATTTTTGGAAATGCAAGAAATTATTTAAACTCTTTTTGTGCTCTAGGTCTCGATGTTGTCTATGAGACGCGTTTTGCCCAGGCGGGCAGCACCCAGCAACACCAAGGGAGTGGAGACCAAAGTCAAAGGTGGCGCCAAATCTTGCTGACGGCGCACGGTCAGGTAGTCCACCTGCCAGCCCAGTTGGGTCAGCTGCTGTGTGGCATTGGCCTCCAGCGCCGGTAAATCGCCAGGTGTGAGTTGCAGCGTGTTGATGCTGTGCGCCATGTTTTGCAAGGCTTGGTTCAGTTGCACGGCTTGGGTGCGTTCGCTGGGCGATAGGTAGCCATTGCGCGAGGACAAGGCCAGACCATCGGCGGCGCGCAGCGTTTCGCCGCCATGAATTTCAATGGGCAGGGCCAGCTGTCTCACCATGCGCTTGATCACCATGAGCTGTTGGTAGTCTTTTTTGCCAAACACGGCCGCGCTGGGCTGCACCATATGAAACAGCTTGAGCACCACGGTGCACACACCGGTAAAAAACCCGGGCCTGAAGTGTCCCTCTAAAAGGTCGGCAAGGTCTGCAGGTGGGCTGACTTTGTAGCCTTGGGGCTCGGGGTACAACTCGGCCTCGGATGGGGCAAACACCACATCGCAACCGGCGGCCTGGAGTTGAGTGCAGTCTGCCTCTAGGGTGCGGGGGTATCGGTCAAAGTCTTCGTGCGGCGCAAATTGCAAGCGGTTGACAAATATGCTGGCCACGGTGACGTCGCCCAAGGGTTTGGCCTGACGCACCAAGGCCAAATGCCCCTCGTGCAGGTTGCCCATGGTGGGTACCAAAGCTGGTCTGCTGTAGGCATTTAAATGCGAGCGCAGCTCGGCTAGGGTGTGTACGACCCGCATGGTCACCAGGCGTGAAGTGCGTTGTCGGGAAAGTTGCCTTGCTTCACTGCGGTTACAAACGCCTCCATGGCGCCGCGCACGCTGTCGGCCTGAGCCATGAAGTTGTGCACAAATTTAGGCATTTTGCCGAGGTTCACGCCCAGCATGTCGTGCATCACCAGCACTTGCCCGGCAGTATTTACACCAGCGCCTATGCCAATCGTGGGGCAGTTGGGCAGAGCTTGTGTAATGTGTGCTGAAAGTTGTGCGGGCACCATCTCCAGCACCAGCAAGCTGGCACCGGCTTGTTGCAGTTCAAGGGCGTGGTTTTGAAGGGCGTTGGCGTCGTCTGGGGTTTTGCCTTGCACGCGGTAGCCGCCTAGGGCGTGCACGGTTTGTGGGGTTAGGCCCAAGTGCCCGCATACCGGAATGCCCCGCTCCACCAAAAACCTTACGGTGTCAGTAGTCCAGCCGCCGCCTTCAATTTTGACCATGTGCGCACCCGCCTGCATGAGCACCGAGGCATTGCGAAAAGCTTGTTCGGGCGATTCGTGAAAGGTGCCAAACGGCATGTCGCCAATGATCCAGGCGGTGCCCTGCACCCGCCGCACGCCACGTGTGACGCTTTCTACGTGGTAGCGCATGGTGTCCAGCGAAACGCCTACGGTGCTGGGCAGGCCTTGGCAAACCATGCCTAAAGAGTCACCCACCAAAATGCAGTCGACGCCAGCCGCATCGGCCACCGCGGCAAAGGTGGCGTCGTAAGCGGTGAGCATGGCTATTTTTTCGCCGCGGCTGTGCATTTCCATCAGGCGGGGCAAGCTCACAGGCTTACGGGTGGCAGGCGCGCTGGCGGGGGGCAGCGTGCCGTAGGGGCTGGCGGTGTTGTCAGACATGGGGTTGCCCTGAGGTCATACCTAAGCGGGTGAGCAGATCTACGTCGGCCTGGGTGTCGGGGTTGCCCGTGACCAAGAGTTTGTCGCCATAAAAAATGGAATTGGCACCCGCCAAAAAGCACAGCGCCTGAATGGCGTCGCCCATTTGTTGGCGGCCAGCAGAGAGACGCACGCGGGCTTTGGGCATGGTGATGCGTGCTACTGCAATGGTTCTCACAAAGTCAAACGGGTCCAATGGCGCTTGGTTGGCAAGTGGCGTGCCTTCTACGCGCACGAGGTTATTGATAGGCACCGATTCGGGGTAGGGATCCAGGTTGGCCAGTTCGGCAATGAGTCCAGCACGCTGGGTGGTGGATTCACCCATGCCCACAATGCCACCGCTGCATACCTTAACGCCCGCTTGCCGGACGCGCTCAAGCGTGTCAAGGCGTTCTTGGTAGTCGCGGGTGCTGATGATGTCGCCATAAAAGTCGGGCGAGGTGTCTAAGTTGTGGTTGTAGTAGTCCAAGCCCGCATTACGCAGAGTTTGGGCGTGGCCGTCTTCCAACATGCCAAGGGTGGCGCAGGTTTCTAGACCCAAGCCTTTAACCGCGGTGACCAGCTCTGCAATTTGTTCAATATCGCGGTCTTTAGGGGCGCGCCACGCCGCACCCATGCAAAAGCGCGTAGCGCCCGCAGCCTGGGCTTGCTTGGCCGCAAACAACACCTCTTGTAGCGCCATCAGCTTGGTGGCTTTAACGCCCGTGTCGTAAGACGCTGATTGCGGGCAGTAACCACAGTCTTCAGGGCAGCCGCCGGTTTTAACGGAAAGCAAAGTGGCCAACTCCACTTGAGCCGGGTCAAAGTGCTCCCGATGCACCGCTTGCGCCCGAAACAACAGCTCTGGAAACGGCAGATGAAACAGCGCCTCAATGTCGGCAACCTGCCAGCGCAGTGCCTGAGCAGTTGCTGCAGCTCTAGGGCGGGTCGCTGGGCGGTGGAGGGTGATGGTTTGGGTCATGAGTTCTTATTGGATCAGTTTTTAATGTGAAAAAGGCATATGGGGCGTCAAAGGTCTAAATGGAGTACGGGCACAGCAATGTCACTTAAATAGTGCGCCTGATGGCGCTCTGGTTAGCCTCATCGTGTTCACGTTTGCCAATAGCAATGACCAGCACGACCAGTCTTTGGTCAATCGTCTCGTAAACCAGCCTGTAACCCACATCACGCAGCTTGATTTTGTAGGTGTTTTGTAAGTCGCCGCGGAGCCGGGCTGACGGCACGTGTGGCGCTTGAAGTCTTTTGGCCAATGCTTTATGGAGCTGCGACTTGATTGAGCCGTCTAGTTTGTTCCATTCCTTGAGTGCAAGCTCATGAAACTCAAGGGTATAGGTCTTCAAGTTTCACCTGGACTGTTTTGCCGCCAGCACGGGCTTTGACAACTTTGGCTAGTGCTGCATCTTCCAATTGGTCCAGCATGTCTTCATAGGCTGCAGCAGAAATCAAATAGGCTGCAGGTTTGTTGTGGTTCAACACGGCAACAGGTGACAAGTTCGCCACCTCAATGACCCCGGAGGGATCTCGCCGCAGGTCCGTCATGCTGACTGTATTACGAGCAAATATGGTTTGAGTAATGGACATATTTAACACTTAAAAAAACACATTATTTGATGCATTCTTTTT
>DDPM01000151.1:10280-15399 GCA_002342165.1 Hylemonella sp. UBA2468
TCATGGACTTGGGCAAAAGCCGCAATGATCACAAGGTCGCCAACCGTGGCTTTGAGAGCCGCGGAGCCGTTGACCGAAATCATGCCGGTACCGCGTTCGCCTTTGATGGCGTAGGTGACCAAACGTTCGCCATTGTTGATGTTCCAAATGTGAATTTGCTCGTGTTCACAAATTTGGGCAGCTTCCATCAGATTTTCATCAATGGCGCAAGAGCCTTCGTAGTGCAGTTCACACTGGGTCACCGTGGCGCGGTGAATTTTGGATTTCAGAAGGGTGCGAAACATGAGCTCAAAAACTGATAACAAAGCGACCCTGCCATCATAGTTGCCCCAAAGCAGACTTACCCAATGTAGCCTCACCTAACATTTGCTTGGCAGCGCCAAGGCCTGCCAAGCGGCCGCTAGCCAAACAAGCGCTCAGCAAATAGCCCCCCGTGGGGGCTTCCCAGTCCAGCATTTCGCCGGCGACAAACAGGCCTGGTAGCGACTTGACCATCAAATCGGAGTTGAGGTCTTCCAAGCGAACGCCGCCAGCGCTGCTGATGGCTTCATCCAGCGGGCGAGGCGCTGCGAGTGTGATGGGCAGGTGCTGGATGGCCACGGCCAACAGGTAAGGGTCATGCAGGGCTTCTTTGCTCAGCACTTCATGCAGCAAGGCCATGTGCAGAGGTGTGAGGTTCAGGCGACTTTTCAAATGGCTGCTGAGCGACCGAGCGCCGCGAGGGTGCGCCACCTCGGCTTGCACACGCTCGGGTGTGAAGTCGGGTTTGAGATTGAGATGCAAGGTGGCGTGGCCATGGCGTTCAATTTCATCTCGAAGCCAAGCCGAAACCGCATAGACCAAACTGCCCTCGATGCCCGTGCTTGTCACCACAAACTCCCCGCGTCGGCTAAAGCTGCGTCCGTGGCTGTCGGTGAATGACAAGACCACCGATTTGAGAGGTGCGCCTGCAAACTGGCTTGACAAGTGGCTGCTCCAACCAGTGGTGCCATTGGCGCCATTGGGGCCTTGCACATCAAAACCGCAGTTGGATGGTCGAAGGGGCGACACATTGAGGCCTAAGTTGCGCAACCAAGGCTGCCATGCGCCGTCCGAGCCCACTTTGGCCCAGCTGCCGCCGCCCAACGCCAACAACACCGCATCGGCTTGCACCGTTTGTGGGCCTTGGGGGGAGTCAAATTGCAGCGTGAATGTGGGTGCATCGCCTTCTGTGTTGACATCACGCTTCAGTGCACCATGCCAACGGTGGCGCATGTGAAAGGTCACGGGCTGCCCATGCGTGGGGTGGCGCAAGCGGTGTAACCAGGCGCGCAACAGCGGCGCGGCTTTCATGTCTGTGGGAAATACGCGCTGCGAGCTGCCTACAAACGTGTCAAGTCCCAGGCCTTTGACCCACGCACGAATGGCCGCCGCATCAGAGTCCTTGAGCCAAGCCCCGCAGGCCGAACTGCGCGTGCCAAAACGGGTGATGAATGTTTCGAACGGCTCTGCATGCGTCAGATTGAGTCCCCCCAAGCCCGCCAGCAAAAACTTACGGCCAGCAGAGGGCATAGCGTCGTAAATATGGACTTGAGCGCCTGCAGCACTGAGCATTTCTGCGGCCATCAGGCCCGCAGGACCAGCCCCTACGATTGCAACACGTTGAGATGAATGTATCGTCACGTTTCAAATGTGGGCGGTGAACGCAGCACCGGGGTAGGCCTGAATAAGGCTAAACCGGCGCATAAGCCAGGCGCACATAAATGGGCGCAAAGGCTTCGGCTTGGGTGATGTCAATCAGGGTTTCTTTAGCCAACTCCAGCAGCGCAATAAAGGTCACGACCAGCACGGGTGTGCCTTGGGTTGGGTCAAACAGGTCGGCAAATTCCACAAACTTGCGGCCCTGCAAATGGCGCAACACAATGCTCATGTGCTCCCGAACCGACAACTCTTCTCGGGTGATGCGGTGGTGTTGCACCAGTTTGGCGCGTTTGAGAATGTCGGCCCAGGCCTCTTGCAGATCCACCACATGCACATCTGGAAAACGCGGCGTAAGCGACTGCTCGATGTACACCTGCGCTTTTAAAAAGTCGCGGCCGTATTGCGGTACGTTGCCCAGCTGGGCGGCAGCCAGCTTGATTTGCTCATATTCCAGCAGACGGCGCACCAACTCGGCGCGAGGGTCCTCGGCCTCTTCGCCCCCTGCCGTCTTTTTGGGCGGCAACAGCATGCGCGATTTGATTTCAATCAGCATGGCCGCCATGAGCAAGTACTCGGCCGCAAGTTCAAGGTTGCGGGTGCGGATTTCTTCCACGTACACCAGGTACTGGCGGGTCACCGCCGCCATGGGAATATCCAAAATATTGAAGTTTTGCTTGCGGATCAAATACAGCAGCAAGTCCAGCGGGCCTTCAAAAGCCTCTAGAAAAATCTCGAGCGCGTCGGGCGGTATGTACAGGTCTTGCGGCAGCGCAAACAGGGGCTCACCGTACAGGCGCGCCAAGGCCACCTGATCCACCACTTCAGGCAGAACCACGGGGACGGAAGGGGCCGAGTCTTCCAGCGAGACGTGATCGCGGGTGGCCAAGGGCTTAGGTGTTTTCGGTCAGGTAAACGTAGGGTTTTTGCGCCACTTTGGCAGCCTGAAATTCTGCCTGTTCGCTGCTCACCAAATGCTTGTCCCACAACAGCTCTCGGCCTTGGCGCTGGCGGGCCTCTAAATCGGGCTTGCTGGCTTTGAGCTGGTCAATAAACTGAGTGGTTTCGGACTGGTAGTCGGGTCGGCGGAAGAAGTGCATAAATATCCTTGGTTAGGAGGCGTGCCGCATTTTACGGGCTAGGTTGTGGAGCCGGGGTTGGCGCTAGATTGCGCAATTTCTCGTCCCCGCAGCAGGCCGTGGTGCAAGTCGGCAGAGAAGTCTTCGGCGGGCAGGTGCTCCAGCAGGCCGCTGCGCTGGGCAATGTCCAGCGGCTGGTGTTGCAGGCCACATACCACCACATGTACCTGTTGGCGCTCGCACTGTTGGGCCAGCTCTTTGAGGGCGTCGGTGCCTGACGAGTCCATGTAAATCACATTTTTAAGGTCCAGCACCAGCGCGCGGCTGGGAAGCTGTGTGCTGATGTCTTCCATCAGGGTCACCGCCCCAAAAAACAAAGCACCATACAAGCGGTAGCCAACCACTTGGGTCTCTAAGCCAGAAAGCTCAGGATGGTCGTGTGCCACCACAGGCTCTACCCTCGACAAGCTGGAAATTCGATAAATGAAGGTCACGCAGGCCGCCAGCAGCCCCACTTGCACCGCCACCGTCAAGTCCACCACCACGGTGAGCAAAAACACCGCCATCAGGGTGATGCGGTAGGGCATGCGGTACTGCTTGAGCTGCACAAACTGGCGCCACTCGCCCATGTTCCACGCTACAAACATCAAAATGGCGGCCAGAGTGGCCAGCGGCACATGCTGAGCCAAGGGCGCTGCCAGCAGCATGATGAGCACCAATGCCAACGCATGCACCATCCCCGCCACTGGCGACACCGCACCGCTTTTGATATTGGTGACCGTACGGGCAATGGTGCCGGTGGCGGGCATACCACCAAAAAACGGCGTGACCACATTGGCAATGCCTTGCGCCATGAGTTCTTGGTTGGGGTCGTGCTTGTCAGGACCGGTGCTGCCACTCATGCCGTCGGCCACCCGCGCGCACAACAAAGATTCAATAGCCCCCAGCAAAGCCAGAGTGGTGGCCGGAAGGATCAGCAGGGCTAGGGTGTCGTGGTTGAAGCTGGGCCACTGGAACTGGGGCAATTCACTGGGGATCCCGCCAAACCGGCTGCCTATGGTGTCCACATTCAGGCCCAAAAGGTGGACGGCCATTGGGGCCAGCACCAGAACCACCACCGAACCCGGTAGCGCTGATATGAACTTGGTGGTGCGCTGGCTGCGGCTGATGCGCACTATGTAACCCAACACTTGCCGCCAAAACACCAGCAAGGCCAGCGATGCAGCAGCCAAGCCCAGCGCTTGCCAATTCAAGGTAGGCAGCGCCTGCACTAGGGCTTGAAGCATGCCGGAAAATTGGGCAGGCATGTTGGTGAGGCGCAAGCCCAAAAAATCCTTGACCTGCGAGAGTGCAATCAGCACCGCTATACCGTTGGTAAAGCCAATAATCACCGCCACTGGAATAAACCGCACCAGCGTGCCCAGTTTGAGCATGCCCATCACAAACAGCATGACGCCGGACAAGGCGGTAGCAATGATGAGGTTGGCCACGCCATAGCGCTCCACAATGCCATACACAATGACAATAAATGCCCCGGCCGGCCCGCCAATTTGCAGATGCGTGCCGCCCAGTGCAGAAATTAAGAAACCGGCAATGATGGCAGTAAACAGCCCCGCCTCGGGCTTGAGCCCGCTGGCCATGGCAAACGCCATCGCCAAAGGCAGCGCCACCACGCCCACTGTGGCGCCAGCGCTCAAGTCGCTTACAAAATGTTGTCGCGTGTAACCCTGCAAGCTCTCCAGCAACTTGGGCTTGAAGTGCATGGAGGGTGGCTGCCTAGTGGATGCGCATGCCTGGCTGTGCGCCGGGCCAAGGGGTCAACACAAAAATGCCGGGCTGAGCCGATTCGTCATGGTGGCTGGCAGCCAACACCATGCCCTCTGATACGCCAAACTTCATCTTGCGGGGCGCTAAGTTGGCCACCAGAACCGTGAGCAGGCCCACCAGTTGTTCGGGTTGGTACATGCTGGCAATTCCGCTGAACACATTGCGCAGCTTAGGCTGGCCTTGGTCGTCGGTTTCGCCCACATCTAGGGTCAGGCGCAGCAGCTTGGTGGAGCCCGCCACCGCTTCGCACTGCACAATTTTGGCAATGCGCAGGTCCACCTTGGCAAAGTCGTCTATGGAAATGGTGGGCGCAATGGCCTCGCCGCCACGCAAAAGGGCGGCTGGCGATGGAGCGGAAATAGAAGGCACGGATTCGCTTGCGGGTGCGCTGGCAGCGGGCGGCTCAAACAGAGCATCCAGCTGCTCGGGGGTCACGCGCTGCATCAAATGCTGGTAAGGGGCAATGGACTGTACGTTGCCATCGGCTTGCCAGCGGTCCATGGGCGCGCCCACAAAGGCGGCCACGTCTTGGGCCA
>DDPM01000172.1 GCA_002342165.1 Hylemonella sp. UBA2468
CTGGGCGGTTTTCCACCACCACGGGGGCGCTCCACATGTCGGTGAGTTTTTGCGCAATGATGCGGGCCATCACATCGTTACTGCCCCCGGGGGTAATGGGCACCATGAACTTGATGGTTTTGCCTTGGGCAGGAAACGCGGCCGCCTGCCCCGCACTGGAGGATGGGGCTTGAGCTTGTGCCCAAGCTGTCCAAGCCAAGAAGCAACAGACAAGGGCTAGCGGCAAACACCGATACGATTTAGAAAAAGTTGGGCGTATGACTGAAATCCTAGAAGAGTTCATGGGAAGGCTCCGACAACAAAATGGGAGCTGATTGTGCGAGGGATAGGCTGTCAAATCTATAGAGGTCAACCCTTGTAGATCTACTTTGGTTAGAACCCTAAAATTTCAACTCCCTTTTCATTAGACCAATTTGCTTTTTTTATGTCGCTTCAACCTTCGTCCAATACGCTTTCCCCCACTGCGCCACTCCGTGTGGCGGTCATTGGACTGGGCTGGTGGGGCAAAACCATTGCCCACTATTTGAAATCGGCACGCAATATGGTGCTCAGTGCCGTCACCGACCTGCACTCCGAAGCGGGCCAGGCATTTGCGCAAAGCATTGGGGCTCCGTTTTCAAACAGCTTGGAAGACGTGCTGGCCAGCCCCAACGTGGACGCCGTGATTTTGTGCACACCGCACACCTTGCATGCAGCCCAAATCGTGCAAGTGGCTCAAGCCGGCAAACACGTGTTTTGCGAAAAACCTCTCACGCTCAACCGTGCCGACGCCTTGGCCGCCATTGAGGCGGTTCAGTCCCGCGGCTTGGCTTTAGGCGTGGGGCATGAGCGCCGGTTTGAGCCACCGGTGATGGCCGCAATGCAGCTGATTCAAACAGGCGCTTTAGGCACACCATTACAAATGGAAGCCAACTTCAGCCAAGACAAGTTTTTACAGCTGGCCTCTGACAACTGGCGCTTGTCCGCAGCCGAAGCCCCGGCCGGCCCCATGACGGCCACCGGCATCCATTTGCTGGATTTGTCCATTGGTGTGTTCGGCCCAGCAGAATCGGTGTATGCCAGCGTCAAACAATTGGGCAGCCCCTTGGTCAACGGCGACACTTTGGCCATTTTGGCCACCTACCGACGGGGCGGTCATGCCCTGATCAGTGCCATTTTGGCCACCCCTTTTGTAGGCCGTTTTGCGGTATATGGCAGCAAGGGTTGGGTTGAGGTGCGCGACAAAACCCATCCCGAACATTCCACCGGCTGGCTGATGACCACTTGCATTCGGGGCCAAGACCAAGTGACCCAGGAGTTTCCGCCTCACCCCGCAGTGCTGTCCAACTTAGAAGCGTTTGCCGATGCGGCCTTAGGCGTTGCCCCCTACCCTGTGCCCCACGAACAAATGGTGGCCAACATTTCTGCGCTGGAAGCGGTGGTTCGATCTACCCAAAGCGGCATGGTGGAGCAGGTGGCCTAGGCTGAACATCCTTTTTGTCCTGCCTTAAAACGAAGGCCTTATCCGGAATTTGGTACCTAGGGTCAATGGGGCAAAGACAATAATGCTCACCTGATGTGGGCGTTAAATGCATCCTCAGTTGAGGCTATGAGCAATGAGGCTTTCCTTGACCGTCCATGTGCATCTCTCGATCTGGCAAAAAAGCTTTGCGTGGCTCCGAGGCGCCAAGGGTAAACACCAGTGGCATTAGTTGAAGTGTCTTGTTGACTGGGTATTGCCATCACCCTAGGATTCACACATGGTCGCTTTCACGCACATGTCCAAGAGCCACCGGTCAAAGATATGCTCGCCCCTATCGGAGAGCAGAGGGTCAGCATGAATCGCCGTATAGCCCTTGCCGCCAGTGCTTGTATTGCGTTGGATTTTTTTCTGATGGGTGCGCAAGCTCAATCACCAACGCCAATACGTATTTTGGTCGGCGCACCTGCTGGCGGCTCCACCGACACTTTAGCCCGGGTACTTGCGCAGGAGCTGAGCCGCCTGTTGGGTCGCAGAGTGATCGTGGAGAACAAGCCAGGGGCCGGGGGAAACATTGCCGCGGAAACGGTGGCCAGGGCAGCCCCTGATGGCAATACCCTGCTTATGAGCTTCACCAGCCATGCGATCAATGCCTCGCTCTACTCCAACCTACCGTTTGACCCGGTGAAAGACTTCACACCTCTAACCTGCGTAGCTACCTCGCCTTCGGTTCTGGTGGCGCACCCATCGCTACCGGCTAGAGATGTGCGCGAACTCATTGAGCTGGCCCGAGCCAAACCCGGCCGCCTGAACTTTGCCATTGGTGCCATTGGCTCATCCTTACATCTGGCGGGAGACGCTTTCAAGATGCAGTCGGGCGTCTACATTGTCAATATTCCCTACCGAGGAACAGCCCCTGCCATCCAAGACGTGCTTGCAGGTCAAGTTGAGCTTATGTTTGCCGCTGTAGGCAATGCGCATACCCACATCAAGGCTGGCAAACTGCGTGCGCTGGGTGTGACCAGTCCAAAACGTCTCTTGGCATTTCCGGAAGTTCCCGCGATAAACGAGGTACTGCCTGGCTATGAGTCCAGTGCCTGGTTTGGGCTGTTTGCACCTGGACGTATGGACGCAGCGCTTGCCAGCGTGTTGTCTGAAGCAACTCGCCAGGCAGTAGCCGCCCCCGAGGTGCTGCGGCGGTTCGAAACCGAAGGCTATACCCCGGTAGGTAACGCACCCGAAGAATTTGGCCGCTTCCTGCAGGCTGAGATCTCGCGTTGGGGTCGAGTGGTGAAATTTTCCGGAGCAAAACCCGAATGACGAAGCCCCAATCGCTTGCACAGAAAATCATTGCCCGCGCCTCTGGTCGCGACACTGTTCGCGTGGGCGAGATTGTCAATTGCCGCGTCGACCTTGCCATGTTCCATGACTCTTCCGGTCCGCGACGTCTCAAGCCAATGCTGGAGGAACTGGGCGCGCAGATATGGGACAAGTCTCGCGTCGTGCTGGTCATGGATCATTACTTGCCCGAGCGCAATGAAGAGTCGCGCAAGATCGTGCGTATTGCCCGGGACTGGGCACATGAGCAGGCACTGCCCTATGTTTACGATGGTCTGGGAATATGCCACGTAGTGGTGCCTGAGCATGGCCACATTGTCCCTGGGATGTTTTGTGTGGGGGGCGATTCGCACTCGCCAACGGGAGGCGCCTTTGGGGCCTACATGTTCGGTATTGGCAGCACCGAGATGCTGGGCGTGGTGGTAACCGGTGAAATTTGGTTGAGTGTGCCGAAAACCATCGCCATGAATTGGTCGGGGCGACTGGCCCCGGGTGTCTGTGCCAAAGACATGATTTTGTCCATGATTGCCCGTTTTGGCATCAACGGCGCAAACTACCAGGCGGTCGAATTCACCGGCAGTGCCGTGCGGGCCTTGCCTATGCAGGAGCGCATGACTCTGTGCAACATGAGTGCCGAACTTGGAGCACAGACTGGCCTGGTAGCGCCCGACATCGTCACTCGCGAGTGGCTAGCGCAGGCCGGTGCCGCAGTTCCGATAGACCTTGGTGTGCTGCAGTCCGATCCGGGCAGCGCTGACCAGCAACACGACCTGGACGCCAGCACGCTTAGTCCTCAGCTTGCAGCGCCACACAGCCCCGCTCGTGGCGTGACGCTGGCCGAACACTCCAGCACGCGAATCGATGTGGCCTACATCGGCGCCTGCACAGGGGCCAAACTGGAAGATCTGCATTTTGCCGCTGAGGTGCTGCGTGGCCGCAAGATTTCCCCCAGTGTGCAGCTTATGGTAGCTCCTGCAAGCCTCAAGGACCGCGCTCATGCTCAAGCCGATGGCACCCTGCAGGCTCTGAGTGATGCTGGGGCCAGCATTTTGCCCAGTACCTGCGGTGCCTGCGCCGGCTACGGTGACAGTTTTAAAGAGAACCAGACCGTCATATCGAGCACAGCTCGTAATTTTCGAGGACGTATGGGACCGGCCAGCACTCAAGTATTTCTTGGCTCACCCTACACAGTTGCAGCATCCGCGCTGCGGGGTTACATCACCGATCCACGGGAGGTGTTGCAATGAGCGTTTCACACAAGATCTGGCACCTTGGGGCTGACGTGGATACCGACGCGCTTGCGCCTGGTGCATGGATGCAGTACGGCATCGACGTGGTTGCCCAACACAGCCTTGAAAACCTACTGCCGGCATTTGCCCGGGAAGTGCAACCTGGCGACGTGATCGTGGCGGGCCCCAACTTCGGCATCGGATCTTCACGCGAGCAGGCAGCGGCTGCTCTGGTGCAACTGGGTATTGCGGCTGTCATCGCCCCATCTTATGGGGGTCTTTTTTTTCGAAATGCATTCAACCTTGGACTTTTGCTGTTGACTTGCCCCCAAGCGCAAAGGCTCCAAAATGAAGAACATCTCCTACTGGATGAAAGCGACCAAGCAATTATTTTGCAATCCGGCGCAAGGCTCGACTGTGAGCCCATACCGGAATTTCTGCTCCAAATGGCGCGCGCCGGAGGCCTGTTGCCCAGCCTAAAGCAACGTCTTGCCCGTGAGCGTGAAACTGCTGGGGTCGCCCATGGTTAATGCATCCCTATCTCCAGAATACGGTCCTGTGGTCGCCATTACCGTCCCGCAGGCAAATACTACGGTGGAGCCAGAAATGCAGGCACTGATGAGCGCTGGCTACAGCCTTTTGTCAGCACGTATGACCAGCCCGTTACAGAACTCTCGAGCCCGTCTTGTGGATTACTTCGACACGCTTGGTCAAACGCTGGACCAATTTGACGTGGCCCCTGTGCAGGCAGCCGGCTTTGCCTGCACAGGCTCCAGTTACTTGGTTGGCCGCCAAGAAGACCAAAGACGGCTCGCAGTGCTATCGGCTGAGCGGGGCTACCCTGTGTTGGGAACCGCAGATGCCATCGCACGGGCGCTGCAGAACCTGGGCGCCCGCCGAATTGCGCTGCTCTCGCCATACCCCGCTTGGTTGTCTAAAGCTGGTCAAGATTACTGGAGGGAGTGTGGATTGGAACTCCTATGTGTAGCCAGCCTGCCCGAGGACCTCTTGGATACCCGCAATATTTACAAGTTGCGCACTGTGCGGGTACAAGAGATATTTGACCAGCTAGAGCTGGGCAGCTGTGACGCCGTGGTTATGAGCGGCACCGGCATGCCCACATTGCGCCTCATGGCACAACTGTCGCTACCGGTACCAGTACTCTCATCCAACCTATGCCTTGCCTGGGTTCTGCAGTGTGCAGTACATGCGCCAAAAAGTGAATCTGATGTGCTGGCCGCTTTATTAGATATCGAAGCCCCATGGCGTGGCTCCTTATGAGGTGGTCTACGGTACTTGTTTCAGACAATCTGCTCGCTCTGCCTCAACCCTTCGATCATCGAGGTGCGCAGCAGGTGCTTTCGCAACTCGACAGGGTCTGCGGCAATCGCTTGGAGTTTATGCAGGGCATTGCGCCTTGCAGCTGGGTCACGCTCGCGCATGCGGGCCCGGTTAGTGTCAGCCTGCTTGAGTATCTGGTCCAAAGCTATCGCTCGTCGCTGGCGTTCATACTGAGACAGCAATTCGGCCGACTCACCCCGTATCACGCGTACCAAACGGGCTGCCAGGTTCAAGGCATCGTGAATGCCGCCATTCATTCCCATGCCACCGGCCGGGCTGTTGAGATGCGCCGCGTCTCCAGCCAGCCAGATACGCCCCGCACCGTAGGACGAGGCAATGCGTTGATGTACTCGGTAAGGGCGTACTTCCAACACGGGATAGGCTTGGGGGCTGGGCACGATGGCCTGCAAAGCTGCCTCGATGGCTTCAGGTGTGAGCGAGTCTTCAATAGGCCGGTTTTCGTCGGGGTAGATCGAAACACGCCATCGCCCAGGCACCTTGAGCAGGCTGAAGTTACCCGCGCCCACCTGCCAGCAGTAAGTCACATTAGACAGTCCGGTCAAATGATCTTCAAAAGCAAAAGTGGTGGTGGCAAGGATTGTGGTTTCAGGATAGGTCTTGCCTTCGAAGGACACTCCCATAGCCTTGCGGACCAAGCTGCGCGAACCGTCCGCGCCGATCAGCCAGCTTCCGCCCAGTGTTTCGCTACCGTCGCAATGCGCCAGTTCCAGCCGCACACCGTCGGCATCCTGTACTGCATCGGACACAGTGGTGCCAAAACGCACCTTCGCATGCGGGTAGTCGGCCAGCTTGGCCAGCAGTGCGCGCGACAGCTTGTATTGTTCGCATTGCAGACGATAGGGGTGAGCTGTCACATCGGACAGCACAGACAGATTAAAGCGAGCGCATTCACCCAGCGGGTGCAATCGAACCTGCCATTCCGGGCAGACAAGCCCCTGCCTCAGAAGGGTCTGGGTGATGCCAAAGGCGTCCAACATATCCAATGTGGGGGGATGGAAGGTCGAGGCTCTCAAGTCTTCTTCAATCCCGCTGGCGGCTTCTATCAATTGAACCGGCACACCAGCATCGGCCAGAGCGAGGGCAGCTGTAAGGCCTACAGGCCCTGCACCGGCCACAAGCACTTGAGGAGAATACGTCATGTCAAATAAGTCTACACGCCGCAGCGTCTGTCAAGTATTGGCTCAAACCCTCGGCCTGGCCGCTGCAAGCGCTGTCTCGTTCCCGGCAGCTTTATGGGCACAAGCCTTTCCAGAACGACCCATAAAGCTGGTTGTCCCATTCCCGCCCGGCGGTTCGACCGACGTAATCGCCCGCCTGTTGAGCCAGCGCCTGTCCGATGCACTCAAGTCTACGGTGGTGGTCGAAAACCGCCCAGGCGTGGGCTCCTTGCTGGGCACCCACAGCGTGGCCAAGGCCGCGCCAGACGGCTACACCCTGGTGGTGGCGGCAAATCCCGCGATCGCGCCAGGGCCATTGATGCGCAACAGCATGCCCTATGACCCACTAAAGGACTTTACCCACATTGTTTTACTGGGCACCTTTCCGAATGGCTTTGTGGTGCGCCACGACCACCCCGCTCGGACTATGGCCGAATTTGTGGCTATGGCAAAGGCCAGACCTGGCGCGATGAACTATGCATCGGCAGGACTGGGCAGTTCGGGTTTCCTTACGGGGGAACTGCTCAAGCAGGCTGCTGGCATCGATATGGTCCATGTACCTTATAAAGGATCAGGCCCAGCCATCACTGACCTGATGGGTGGCCAACTTGATGGCATGTTTGAAAGTTTAGTCACTGCCACTGGTTACGTTCGCAGCGGCAAGTTGCGTCTGCTGTCAATCAGCGGCGAAAAGCGCAGCACCTCTTTTCCAGAGGTGCCAGCCCTTAATGAAGTAGTGCCCGGCGTGTCGGGTAGCGCTTGGTTCGGAATATCTGCACCTGCTAGGCTGCCCGCAGAAATCGCGCGGCGACTGCAGATCGAAATTCAATCCATCATCAATGCGCCCGATATGCAGACCCGCCTAAGCGATCTGGGCATGACTCCGCTGCCTTTGGGTGGCGCTGATTATTTGGCATTCATTCAGGCTGAAAGCCGCAAATGGGGGCCTATCATCAATGCTGGCCGTATTTCTGTCGAATGATTCGACTTAAAACTTAGCATGACTCAACCCGAATTTGACTTACTCATCAAAAACGTGCGCCTGGTTCGCCCCCATGGCAACGTCGTGCATGAAAGCGATATTGCCGTAAAAGCTGGTAAGTTTGCCCTTGTGGCCCCTGGAATCGACGTTTCCCGCGCAAAGAAGGTTCAGGACGGCATGGGATACCTTGCATTTCCAGGCGTAGTTGATGCGCATATGCACAGTGGCATCTATTCGCCGCTGGCCGAGGACGCTGTGACAGAGAGCAAGGCTGCTGCAATGGGTGGCGTTACATCGAGCTTGAATTACTTTCGTACTGGGCAGTACTACCTAAACAAGGGCGGCCCCTACAAGAAGTTCTACCCCGAGGTTCTCAAGATCGCTCGTGGTAAGTTTCATGTGGACTACGGTTTCCACCTTGCCCCCATGGACGGCACCCACATTAAAGAAATCCCAGAGCTTATCGAAAAGCATGGCGTTTCCAGCTTCAAGATCTTCATGTTTTATGGATCGCATGGTCTACACGGCGCATCGAACAGCCAAAAAGACTTTTTGATGATCGGCGAGAACGAGCGTTATGACTACGCACACTTTGAGTTCATCATGCGCGGCATTCAGGCCGCACGCGAACAGTTTCCGAAGCGGGCACGGCAGATATCGCTCTCGCTGCACTGCGAGACCGCCGAAGTCATGACGGCTTACACCAAGCTGGTGGAAAAAGACAAGTCGCTCAGCGGCTTGGCTGCCTACAGCGCGTCGCGG
>DDPM01000107.1:0-5862 GCA_002342165.1 Hylemonella sp. UBA2468
GCATGTTGGGCTTGTTTTTGGTGTTGCCAGTCTTTGCCATAGAGGCGGCGCATTACCCGGGGGGCGAGGACGCCGTGGCGGTGGGTTTGGCCATGGGCATCTATGGGCTCACACAAGGCGTTCTGCAAATTCCTTTCGGTATGGCGTCAGACCGCTGGGGGCGCAAACGGGTCATCATGCTGGGCTTGGTGCTGTTTTCAGCGGGCAGTATTTGGGCGGCATGGGCCACCGACCTGCATGGCTTGATGGTGGGGCGGGCCATGCAAGGAGCGGGGGCCGTGTCGGCGGCGGTCACCGCATTACTGGCCGACCAAACCCGCGATGTGGTGCGTACCAAAGCCATGGCGTTGGTAGGAGGCAGTATTGGCTTGATGTTTGCGGTGTCGCTGGTGTTGGCGCCTGTGCTGGCGGCTTGGATGGGCTTGCCCGGCCTGTTTGGCCTCACGGCCGTGCTGGCCCTGGGCGGCGTGGCGGTCATGCGCTGGTGGGTGCCAGCGGAACCTTCAGAACAAAAAGACCCCGGCCGGCGAGGCTTGAGCTGGGTGCTGCGTAACCCGGGGATGCTGCGCCTTAATGTGGGTGTTTTTGTGCTGCATGCCGTGCAAATGGCCATGTGGGTAGCCATACCGGGCCTGCTGGTGAGTGCGGGGGTGATCACGGCCCACCACTGGTGGGTTTATTTGCCCACCGTGCTGCTGTCGTTTGGGGTGTTGGGGGGTGTGCTGTTTCCTCTCGAGCGGCGCGGCCACCTGCGTTGGGCCATACGCATGGCCATTGGGGCGGTGATGCTGGTGCAGCTGGGTTTTTGGTGGGCTGTGCCCCAGCCCGAGCTTTGGCCTCTGGTGGCTTTGTTGCTGCTGTTTTTTTGCGGTTTCAATATGCTTGAGGCCAGTCAACCCAGCTTGGCGTCGCGCTTGGCCCCAGCCCGCGTGCGCGGGGCGGCGTTGGGGGTGTTCAACACCCTGCAGTCCTTGGGATTTTTTGCAGGAGGGGTGGCCGGCGGCTGGCTCGTCAAAAACCACGGCGCAGGCGCGGTGTTTGCGGCCTGTGCGGCGTGTACATGCATCTGGTTGGTGGTGGCTTGGCACACGCCAACCCAGCCTGACCCAGTGGTTCCCGCCACCGCAACGACATAATCCGTCTTACTTACAGTCTTTAAGACGACCCCATTTTTTGCCCACAGGAGAACACGTATGGCATCGGTCAATAAAGTCATTTTGCTTGGTAACTGCGGGCGCGACCCCGAAATTCGTTATCTGCCTTCAGGCCAGGCGGTGGCCAATGTGAGCATCGCCACCTCCAGCCGCCGCAAAGACCGCAACACCGGCGAATCTGTGGAAGACACCCAGTGGCACCGCGTGACGTTTTACGACCGTTTGGCTGAAATTGTGGGTGAATATGTGCGCAAGGGACAACCCGTTTACGTGGAAGGCCGCCTGAAGTACGGCAAATACACCGATCAAGCTGGTGTAGAAAAAAACACGGTGGACATCATTGCCACCGAAATGCAGTTGCTGGGCAAACGCGAAGGCATGGGCAGCCCTGATGAAGATGGTGGCGCCCCCCGCCGCGCCCCACCGGCAACCCGCAATCCTGCAACCGCTTCAGCACCGTCAGCCTCAAAACCCGCCAGCGGTTTTGAGGACATGGACGACGACATTCCGTTCTGAGCCGTTCTAACAGACCGTTCGAAGCGTGACATGAAGCGGTAAGTACGCTTATGGGCTGATGAACCCAAAACCAAAAGGCTGGGATGCCATTGGATCCACACGAACCTCAACCGCCCGCATGTCTTGCTCGCCTGGAACAATCAGGCGGGTGATGTTGTCCACCACCTTGCGATCGATTTTGAAGGGGTGGTCAATTTTGGTGAGGTGTGAGTCGCCATGCACCACCAGCACCGGCTTGCCAAAGCTTTGGGCCAAGGGCAACAAGGTTTGGCCAATGCTGTTGCGAAAGCCGGAAGACGACGGAAAGTCTTCCCACAGGCTTTTGCCCTCAAACGGGTCGGCCTGAAACGCCACTACCACGGCGCGCAGGTTGCTGGCGCGAGCCAGCTCAAAGGCATTTTGAATCCAGGCCACATTGGCCGTATCGCGGGCAAAAAATTCGGCCACCATACGGGGGTCGCGCACTTCAAAATTGTTGTTGCTGCCCACAATGTGCAGGGTGACAAAGAGCACCTGTTGGTGCACCCAGCGCTGGTTTTCAATATAGGGGGCAAATGGCGACTGCTGGGTAGATTGGTTCACCACTGCCAGGGTTTGCTGCCCCAAGCTGCGGCCAGGGCTATAGAACATGCGGCGCAAGGTGTCGAGCCGCTCCAGCGGGTCGTAGCTGCCGTTGTTCTTGCGGTGGCAGTCGGTCCATTCGTTGTCGCCGGGTGTGTACACCAAACCCTTGGCAAAGCGGTTGAAGTGATCGCGCTGGTGGGTAAATTCTTCGTCGCTGCACAGAGTGCTGCCGGACTTGAAGTCGCCAATGTGTATGGAAAAATCCGGTTGCCTTTGGTTGATTTGATCGATCAAAGCGCGGTAGCGGGGAAATGTCTGGGTGGGGTTGCCGTATGGCAAATCCCCCAATGCTACAAAAGTAAACGTTTGGGGTTGACTTGTCTGGGCAAGAGCTGCGGGATTCGGAGCCAACAGCACCAACGAGCACAGCGCCATCACATATCGCACACAACACGTCATCAAGCGCCCCAGGCGTGCAGGCGAGACGACAGAAGAATGTTTGGTGGCCATGAGTGCTCCAATAAAAAATGGCGGGTAGGGATTGGCTCCAAAGTTTAGGAGGGAGTCATGACAGCCGATTCAATAATCCCCCCGCCCAAGCACACCTCACCGTCATACAGCACCGCGGATTGGCCAGGCGTCACAGCCCATTGAGCCTGGGGAAATTGCAAGGTGAAGGTGTCCGTGTCTGATGACTCCATTTGGCAAGGTGCATCGGCCTGTCGGTAGCGGGTTTTGGCGGCATAGGTACCTGCTGCGGGCACCTGACCCGAAACCCAACTGCTTTGCTGGGCCGTCAGTTGGGGGCTGAGCAGCCAAGGGTGGTCGTGCCCCTGCACCACCCACAAGGTGTTGTGTGCCATGTCTTTGCGCGCTACAAACCAGGGCTCATGCGCGCCGCCGCCACGAGCCGCTTCCTTGGCCTTGATGCCTCCTATGCCCAAACCTTGACGCTGACCCAGAGTGTAAAAGCTCAGGCCCACGTGCTGCCCCACCACACGTCCATGTTGCTTACTACCCTGTGCGGGCGTACCGTCTTTGATGGGGCCAGGCGTGTGTTGCAGGTAGCGGTTTAAAAACTCCCGAAACGGCCGCTCGCCAATAAAGCAAATGCCGGTGGAGTCCTTCTTTTTGGCGTTGGGTAAGCCAATGTCGTCGGCCATACGGCGCACCTCGGTTTTGTGCAGCTCGCCTACAGGAAACAGCGTTTTGGACAGTTGGGCCTGATTGAGCCGATGCAAAAAGTAGCTCTGGTCTTTGGTGGGGTCCAAGCCCTTGAGGAGTTCATAAAGTGCGGTTTGCGGGTTCAGGCGCAACCGAGCGTAATGGCCGGANNNNCGGTCTTTGTATTCGGAGGCGAAGTTGACATGCTCTATGGGTATGCCCAAAACGTCGGCCACTGCGGCGGCGTCCACAAAGTCGATGTTGGAGGAGCAGTAGTCGCTGTTGTCGTCATCTTCCCAGTTTTTCATGAAAATGCCGACGACTTCATGGCCCTGTTGCTTGAGCAAATACGCCGTGACGGCCGAGTCCACCCCGCCGCTTAAACCCACTACCACCCGATGCTTAGCCATAGATATGAGATTATCCGCCCCTGAAAAAAGATGGGATGCTGAAGATGTATGACGTGATTGTGGTGGGTGGTGGTAACGCTGCCCTGTGCGCCGCCCTGATGGCGCGGGAGGCCGGAGCCTCGGTGTTGTTGCTGGAGTCGGCCCCGAAAGCTTGGCGCGGGGGCAACTCCATCCACACCCGCAATTTGCGTTGCATGCACGACGCCCCGCAGGATGTGCTGGAAGAGGCCTACCCCGAAGAAGAGTATTGGCAAGACTTGCTCAAGGTCACCGGCGGCCAAACCAACGAGACGCTGGCTCGGCTGGTGATTCGCGAGTCCAGTACTTGCCGCGACTGGATGCGCAAGCACGGCGTGCACTTTCAGCCCTCGCTATCGGGCACGCTGAGCTTGTCGCGCACCAACGCCTTTTTTATGGGCGGGGGCAAGGCGCTGGTGAATGCCTACTTTCGCAGCGCAGAGGCGCTGGGTGTGCAGATGCGCTACGAGGCGCCGGTGGCGCACGTGGAGCTGCAAGACGGTGTGTTCAAGGCGGTGGTGTTGGGCAACACCCACGAGCGCATTGAAGGCCGCAGCTGCGTGATGGCCTGCGGTGGCTTTGAGTCCAACCGAGAATGGATGCGTGAAGCTTGGGGTCAGACCCCTGAGGGCGATTGGCCGTCGGACAACTTTTTAATTCGGGGCACCCGCTACAACATGGGCGCGGTGCTTAAAGACGTGATGAACCAAGGCGCCGACATGATTGGCGACCCCACCCAGTCGCATTGCGTGGCCATTGACGCGCGCGCGCCTTTGTACGACGGCGGCATCACCACCCGGCTGGATTGCGTGTCCTTGGGTGTGGTGCTGAACAAAAATGCGCAGCGTTTTTATGACGAAGGCGAAGACTTTTGGCCCAAGCGCTACGCCCTGTGGGGCCGCTTGGTGGCGTTGCAGCCCGGGCAAATCGGCTACCCCATCATCGACAGCAAGGCCATTGGCCGCTTTATGCCGCCGGTGTTTGAAGGTGTCAAAGCCGACACACTGCCCGAGCTGGCCCAAAAATTGGGTTTGGATGTGGAGGCCTTTATGAAAACCCTCAACGACTACAACGCCGCGTGCCATGCGGGCACCTTTGACCACACGGTCTTTGACGACTGCTATACCGAAGGCATTACCCCTCCCAAAACCCACTGGGCCCGCCCCATCGACACCCCGCCGTTTTACGGCTACAGCGTGCGCCCGGGCATCACCTTCACTTACCTGGGCTTCAAGTCGGATGAGCGGGCCTCGGTGTACTTTGGCGGCCAACGCAGCCCCAATTTGTTTGCCGCTGGTGAAATCATGTCGGGCAACGTGCTGGGCAAGGGCTATACAGCGGGCGTGGGCATGTCCATTGGCACCGCGTTTGGGCGCATTGCGGGCACCCAAGCCGCCATGGCTGCTAAGACGGCAGCTTCTCAGCATTCCTCAAGGATTTCGGCATGACCTCTTTGCAAACTCTCACACAGCAAGCCGTGGCCTTGGCGCAAGGCGACGTTTCGGCATCAGCTTCAGCCACGCCCCATGAAGACGAGGTAGCCCGCCAGTTGCAAATTTGCAATGCCTGCCGGTATTGCGAGGGCTTTTGTGCAGTGTTCCCCGCCATGACCCGCCGCTTGGCTTTTGACCATGCCGACACCCATTACCTGGCCAATTTGTGCCACAACTGCGGCGCCTGCTTGCACGCCTGCCAGTACGCCCCACCGCATGAATTTGCGGTGAATATTCCGCAGGCAATGGCCAAGTTGCGTGTGAAAACTTATGCCGATTACGCTTGGCCCGCCCCGTTGGGTGCCCTGTATGCCCGCAACGGCCTGACCTTGTCTTTGGCCGTGGCTGCCATGGGCGCCTTATTTTTGCTGCTGGCCTTGGCTTTAAAGGGCAGTTTGTGGAACGCGCCCGCTCAAGACAATTTTTACAGCGTGTTTCCGCACAACTTGCTGGTCAGCTTGTTCGCGCCGGTGTTTGTATTTGCGGTTTTGGCTTTGGCCTTAGGGGCGCGCAATTTTTGGCGAGAAATTTCACCGGCTCACG
>DDPM01000107.1:5896-8202 GCA_002342165.1 Hylemonella sp. UBA2468
AACCCGCTGCCGCCATCGAGGCCACCCACGACGCCTTGCGCTTGCGCTACCTGGACGGCGGCCACGGCGCAGGCTGCAACAACGAGGACGACGCCTGGACGCTGTGGCGGCGCGCCTTTCACCACGCCACGTTTTACGGCTTTATGCTGTGCTTTGCCGCCACCAGCGTGGCCACGCTCTACCACTATGTGATGGATTGGCCCGCACCTTACCCCCTGCTCAGTGCCCCTAAATTGCTGGGAGTGGTGGGGGGCGTGAGCCTGGGGGTGGGCACCTTGGGCCTTTGGGTGTTGAACCTGCGCCGTCACCCCATGCACGGCGATGCCGCCCAAAAACCCATGGATTTGGGCTTTATTGCGCTGTTGTTTTTCATCAGCAGCACCGGCTTGGCCTTGTGGCTGGCAACAGGTTCGGCATGGATGCCGTTTTGGCTGGCGGTTCACTTGGGCGTTGTGATGGCGTTTTTTGTCACGCTGCCTTACAGCAAGTTCGCCCACGGTGTGTTTCGCGGAGCGGCTTTGCTCAAATGGTCTATTGAAAAGCGTTTACCCACCCGCTTGAGGCTGGGCGCGGATTGACCTAGTGGGCTAGCTCTGCAAGGGCCCCAAGCCCTGCACCGAGGCGTCGGTGTAGAGCATGTCCATGGAAAACCGTTGCCCTCTCTGGTGGTCTTCCATGCAGCGCAGCAGCAGCGGGCTGCGGTGCCGGTCTTGGCTGGCTCGAATTTCATCAGGCGTCATCCACAGCGTGCGCTCTATCCCGGTGTCAAGTGCTTGGCCGGGCACCGCGTTGCCCAGCTTGCCGCCAAAAGCAAAGCGCAGGTAGGTAAAGTCTTCCAACACCCCTCCGGGCTGCTCCCTTTGCATGCGCGACATGTACACGCCTATTAAGTAGGTGGGTGTGAAGTGGTGCGCGGTTTCTTCCAGCGCCTCGCGGGCGCAGGCGTGGATGAGAGATTCGCCGGGGTCCAGATGCCCCGCGGGGTTGTTCAGGCGCAAACCCTCGGGGCATTGCTCTTCAATCAGCAAATAGCGACCTTGATGCTCAATGATCGCCGCCACGGTGGCGCTGGGTTTCCATCGGTTGTCCATGTGCACTGATTATGCTCATACACCCAGTTCCTAAAGGCAAGGAATTTCTCAGTTAAGCTGTCCTCCTCAAATTCAGGAGACGGGTGTATGGAAGCTGACGTAGATCAACCAGCGCAGCGCATTGGCGTGCCAAGAGAGGTGTTTGCCGGCGAAAAGCGCGTGGCCACTGTGCCCGAGGTCGTGGAAAAGCTGATCAAGCTGGGGTTCAAGGTGTCGGTGGAGTCAGGCGCTGGTGAAGGTGCCAACTTCAGCGACGATGCCTACCGCGCTGTCGGGGCCGAGGTGGNNCAAGGTGGTCCAGGGTGCACCAGCCCTATGGTCGACAAGCGACCTTGTGTTCAAAGTACGCCCCCCCAGCCCAGAAGAAGTGGCCCTGATGCGTGAGGGTTCCGCCCTTATTGGCTTTGTATGGCCAGCGCAACACCCTGAGTTGATGCAGCAGCTGGCTGCCAAAAATGCCACCGTGTTGGCCATCGATTGCCTGCCGCGCACCCTCTCGCGCGCCCAAAAAATGGACGCGCTCACCTCTACCGCAGGGGTGAGCGGCTATCGCGCTGTGATTGAGGCAGCCAACGCGTTTGGACGGTTTTTTAACGGCCAGATCACGGCTGCGGGCAAGGTGCCGCCCGCCAAGGTGTTTATTGCCGGTGCCGGTGTGGCCGGTTTGGCCGCCATTGGCACGGCAGCGAGTTTGGGCGCCATTGTGCGAGCCAACGACACGCGTGCCGAGGTGGCCGATCAGGTGGTGTCCCTGGGTGGCGAATTTGTGAAGGTGGACTTTGAAGAAGAAGGTTCTGGCGGCGGCGGTTATGCCAAGGTCATGTCCGAAGGCTTTCAGGCCGCGCAGCGGGCCATGTACGCCCAGCAAGCGCGTGAAGTGGACATCATCATCACCACCGCCTTGATTCCGGGCAAGCCCGCACCCAAACTCATCACGGCCGAGATGGTGCAGTCCATGAAGCCCGGCAGCGTGATTGTGGACATGGCCGCCGAGCAGGGCGGCAACTGCGAACTCACCGAGCCGGGCCAAGCAGTCGTCAAGCACGGTGTGACCATCATTGGTTATACCGACCTGCCTTCGCGCCTGGCCAAGCAGTCTTCAACCCTGTACGCCACCAACTTGCTGCGCCTTTCCGAAGAGCTGTGCAAGGCTAAAAACGGGGTGATCCAAGTCAATATGGAAGACGACGCCATCCGCGGCCTGACCGTGGTGAA
>DDPM01000107.1:8281-9425 GCA_002342165.1 Hylemonella sp. UBA2468
GCTGCTGCCGTGGTGGAAAAGAAAAGCGGCCACGGGCACGGTGACAGCGCCCCCATGCCTGCCAAGACTCTGGCTGTCGTGTTTGCCATGGCGGCACTGGGATTGTGGTTTATTGGCGCATTTGCGCCAGCGGCCTTTTTGGGCCACCTGACGGTGTTTGTGTTGGCGTGCTTTATTGGCTACATGGTGGTGTGGAACGTCACCCCCGCGCTGCACACGCCGCTCATGAGTGTCACCAACGCCATCTCCAGCATCATTGCCATTGGCGCGCTGGTGCAGATTGCGCCGCCTGAAGCCGGCATGGAAGGCCGCCCCGATGAGCTGATCCGCTGGCTGGCTTTTGCCGGCATTGTGCTCACCGCTGTCAACATGTTTGGCGGCTTTGCCGTCACGCGCCGCATGCTGGCCATGTTCCGCAAATAAGCCTCACCGTACAAGAAGGAAAGTCGATCATGTCTCAAACGATCATGTCCCAGAGTATGGCCACCGTGGCCTACTTGGGTGCTGCGATGTTGTTCATCATGAGTCTGGGGGGGTTGTCCAACCCTGAGTCCTCCCGCCGAGGCAACCTGTTTGGCATGGTGGGCATGGCCTTGGCCGTATTGGCCACTGTACTGGGTCCGCGTGTCAGTGCGTCTGGCATGGCCTGGGTGGTGGGCGCTTTGGTGTTGGGCGGCGGCATAGGTTTGTATGCCGCCAAAGTCGTCAAGATGACCCAAATGCCCGAGTTGGTGGCCCTCATGCACAGCTTGGTGGGCCTGGCTGCTTGCTTGGTGGGCTTTGCCAGCTATGTGGACACGTCCCTTCAGTTTCAGGGGGCCGAAAAAATCATCCACGAAGTGGAAATTTACATCGGCATCCTGATTGGCGCGGTCACGTTTTCGGGCTCGCTCATAGCGTTTGGCAAGCTCAACGGCAGGATTGGCGGCAAACCGCTGTTGCTGCCTGCGCGGCATTGGCTCAACCTGCTGGCCCTGCTGGTGGTCATAGCCTTTGGCCGCGAGTTTGTGCTGGCCGAGACCGTGGCCGATGGTTTGGTGCCGCTGATGGTGATGACCTTGATTGCCCTGCTGTTTGGTGTCCACATGGTCATGGCCATTGGCGGCGCTGACATGCCGGTGGTGGTGTCCATGCTCAACAGCTA
>DDPM01000044.1:0-4564 GCA_002342165.1 Hylemonella sp. UBA2468
TGGCAGCGGTGGGGATTCGAACTTTTGCCGGAATGAGTCCACAGGAATGCTAGCGACCTGTGACGGCCTGAAGCGGGCGGCTTTAACCTTTCCTCAAAGTAGCCACACCCTGACAATTCATCTATGAGTCAGGGGTCAAGTTGACTTTTGTCATAATTGCAACATGCACACCCTGCGCAGCTCCAAACTCATCGCCAAACTGGTGTTGGTTTGGTTTGCTCTGTTTTTGGGTTCTGCCATTGCTTCCACCGTTATCGAGCCTGGCAGCATGCAAATGGTTTGTACTGCCGGTGGCGGCATGAAGATGGTGGACACGAGCGGTGATGATGGAGGAATAGGTGCCACTGCTAGCATGGACTGCCCAGTGTGTGCTTCCGTCACGGCGCCACCACCACCACCGCTGACCGTTCACTTCGAAAAACTCTCTCCCTTGGCGCATGCCCTGCACCCGATTGCAGCGGCCCGCATTGCGTCTGTTACTGCCCCGCCGCTTCCATCCAGAGGTCCGCCGATCCTCGATTAGTGGAAGCGGGCTCAGCCCCACTTCTGTGCACCGTATCGTTGGTTACAAGGCAACAGTGTTGGGCTGCGCCTTGCGTCGCCCACCTGCATATGATTGCTATGAAAAGTAGAAAGCAAAGAACACTGCTGATGTTACGCGGTATGACGCATCTCAATATCGGTGCAACACTCGCCTTAGTCGCCTTGACGTTAAGCCATTGGTTAGGACTGGTATGAATGATTGGAAAGTTGATCGTGCGCAAAAGCGTCGTAACTGGTTCTCCCCTCGGGGTGCACGCCGAGGATTCATGCTCGCGTCACTTGCACTCGCCTTATGGTGCGCCTGGGCCATTGGCTACCAGCAAGCTCAAGGCTTAAAGCAAGATCCCAAGCAACCTGTCCGAGAAGTTAACCCCAAGCCCGTCGCCTAACCCTCACTGAGGTAAGTTATGAAATGCAACATTATCTTTAAGCTACTCACCAGAATGTTCTTTAGTCTCGGCGCTGTATTGTTCACGGTCAGTGCCTCTCTAATTTCGCCACTCGCGCACGAGCAACCACCGCGAAAGACGACGACTGAGCACGGCAAAGCTAGTGATCAGCAGGTAATCGAAAGCCTCATGAAAAGGCAATTTGACCGACCTGATGCGCCTTTGCGCGTGACACCCGTAAGCGTGGAGGGTGCATTTGCCGTTGCTGGCTGGATTCAAGATGGCCAAGGCGGTCGAGCTCTATTCGAAAAGCAGCGAGGACAATGGACCATCGTGATTTGCGCAGGAGACGCGCTCTTAGATCCCAAGACATTGATCGCCTCAGGTATGCCCAGCACTGCCGCAATGCGGCTATTGGAAAAAACTCAAATCGCAGAAAGTAAACTGTCAGAAGCTGATCGAGGACGTCTGTCATTGTTTCGTGGACTGATGAAAGTGGACCAAAGTGCTCACCATGGCCCACAAGGACACTCTCAGCCCAGTAAACACGGCCATTAGTTTTCTTGACTGTTGCTTCGAGCGCTGTTCAAGAATTGAGCGATAAGAAACATGAAAATCAGTAACAAAAGATTAATCACAACACCCAATGTTTCAATAAGTAGCAACGCAGTGCTCTCCTGAAAGTGCTACGTCAACCACGATATCTGGCCGCCCCTTTTGAGGCAGCCATGTGCTTTAGTGAGCGTGGACGCTTGGCGATTGCGGCCGCAGTTCCAACTTTGCTGCAGGCGTCCTTAATCCCTTTGTCGACCCGCCGCGCTCAGGCACTTCAATCCAATGTGTTTCATCAGTTTCGCATCGCTGAATGACCTTAATCCACTGAGTGCCTGCGTGAGTGGGTAGTCGGCTCGTGAAAGAAAACTCGTCGAAATGCCCGTCCTGCAAATGGTACTCCGGCGCTAATGCCTCCCAACTAAGCTCGACCACATCGTCACGAATCACTTTACCGTGACTGGTATATGGTTCATCGAGTTGCGCCTTTCGAATCAAGAGCTTCCAGCCGTGTTTGGGTTGAGGCTTTGCGCCCTGAAATCCTTTGGGAATTTGAATAACAATTTGCCGTGTTGGTGAGCCATTGCACCCGTGACCTACTCGCAAGACCGCCTTAAAGTAGCTGCCGGCCGTTCCCACGGCCTGATCGAGAACGGGGTGGGCCACGACTGAGTTGCAGTTCATGGAAAGTAAGATTGCAACGCCAATCGCATGGCCACGTGCCCGCCGTACGAGGGATTGCCTCAAACTCGCTTTGAAGGTGAGACCGTCACTATTCATGACTCACCTCAAGTCGTACTTTAGTTGAGCAAAGTAACTACGTTGCTGATACGGGTGGAAGTTCCAATATTGATAATTGTTTAAATTATCTATACCCAGTGCCACGCTCCACTGCTTATTGATCCTGCGAACGGCACGCAGGTCGATTGTGAAGAACTTGCTCACACCCATATAAGTAAAGCCATTCACGTCTGAATTATTGAGAGTTCTGAACTGTGGCCCGCTGTAACGAGCACCAAGCGTACCAACCCAATCTTCATCGAATTTGTAGCTCAGAAGCCCAGTCGCGCGGACTCGAGCGATGTTAGGTTGCCTCTTTCCGATTGTGTCCCCAGCGGTTGCAACGAAACCAGCGTTTTCCGTGATGGTGGACTCAGTATAGGTCAGACTTCCGACTATGCTCAGTCCTTGGACCAGAAATCGTTGACGTTGAACGCTTGCTTCGGCACCTCTTGTCTCAATACGTCCTACGTTTTGCACTCTAGAAATCGTTCGATTAGCGTTCGGATCAAAGATACTTTGAGAAAACAGCCCATCTTCGGTCACTTCTTGAAAGTATGTAAGGCGCCATGACCCATCTTGTATTGTTTTCTCATAACTGAGCTCACCAGAAATTGAGCGCTCTGGCTGCAGGTTTGGGTCATTGATGTACTGTGAGTTTGTCGTTGCCACATTACCGTACAACTCAAACACGGTTGGCATCCTCACTGCCCGACCGCTAGCAAACTTGAGTACCGCGTCATCTTCGACCTGATACGAAAGCGCTGCCTTCGGGGAGAAATAGGACTTCGCACGCTCCGGCCAAGCCATGTTGTACGATCCGGCCGCAATTTGCGTGTAGCCCTCTGAGGTGCCCCATTTTTCAGATCGCAATCCAAGCACCGCTAACCATCGAGGCGCAAACCGCCACGCGTCCTGGATATAGAAACTATCCATCCTAGTTGTACCACCAATATTGCTTGCCATAGGGCCTGCTGAATCACTTAACCAGTTTGAACTGATTGACGATGTTATGTATCGAAGTTTATATCGATCAAGTTGGTAGCCAAAATCTACGATATGAGCACCCTGGATGCCATTGGGTCGCCAAGTTCCCCGAAGCGCAAGATTGGTCCACCCTGTGCCGTCACCTTGAGCAAGTGTTCCGGATCCGGTTGAAAGCGCCATCGGCAGCGTTGTCGATGCAGCATTTTGTCGCTTCACGTCGTTGGTATAGTCGTAGGCGCTTGCAGCAATTTCCCAGTCAAAATTCGACTTCGAGTTCGTCTTAAGTGACAAGCCGTGCATTTGATGGCTCAGTGATTCGTTGGTAAGTGCGAAATCGCTTCCCGTGATCGGTGCAAACTGCTTTCCATTAATAGCTATTGGGCCGCTGTAGACCGGAGCGCCTGTGGCCGCATTGCTTAGGTAACTAGAAGGGCGTCCTTGTGAATCGTTGCGCCAAAGACTACCGGTATAGGTAAGTCTTGTGCTCGGATCAAGGTCATAGGCAAGTTTGAACTTCAAGTGGTCTTGGACTGTGGCGTACTGTGTGCCTGTGCCAATGACATAGATGTCTGCAAGACTCGTATTTCGAGTCGGTACCGCTCCATTTACAAGTACGCCAGTTGTTACCGGCGCACCGGTGCTTACAGTACGCGTCGCATAGGTCTGAGGTTGGCCAGTGCTATCTAAGCGGCTTGCAGCAATTAGCCACGACCAAGCACCCTGGCGATCGCCTATTGAGACATCGGTGCGCCATGCTCGAAAAGTTTGGTCCGTGTTGTACAGCTCGAAGGGTTGAGAAACGTAGCTTGCTGAAGCGTGAGCTTCGAAACTACTTGGCATCCTCGTTACGAATTCGACAACTGCACCCGCTGAGTTTCCGGCGTATGCTGCCGAGTAAGGCCCATACATCACGTCCACCCGATCGATCTCCGCGGGCGTCACCATCGACCAGCGAGGCGCATAGCTCAATCCGCTAATGCTATTACCGAGATAGTTGGATAGAAGGATTCCGTCAGCGTAAACCATTGAGCGGGCCGGATTGCCCGTTCCTGAAGCGCGGCTTGAAAGCATCGCGTGATTGTAATCACCAATATAGCGTTTCCTCACGAGCAGACTCGGAAAATACTTAAGAGCATCTTCACTATCCATTGCGTTGACACGATCTTCGAGTTCCTTTGCGCTAATACCTTCCATCGTTGTGGGGATGACGGTAGGTAGGGAGCTTGGTCTGCCCGAAGTAATCACGACGACGCCAAGGTCCTTAGTGCCTGAGCTATCCTGGGCAAATGCAGGGCTCAGGCTGGTACTCAAAA
>DDPM01000044.1:4623-5281 GCA_002342165.1 Hylemonella sp. UBA2468
TTCTCAACAATGTTGCGATGTTTGATTCTCATAGGTTTATCCAAAGCGCACTGGTGGTTAGACCCACACGGGTCATTACCATCAAAGGTTGCAATTCATGCACAGGTCGCTCAACGCAGACAGCTCGAGCAAGCTTGATGAAAGCGGGCTTATTTGTCCTTTTAAGCAAAAGGACAGCACTCAAACTCAGTGCTTTGGAGGGCCTCGAGAGGGTAGAGGTGGCGCCGTTACCGACGCAATGAACGCGGCTTGACTTGGTAAAAGCGCATGTGCCAATGAACTCGGAGCGGCTGCGGGCGAGTCAACTGCGAATTGGTGCTGTATGTGCCCAGAACACAGAGGGCAATCCATCGTCGGCCCAGTGCTAGGATCATCACCATCATTGTCAATAACAATGAGCTTAGATCCTAGGGTGCCCGAGCATACATGGTCAACAGTGGTCGGATTAACGAGTGGGGTGGCCAACGACACGCCAACAAATAGGACAAACCAGATTGCAAGCATCTGGGTTATAGATCTAGCATAGCGGCGAACGTTCACCAATGGAGTATGCCACATAGAAAAAATTTAGCTGGGGCGCAAAAAAGCTGGGCGAGGCCTGACTACATGACAGACCAGCGCTATCTTGCCCCCGATGACAGAAGTGGCTCGGCAAAAC
>DDPM01000144.1:0-9595 GCA_002342165.1 Hylemonella sp. UBA2468
CATATCGAATACATAGATTCTGAAACCTTGACGGCTGACAACACCGGACAGTTGTCGCATTTCGATGCGATTTTGGTGCCGGGCGGTTTTGGTAAACGGGGCATCGAAGGCAAGATTTGTGCGGCTCGCTACGCCCGTGAGCACAAAGTACCTTATCTCGGCATTTGTCTTGGCATGCAGATTGCCACCATCGAATACGCACGCCATGTCGCGGGTTTGAAAAACGCCAACAGTACTGAATTCGAGCCCGACGGCCCACACCCGGTGATTGCATTGATCACCGAATGGAAAGACGCTGACGGCAGCATCAAACAGCGCGACGCCAAATCCGACCTTGGCGGCACCATGCGTTTAGGTGCGCAAACATCCAACGTATCCAAAGGCACACTAGCGCATGAGATTTACGGTGATGTGGTCACCGAGCGCCATCGCCACCGCTATGAAGCTAACGTGAACTACCTTGACAGATTGCGCGAAGCTGGACTGGTGATCTCTGCGCTGACGCAGATAGAGCACTTGACAGAAATTGTGGAGTTGCCGCGCAACGTGCATCCTTGGTACATGGGTGTGCAATTTCATCCCGAGTTCAAATCCACGCCTTGGGATGGTCACCCACTGTTCAATGCCTTTGTCATTGCGGCACTTACTCACCAGACCGAGCGAAAAAAACTCAAGGTGGTTGCATGAAACTGTGCGGCTTTGATGCCGGTTTAGAGCATCGCTTCTTTTTAATAGCTGGCACATGCTCTATCGAGGGTTTGCAAATGTCTTTGGATGTCGCCGGACAATTGCAAGAGATTTGTAGCTCTTTGGGCATCCCCCTGATATACAAAGGCTCGTTCGACAAAGCCAACCGTTCTTCGGGCAGCACGCGACGTGGTTTGGGCATGGATGCCGGTTTGAAAATCCTGGACGAAGTGCGCAGACAAATCAAAGTGCCAGTGCTCACCGATGTGCATGACGAATCACAAGTGTCCACCGTCGCCAGCGTGGTCGACGTATTGCAAACCCCTGCATTTTTATGCAGGCAAACCGATTTCATACGCGCCGTGGCGCAATCAGGCAAACCGGTGAACATCAAAAAAGGCCAGTTCTTAGCGCCTTGGGACATGACCAACGTGATAGACAAAGCGCGTGCCGCCGCGCTTGAAAAAGGATTGCCTGAAGACAACTTTTTGGCGTGCGAGCGTGGTGTCAGCTTTGGCTACAACAATTTGGTCGCCGACATGAGCAGTCTGGCCGAGATGCGCAAAACAGGCGCGCCCGTGGTATTTGATGTGACGCATGCCGTGCAAAAACCGGGCGGCCAAGGCACGAGCAGCGGTGGCGCGCGCGACATGGTGCCGGTGCTGGCCCGCGCTGGTGTGGCCGCTGGCGTGGCAGGTTTGTTCATGGAAACCCACCCCAAGCCCAGTGAAGCCTGGTCAGACGGCCCGAATGCCGTGCCTTTGGGCAAGATGAAGAATTTGTTAGAAACTTTGGTCGAGTTGGATGCCGTGACCAAAAAACACCCTTTGCTGGAAAACGATTTTTCAGCTTGAATGAATGTGGATTGCAGGCTTTATAACCTGTGTGTTTTCTTGTAGAAAGTCAAAAAAATGAGTGCTATTGTCGATATCGTTGGACGTGAAATTCTGGACAGCAGGGGTAACCCTACCGTTGAATGCGATGTGCTGCTGGAAAGCGGCGTCATGGGTCGCGCTGCAGTTCCTTCGGGAGCGTCGACGGGTAGCCGTGAAGCCATTGAATTGCGAGACGGCGACCCGAACCGTTACGGCGGCAAGGGTGTTTTGACTGCGGTAGAACATATCAACCACGACATCACCCAGGCCGTCATTGGATTAGATGCTTCAGAGCAAGCGTTTTTAGACCACACGATGATCGACTTGGACCGCACCGACAACAAAGCTCGCATCGGTGCCAACGCCATTTTGGCTGTGTCTATGGCCGTGGCGCGTGCAGCAGCAGAAGAAGCCGGCTTGCCCTTGTACCGTTATTTCGGCGGCATGGGTCGCATGCAAATGCCGGTGCCGATGATGAACGTGATCAACGGTGGCGCCCATGCCAACAACAACTTGGACTTGCAAGAGTTCATGATCATCCCCATCGGCGCGTCCAGTTTCAGAGAAGCGGTGCGTTATGGCGCAGAGGTGTTCCATGCACTCAAGAAAATCATCCACGATAAAGGTATGAGCATTGCTGTGGGCGACGAAGGTGGCTTTGCCCCCAACGTGGCCGGACATGAAGCGGCCATTCTGCTGATTTTGGAAGCCATCGACAAAGCCGGTTACACCGCTGGCGAGCAAATTGCCCTTGGGCTGGACTGCGCTGCCAGCGAGTTTTACAAAGATGGTAAGTACCACATTGAAGGCGAGGGCTTGGTATTGAGCGCTGGAGAGTGGACCGACATGCTGGCCACCTGGTGTGACAAATACCCCATCATCAGCATTGAAGACGGTATGCATGAGGGCGACTGGGACGGATGGAAACACTTGACCGACCGTTTGGGCCAAAAAGTGCAGCTCGTGGGCGACGATTTGTTTGTGACCAACACCCAGATTTTGAAAGAAGGCATTGAGAAAGGCGTAGCCAATTCCATTTTGATCAAAATCAATCAAATTGGCACCCTGACCGAAACTTTTGCCGCCATTGAAATGGCCAAGCGCGCCGGATATACCGCCGTGATCAGCCACCGATCTGGGGAAACCGAAGACTCCACCATTGCCGATATTGCGGTGGGCACCAATGCCGGTCAAATCAAAACGGGCTCTATGAGCCGCTCAGACCGTATGGCCAAATACAACCAGCTGCTGCGTATAGAAGAAGACTTGGGCGGAGTAGCCCATTACCCCGGACGCAGCGCGTTTTACAACCTTAAATAGACCTGTTGTAATGCACCCATCATGGGCCAACGTGCTGTTTCTTTCATCCTGATCCTGTTGCTGCTGGTCTTGCAGGGCCAGTTATGGCTAGGAAGGGGCAGCCTGCCAGCCGTGAGCCGCTTGGCGTCTGAGCTGGAAACCCAGCAACAACACAACCTTCAAGCAAAGCAAGTCAACGAGCAACTTGTAGCCGAGGTAAGGGACCTGCAAGAGGGCTTGGACATGGTGGAAGAAAAAGCACGTCGCGAGTTGGGTATGGTCAAGCCCAACGAAATTTTGGTTCAAGTTTCCAAGTAAGCACGTTGTGATCATTGCGGTTTTGGGCGCTACCGGTACTGGCAAAACCCAGCTGACCCTCGCCCTTCGCAGATGGCTGGCATCTCAAGCCTTCGAAAACCCGCTCCATATGGGGCCCAATTCCGAGGTGTGGGACTCCCCAACTTGGTCAGAGCTGGAAGCCCTTAACAGACCCCTGAACCGACGCCATATGAAGCTTTTGTTAATGGGTTTGGACTTACCTCATTCAAACGCCAATCAGCCCTTCCCCACCCGCATCCAAAACGAACAAGCACAACAAGACTCAGCACTGCGGTCTCAATTGCAAAGTCAGGCTTGGTCTTACGGTGTGGTGTACGGGCAGGGAGAAATTCGCCTGCAACATGCGCTTCGGTTTTTGGTTCCGCAGAACGCACCTGCCGCACGATGGAGAGGCCTGTGCGAAGGATGCTCAGACCCCGATTGCGAGCGGCGTTTGTTTACTGCACTGAAGGGCTGGAAGGCGGCTGAATCCCAGCGGAGGTAAACAACTGCGATGTGTCCACTGCATCAAACCGGTAGCTGGCTCCACAAAATTCACACCCCACTTGAATCGCGCCCTGCTCGGCCAAAATGTCCCGGGCCTCCGCTTGACCCAGCCCTTGAATCATGAGGGACACGCGCTCCCGGCTGCAGGTACACCCAAAGTGCGGCAGTGCTTGCCCGAGCTTGGGACGAATCTGCTGCAAAGGTTCCTCCCAAAACAGGCGATGCAGTACGGAGTCCATGTCCAGTGTTAACAGTTCTTCTGAGGTCATGCTAGAAGCCAGTGTGGCGATGCGTCGGTAGTTTTCAACCATGGTCTCGTCGATGTGCTCTTTGTCGCTGGTGCTTGTGGCGGCTCCAGCCAAATTGCCCTGACCCAAAATAGGCAAGCGCTGTATGAGCAAGCCCGCCGACATGTGCTCGTTGCTGGCCAAGACCAAGGTGGTTTCAAGCTGTTCACTTTGACGCATGTAAAACTGCAGGGCCTCAGCCACGCTGCCCATGGCCACACCCTGTTCATCTTGTAACGGCACCACACCCTGATAGGGCTGCTGCCCGTCTCGCCGGTCTTGTGGGTCCAGGGTGATCACACAACGGGCATGGCCGTGGGGGTTGACCAAATCTGCAAGACTGGCCTTAGGGGCCACTGGACCGCTGAGGTTGGCGGTAGCACGCAATTGCAAGTCCGACAGCACCTCCACCACCGCCAATTTGACAGGACCATCGCCCATGACTTGCAAAATCAAAGCGCCCTCAAAGTTGATGTTGGACTGCATCAGCACCGCAGCGGCCACCATCTCCCCCAACATGGCCTGAACTTGAGGTGGGTAAGGGCCTGTGTTGCTGCATTTGCGGCGATCCAGCACCTCGGTCCACGCATCCGTGATGCGTACCAGCATGCCGCGCACAGGCAAGCCCTCAAATAAAAATTTCCGAAGTTCAGACAATGCGCTTCAACCCCAGTCGATAGCGTTTGGCGTTTTCAATGTAGTGGTCGGATATGCGCCTGATGCCCAAAATCTGCTCTGCGCTTAGAGTTTTCACGACCTTGGCGGGACTGCCCAAAATCATGGAGCCGTCTGGAAAGTCTTTGCCTTCGGTGACCAAAGCACCCGCACCCACCAAACAATTTTTGCCAATCCGGGCGTGGTTGAGCACCACAGCACCAATGCCAATCAAAGAGCCCTCGCCCACCGTACACCCGTGCAGCATGACCTTGTGGCCTACCGACACGTTGGCTTCTAGGGTTAGGGGAATGCCTGCATCGGCATGCAACACGCAACCGTCTTGCACATTGGTACCTGCTCCAATGTGGAGGTGCTCGGAATCGCCCCGCAAAATGGAGCCAAACCAAATGCTGGTGTCGGCCTCTAGGGTCACCCGGCCAATCACCTGAGCGCTGTCGGCCACCCAAGCCGATTCGGCAAGTTGCGGGGTGTGCGCATCCAATTGATAAATGGCCATGATCAACCTAGCGGCAAGTTAGATGGGTTTTTGGATACAAATAGGGAATAGGCGACGGCAAAAGCTTGAATCTGTTCTTATGCCATTGTAAGGAGCGCCTGCAGCTCGGCCTCGCTGAAACCAGCCGCACGCCTTGCAGGCAAATTGAAAGGGCCTTTCATTCTCGGGGCTTGGTACTGCTGCCTCAATTGGGCAAATGTCGCCACCGGCTCCAACCCCCGCTGCTGGCACAAATGCCCATACCACCTGTTGCCCAGCGCCACATGTCCCACCTCGTCACGCAAAATCAGGTCCAAAATTTCGCCCCCCCGCAGGTCGCCCACCGAAAGGAGTTTGTTTTTAACAGCGGGCGACGCATCCAGGCCACGCGCCTCCAGTGTTCTGGGTACCAACGCCACACGGGCCAAGAGGTCGTTTTGCGTGCGCTCGGCCATTTCCCACAAACCATCGTGGGCAGGGAAATCGCCATACCCAAAACCCAGTGTTTGCAAATGCTCACTTAGTAAGCTGAAATGCAACGCTTCTTCTTGAGCCACTTGAAACCAGGCCCGGTAAAAATCTTCGGGCATACCCGAAAAGCGCCACACCACATCCAAAGCCAAATCGATGGCGTTGCGCTCAATATGAACCACTGAATGCACCAGCGCCGCATGCCCCTCAGGGGTATTGAGCTTGGGGGGTTTGATCTGGGTGTGCGGCACCAACAAGGGGAGTGCACCTCTGCCGGGCTGAGGTGAGGGGCTGTTCAGCTCACGTTGGGCATCCACCCCCAAACCCGCTGGGGTTTGCATGAGCGCCTGTGCTTTGGTCACAGGATCGTCATGCATAAACCATCGCAGGGCCAGTTGACGAAGTTCTGGGGTATTGATGGCGGGTGTGCGCTTTGGGGCGCTCAAAACTGGGGCTGAATCCACGGAAAAGTTGGAAACCTTCATCAAGAAATTATCTGTCTTAGCTAGTATGGTGGCATGACCACCTCATTACTTTCTTCACCCATCACCGATTCAGATTTCGCCTCGCCCTCTACCCAAGCGCCCTCCACCATTGCTCGACAAGCGATTGTGAATGTTCGCAAAGAGGTGGTGGGTTATGAGTTATTTGACCGCTCTCAAGTTCAGAAAGACCACTCCTCGGCCACAGATGCCGAAATGCTCTTTAACGTGTTGTCTTTGGTCGATGCAGATGGCCAACTCACCCATAAAACTCTACATATCAATTGCACGCACGCCTCCTTGGCAGGCGGTCACCTGGAGCTGATTCACCCCAGCCGGGTGGTGCTTGAAATCCCACCCTTACCGGATGAATCGGCCGACCTGATTGAATCGAAAGTCCCGTCCTTGATGGACCTGCAGAAACGCGGCTTCAAAATGGCGTTCAACGAGCGCATGGTCAACCCCGTATACGCCTCGTGGCTGCCCTTGGCCAGCTTCATCAAATTTGACTTGAGCGTTGCCAGCCGCGACCAAATAGAAGCGGGCATTCGGTACGCTGAAAAATTAGGACAACCCGCCTTTATGGTGGAAAAAGTGGAGTCCGAATTTCAATACCACGACATGATGGACTTGGGGGTCAAATTTTTCCAAGGCTACTGGCTATCCAAGCCTGTGTTGATGCAGGGACAAACCCTCAGGCCAGCACACGCCAACATTGTGCAGCTCATCAATATGGTGCGCCGCCAAGCCAGTACCGACCAGATTGAAACACTGATCAAGCGCGACCCCACCATCTCCTTTAACCTGCTCAAGTACATCAATTCAGCAGGGTTTGGGCTCACCACCAAAATCACCTCGTTCAGACAAGCCGTCATGCTGCTGGGCTTGAACAAAATGTTCCGCTGGGCTGCACTGTTGCTCTCCACCTCCAAGGAGGGCGGTTCGGCTCAAGCGCTGCGCAGCACTGCCGTGGTCAGGGGTCGGCTCATGGAGCTACTGGTGGCCGAGCGCCCCAACAACCCCGCCGATGGCGACATCGCCTTTGTCGTGGGTATTTTTTCTGTGTTGGACGTGATGCTGAAGATGCCCCTCCAACAGGCCCTGAGCACCATCTTGTTGCCCGAGGGTGTGGAAGACGCCTTGCTCCACCGCAAAGGCCCACTGGCCCCCTACCTGGAATTGACCTTGGCCTGCGAGTCATCCGATGCAACAGCCTTTGCCCGTCTTGCCACCGAACTCGACTTAACAGGCCATCAAATCAATATGGCCCATCTCATGGCCTTGGCTTGGGCCGAAAACATAGGCGTCTGAATTACCCTCTCGGGTGGTGCAGGGCGTGCAAGGTTTTCAGCCGTTCTCGGGCTACATGGGTGTAAATGGTGGTGGTGGAAATATCAGCGTGACCCAAGAGCATTTGCACTGCTCGCAAATCTGCCCCATGGTTGAGCAAATGGGTGGCAAATGCATGCCTTAGGGTGTGCGGTGTCAGAGGGGATTCAATACCCGCGATCAGCGCGTACCGTTTGACCAGCATCCAAAACATAACCCGCGTCATGGCAGTTCCAGGCTTGCTGCCGCTGCGGGTTACGAACACATCATCGGTTTGAGCTTTGCCCAACAACGCCGGGCGTGAGGACGCCATATAGCGCTCCAGCCAAACGGCCGCCTCTTCTCCGTAGGGCACCAGGCGTTCTTTTTGGCCTTTGCCCATCACACGCACCACGTGTTCGCGCTGGCCCAATTCAAAGGTTTTAAGGTTCACGAGTTCGCTTACCCGCAAGCCACTGGCGTACATCAGCTCCAACATGGCTTTGTCACGCAAACCCAGGTCGGTGGCCACATCTGGTGCGGCCAACAAGGCCTCCACCTGAGTTTGTGTGAGGGTTTTGGGAACCCTTAGCGCCTGTTGGGCTGCCTGAATTTGCAAAGTGGGGTCGCGTACCACCAAGCGCTCGCGCAGAGCCCACCGGAAAAACCTTTTGAATACCGTGAGCCGCCGATTGGCGCTGGTAGCCTTGGTGTGGTCATGACGCGCTGCAAAGTAGGCCGTCAGGTCGGAGGGAGTCGATTCCAGCAGAGGCTTGTGATCCTGCTGCAACCATTGGGCATAGAGGGTCAGATCACGCCGATAAGCCGCCAAGGTGTTAGGCGACAGGCCGGCTTCGAGCCAAAGCCCGTCAATGAAGGCGTCTATCGTGTTGCTGTCCATAACGCGCCCAGCAACTCTTGTGGCCAAGGCACTTTGGCGGGTTATTCCAAGGTCAACTTGGCAGAGTCCACCACGTTTTTATAGACCTCAAATTCGGCCTTGATTTGCGCTGCAAATTGCTCCGGAGTATTGCCGATCACCAGTGAGCCAGTGTCTTCAATCTTTTTACGTACAGCGGGGTCCTCCAAGGCCTTGCGCACCGCGCTGTTGATTTTGTCCACCACATCGCGAGGCATCCCTTTGGGGCCCAAGATGCCGTAATAAGCCATGCGGTTGACAGGCTCCAAGCCAATGTCTTTGAAGGTGGGTACATTGGGTAGCTGAGTTAATTTTTGAGGGGCTGCCACGGCAATGGCCACCAATCTGCCGCTCTGAATAAAGGGCAAGGCTGAAGGCAGGTTGTCAAAAATAATGGGGACTTGGCCCGCCACGGTGTCATTCAAAGCAGGGCCTGCGCCACGGTAAGGAATGTGGGTGATGAAGGTTCCGCTCATGCTTTTGTAAAGCTCGGTCTGCAAGTGCCCAATACCGCCCGTACCCGATGTGGCGTAGGAGTATTTACCTGGCGATTTTTTAAGCTCGGCAACAAACCCCTTGTAATCTTTGGCCGGAAATGAAGGATGCACCGCGATCACATTGGGAGTAGCCGCAATGTTGATGATGGGCGTGAAGTCTGTGAGCGGGTTATAAGGAATTTTGGGGTTGATGGCAGGGTTGGCTGCCGTAGTGGACACCGTGGCCATTCCGAGCGAATAACCATCAGGTGCAGACCGCACCGTTTCCAGTGCGCCCACCACACCGCCACCGCCCGCCTTGTTTTCCACCACCACAGGCTGACCCAGCACTTTGCTCAGCGGATCTGCAATCACGCGGGCAATGATGTCGGTGGTACCGCCCGGCGCAAAAGGCACCTGCAGCTTGATCGATTTGGTCGGGTAGGTTTGCGCCTGTGCCGACGACACAGGGCTTAGAGCACACCAGGCCAAGCTGGCGGCCCCCACCAACAGGGCGAGCCCAGACTTGTATGAACCCGATTTGAATGAACCATTGAACATCGGCTTGTGCAGCAACATGGGAACCTCCTCGATTGGATTTGAACGTTGTGAAGAATGATAGATCCTTTCTTTGACCTTAAACGGGATGCGCCTTAGCCCACGTCAGGCACGGGCTACAGGAATTTCATCGATTCGGGTGGTGTAACGCGGGGTTTTACGCTCCTGCTTCATCAACCAATGCCGAGAGGCACCCTTTGAGGGGTCTCGCGAAGAGACCATGGCATTGGGCGCATTGAAGGCTGGGGCATGGCT
>DDPM01000144.1:9674-12400 GCA_002342165.1 Hylemonella sp. UBA2468
CCGTCCCTAGCCCCCTGAGACCGCTGCGCCCCGATGGTCCAAGCCTCTTCCGCGTGCGGCCACAAAGCCAACTCGCCTTGCGCTATGCGTGCATCGCTCAAGTCGACCAGCATCACGCCCGCCTTAGCGTACCTATAGCCGCTGCGGTAAATGCTGCGTAGCCCCAAAAGCGCCGCTTGGACGATGCACACCGTGTCGTGACTCGGTCGGCTTAAAGGTACCAGCACCGAGCGGGCATAGGGCGGATCGTCCCGAAACGGACTGGTGCGAATAAAACACAGCACTTGGGCGGCACAACTGTGCTGTTGACGAAGCTTCTCGGCCGCACGGCTGGCAAAGGTGGTCACCGCTTCTTCCAGCTCCCAAAGAGCCAGCACTGGCTGCCCGAAAGACCGGGTGCACGCAATTTGCTGCTTGGGTGGTGGCGCATCGTCCAAAGAAATGCATGACACGCCCTGCAGCTCGCGCACGGTACGCTCCAACATCACAGACCACCTTCGGCGCACGGCAGCGGGGTCCAGTTGCTGCAAATCCTGTACGGTGTGTACGCCGGCCTCTGCCAACTGACGTGCAATGCGGGGCCCTACGCCCCACACTTCACGCACCTCGGTGGTGCTCATGGCCAGAGCCAGCTCTGTGGGCGATGCGGTCCCCAGATGGCATACCTGCGCCCAATGGTCAGGGTAGCTGCCCGGCTTGCGTTCTGCGGTTTTGGCAATGTGATTGGCCAACTTGGCTAGGGTTTTGGTAGGGCCCAAGCCAATGCTGGTGGGCAAGCCTGTCCAACCCAGCACCCGCGCGCGCATGCGACGGCACCGATCCACCAAGTCGCCACGGATACCGCTCAGGTCTACAAACGACTCGTCAATGGAGTACACCTCTTGGCGATGTCCCAAACCCGCTACCAGACTCATCATGCGCTGGCTCATATCGCCGTACAACGCAAAATTGGCGGACAACGCCACCAAACCCTGGGACTCTTCAAAGTGGCGAATCTTGAACCAAGGGGCCCCCATCGCAATACCCAAGGCTTTAGCCTCATTGCTGCGCGCAATGGCGCAGCCGTCGTTGTTGGACAGCACCACCACCGGCCGCGTGTTCAGACTGGGGCGAAACACGCGCTCACAAGACACGTAAAAGTTATTGCCGTCGACCAAGGCGTACACGTGAAAGTTCCCGTTAAGGCTTGAACTGGCGGATGGCAGCGGTCACCACCCCCCAAATTTCTAGGGTTTGACCCTCTTTGGGGGTGATGTCCCCATAGGTGGGATTGGCCGCCTTGAGCTTGATACGCCCTTGACGCTGGTACAACATTTTGATGGTGAATTCGCCATCCACCACCGCCACCACAATGTGCTGGTGACGGGGTCTGATGGCGCGGTTGACCACCATCAGGTCGTTGTCAAAAATACCCGCCTCCACCATAGAGGCGCCACGCGCCCTGACCAAATACGTGGCTTGGGGATGGGTGACGAGCAATCGGGTCAGGTCTATGGCCTGCTCTTGCAAGTCTTCTGCAGGCGAGGGAAACCCCGCTTGCGCACTTCCGAGCATGGGCACATAAATACTGTTCATAAATACAGTATAAGCAAAATGGATGTCACGCATCAGACCCAACTTTGCCGCGAAGCTTCACGGTAAAGTCACTCAAATGTCACCAAAAAGCCGCAATATGGCGGGTTACTTATAGGAGCGTGATTTGAAAGTTTCTGTGATCGGTGCGGGTTATGTGGGTTTGGTCACGGCGACTTGCCTCTCAGAGCTGGGGCACGAGGTGGTGTGTGTTGAAAATGACAAGTCTCGGCTGGACATGCTTTTGGCCGGTGGCGTACCTATTTACGAGCCAGGCCTGGACGCTCTGATTCTGCGCAACACCCAAGGCAAGCGCCTGAGTTTTACGGGCGACATGCCTGCTGCGGTGACCCACGCCGAAATCATGTTCATTGCGGTGGGCACCCCGCCGCAAGAAGACGGCTCGGCCGATCTGGCACACGTGATTGCCGCTGCGCAACAGGTCGCGCGCGCCATGACAGGCCCCCTTGTGATTGTGAACAAATCCACTGTGCCAGTGGGCACCGCCGAACTGGTAACCCAAGCAGTGGCCGCCGAACTTAAAGTCTGTGGCAAAGCCGACCTGCCGTTTGTGGTGGTGTCTAACCCTGAGTTTTTAAAAGAAGGCGCCGCCATTGACGACTTCATGCATCCAGACCGCATCGTGGTGGGCATTCCCCGCTCGCCCATGGGGGCGCGCGCCAAAGAGGCTATGGGCCGCTTGTATGCCTCCCTTAACCGCCACCATGAGCGCATGGTGTGGATGGACGTGCCCAGCGCCGAACTCACCAAGTACGCTGCCAACGCCATGTTGGCCACTCGCATTTCGTTCATGAACGAAATTGCCAACCTGGCAGATTTGGTGGGTGCAGACGTCGACGCTGTGCGCCGCGGCATTGGCAGCGACAGCCGCATTGGCCCGAGTTTTTTGTATGCAGGCACCGGCTACGGCGGCAGCTGCTTTCCCAAAGACACGCGCGCCTTGGTGCAAACCGCCACCAAAAACGGCAGCCACATGGAGGTGGTGGAAGCTACGGAACGCGTCAACCAGGCTCAGCGCAATGTGCTGGTGCGCCGTATCACACAACGCCTGGGCAACGACCTGACAGGCCGCACCTTTGCGATTTGGGGCTTGGCCTTCAAACCCCAAACCGATGACATGCGCGAGGCTTCCA
>DDPM01000136.1:0-1445 GCA_002342165.1 Hylemonella sp. UBA2468
ATGTGTCCAAAGCCTATTTGCGCAGAACCATTGAAGGCAAGACCGTTCGGGTCAACACCCGCAAGCAAGACGTTTACGGACGCTGGGTAGCCCAGGTGCGCATCCGCAAAACCGATGTGAGTCTGATGCAAGTGCAGTATGGCTTGGCATGGGTATTTCGCCGCTATGAACACGAGCTCGCAGAGCCGCATCGACAAGCTTTAAATGGCGCTGAAACGGCAGCTCAAAACCAAAATCTAGGCCTTTGGCAACAAGATTATCCCATGCCCCCTTGGGAGTGGCGGCGGCTCAAAAGCCCTTACAAATAATTAATTAAGACCAAACAGATTCTGTGCATTGGTTCTACCAATTTTCAGGCGATCGGCCTCGCTGATGCTGGCGTTGTCAAACCAAATAGCGGCTTGGTCCACGTTTTCAAAAGGCCAATCTGTGGAGAACAAAATGCGGTCTGCGCCCACTTCCAGCATGGCATCTATAAGGGACTGTGTTCTGAAGTTGCCTGAAGTGGTCAACCAGAAGTTTTGGTGAAAGTAATCCGCCAATGGTTTCTTGGCGGGATAGGCTCTGTCTTTAGGCGTCCAGCCATTGCGATTGTCTACCCGCCACATGCTGTAGGGCAGGCCTTCGCCTAAATGACCCAAAATGATTTTGAGTTGGGGGTGCCGGTCAAAAAGGCCGCTGGCCATCAAACGCAATGCATGCACTGCCGTTTCTTGTCCAAACGCCCAAGTGGGGCCCATGAGCCATGGATGCCCTTCGTAAATTTGCGCCCAGCTGGGTAAAGGGTTGCGTGGGTGCAAGTAAAAGGGCGCATTCAACTGCTCGCACAAAGCCCAAAAACCTGCAAACTGCGGCGCGTCGTAATACACCACGTTGTCGGGGGTATCCACCTGCGAAAATCCATTGACCAAAGAGCCCTTAAAACCCAAGTCATCAATACACCTTTGCAGCTCGCGGCAAGCGGCGTCAGGGTCTTGCATGGGCAAGGCCGCCAAGGCCTGAAACCGATCCGGCCTGAGCGCTACTTGCTCGGCCAAAAAGTCATTGGCCCGTTGGGCAATTTCAATGGCTTTGTTGCGAGAGTAGAGGGCCTGCACGGCGGGTGCATTGAGCGACAAAATCATCATCTCCATGCCATGGGCATCCATTTCGCGCAGTCTGCGGTCTTGAATGTCCATGAGCCTTGCGCTCAGCTCTTGCCATACCACGTCCGGCAAAAAGCCGTTGGAGTCCTGAAGGGTTTCAGGAATGGCGAAATGCTCTTCGAGACCAATTTTTCCNNACCACATCGCCCGCTTTTAAGAACAGGTTTCGGCCCATGCCAACACCCGCTGGTGTGCCGGTTAGGATGAGGTCGCCAGGGTGCAAGGTCACGCGCTCAGAAAGTGCTGCAATTTGCTCGGCAACATTAAAAATCAGCTGGCTGCTGTTGGAGTCTTGCATCA
>DDPM01000136.1:1547-1687 GCA_002342165.1 Hylemonella sp. UBA2468
CCGTCAAAGCATTTTTGGCCAATCCAATCCATATGGAAGGGCGATGTTGGCGGATTTTTGGGGCGGCGCATCAGGTCGCGGGCCGACAAATCATTGGCAATGGTGTAGCCCGCCACGTAGCTCAGGGCCTTGTCCACCGA
>DDPM01000136.1:1807-2935 GCA_002342165.1 Hylemonella sp. UBA2468
CCGGTCACCTTGGCCATTTCTGCCATGTGGTCGGAGTAGTTGGCACCCGCGCAATACAACTGACCAGGCGTCAATACAGGGGCTTGTAACTTGGCCTTTTTAAGGGGAATGCCTTGAGCTTTGCTTTTGCCTGTCAGCAGGTTTTTTTCAAATTCGGCCAGCACTTTTTTAGCCTGAGCCCATTGAGCCAACACGCCCATCATGGTGTCAAAGCTGGTTTCCTTGGTGATTTTTTGAATGTCATACACCTGATCGTTGATCAGTACACCGGCTCGGTTTGCTTTGTTGGCGCGGTAGGTGACGAGTTTGTATGTGGTCATGTGAATTCCAAAAGGTGAAGCGGTCATCAAATTTGAAGGGCAGTCAAGGCGACACCAAGCGTGCGCCAGGTGCTGCATAGTCTTTAGGCCATACCACCACCCATTTGCCGTTTTGTACCTGCTTGACTCGGTACAAATCATTGCCGCCCATAAAGTTGTTGGTGCCGTCCCAACGCATTTTCCCAATCACCGTATCGACTTGATTTTTCTTAATCCAGGCAGCCAGTGTTTTGTCGTCCAAAGACTTGGTAGCGGTCACTGCGGCATCTAAAGTCTGCCAAGTGGCATAAGCCACTGCGGCAATCAACTCAACCGAATAGTCTTGCAAGCCAGCTTTGGCCGCACGCTCATGAAATTGCTTAATGAATTCCGCTGCCACAGGGTTGGTGCTGAAAGGGGGGTGCTCTTCAAACACGGTAAGGGCCAGCACACCCTTGCTGTCTGGCGACTTGAGCATGGGGCTGGATGCGGGAAATGTGATAAAAAACTGGGGAGGCACATAGTCAATTTTTTTCATGGCATCGAGCAGCAGGTTGCCGTCTAGGCCCACGCCACCTACCCAAACCATGTCGGGTTTGGCGTCTTTGACTCGGGCGGCAATGGCGCCATAGTCGCGGTTGCCAAACTCCCACTCGAGGTAAAGCGCTTCAGTTAATCCGCGCTTTTTTAAGACTTCTCGAGCACCTTGCGTCACAAAATGCACCGAAGGGAACTTACTGGTCAGCATGGCCACCGACTTAGGTGTTTTCGTTCCAGAGGCCACTGCATCGAAGACCAGGTTGGGCCAAACGGATTCAATTTCATAGGC
>DDPM01000161.1:0-901 GCA_002342165.1 Hylemonella sp. UBA2468
AAGCCTCAGCGAAAACCCTGAATTGACGGTCCTACTGAAAAAGAATAGTCTGAACTCAAACCACTACAAATGGAGAAACTTCATGACTGTGTCGCTCACCGTCAACGGCGCCCGCCACTCCAGCCCGGCCGCCCCTGACACCCCCCTGCTTTACGTGCTGCGCAACGATTTGGGCATCAACAGTGCCAAATATGGCTGCGGTGTCGCCCAGTGCGGCGCCTGTACCGTGCTGCTCGATGGTCAACCCGTTCGCTCATGCAACTTTCCCGCTTCCGGCGCGGAGCAACGTTCGATCACTACTTTGGAGGGGTTGGGCAACACCCAAAAACTGCATGCCCTGCAAAAGGCGTTTATTGACGAGCAAGCCGTTCAGTGCGGCTATTGCATTCCCGGAATGATCATGTCGGCCAAAGCGCTGTTGGACAAAACTCGCAACCCCAGCGAAACCCAAATCAAAGAAGCGCTGGCCGCCAATTTGTGCAGATGCGGCACCCACAACCGCATCGTGCGTGCCGTGCAGCGCGCCGCAAAGGAGATGGCATGAGCACCTCTACCTCCATCAAAACCCAAAATGGCCTGAGCCGCCGCACGTTTTTACAGTCGTCGTCGCTCACCGTGGCGTTCAGCTTGGTGCCTGTGCTGCCAGGCATGGCCCAAGCGCCTGCTAGGCCTGTGTTGCCTGGCGCCCTTAACAACAACCGCATGTTGGATGGTTGGTTGCGCATTAACCCCAATGGCACGGTCACCATGTGCACCGGCAAGGTTGAAATTGGCCAAGGCATTTTGACGGCGCTGAGCCAAATCGTGGCCGATGAGCTGGACGTGGGCGTGCAGCGTTTGGTGGTGATTTCTGGCCATACCGGCGTTACCCCCAATGAGGGCATGACCGCTGGCAGCTTGT
>DDPM01000161.1:921-5817 GCA_002342165.1 Hylemonella sp. UBA2468
GAGGCCCGCAGCCTGTTGCTAGAAGCCGCCGCCCTGCAATTGCAAACCCAAGCCTACAGCCTGACGGTGCGGGACGGCAACATCTTTACCGCTGACGGCATCCAGCGCACCAGCTACTGGAGCCTGACCAACACCCCTTCGTTGCAGCGTGAGGCCTCAGCCAAAGTAGCCCCCAAGCCCAGCAGCCAACACAAGCTGATTGGCAGCAGCCTGCCAAGGCGCGATATTCCCGGCAAAGTCACCGGTGCCGAGGCTTATGTACAAGACATGCGCTTGCCCGATATGTTGTATGGCCGTGTGGTGCGCCCGCCTGCACCGCGCGCCAAGCTCATCAGCGTGGACTTGGCCGCAGTGCGTGCCATGTCTGGCGTGCAAACCGTGGTGCGCGATGGCCACTTTTTAGGTGTGGCAGCTGTGCGTGAAGAACAAGCCATTGCTGCAGCACGCGCCTTGGCGGCCAATGCGCGCTGGCAAGAGCCCGGCGACTTGCCACCCTCTGGCCCGGCCTTGTTTGCCCACATGAAGCAGCAAGATACTGCGGACAGTGTGGTAAGCAACAAAACCGATGCCGCCGCTGCAGCGCGCGGCGTCAAGCAGGTGCAAGCCGAATACACCAAGCCCTATCAGTCGCACGGCTCCATTGGGCCTTCATGCGCTGTGGCGCAATGGGCTGAAGGCAAGTTGGTGGTTTGGAGCCACACCCAGGGCGTTTACCCGCTGCGCGGTGACCTTGCACAAGGCCTTCGCGTACCGGTTGAAAACGTGACCGTCATTCACAAAGAAGGCTCGGGTTGCTATGGCCACAACGGCGCAGACGACGTGGCCATGGACGCGGCCTTGGTGGCGCGCGCGGCAGGTGGCAAACCCGTCAAATTACAGTGGTCGCGGGAAGATGAATTTGGTTGGGAGCCTTTGGGCTCGCCCATGTCCATCAAGCTCAATGCTTCGTTAGACGCGCAAGGCAAGGTGGTGGACTGGAGCCATGAGCTCTGGAGCTACGCACACAGCACCCGCCCCTACGACCCCGATGGCGTGAACTTGCTGGGTGCTTGGCACATCGAGAACCCCTTACCTGCGGGCCCCTCACGCAACATCCCACAGCCCTCTGGTGGCAGCGACCGCAACGCTCTGCCCTTGTATGTGTTTCCTCAGCAAAAGGTGACCAACCATTTGCTGAAGTACATGCCCATCCGCACCTCAGCCTTAAGAACCTTGGGCGCCTATGCCAATGTGTTTGCCATTGAATCTTTTATGGATGAACTGGCAGCCACGGCTGGCATTGACCCGCTGACCTTCCGCCTCAACCACATGGTGGACCCGCGCGCCCGCGAGGTGATGGAGCGCACCGCCGCCATGGCCAAATGGAAACCTGGTGTCGCCAAGCCGCCTGCCCAACTTACTGGGGTTCTCAAAGGTCGAGGCATGGGTTTTGCAAAATACAAAAACCTGGCCATTTACACCGCCGTGGTGGCCGATGTGGAAGTCGACACCCGCTCGGGTGTGGTGCGCGTCACTCATGCCTGGTCGGCCAATGATGCGGGCTTGGTGATCAACCCTGACGGTTTGGTCAACCAAATTGAAGGCGGCATTATTCAGTCTGCCAGCTGGACCCTGATGGAGTCCATGCGCCACAGCACGCAGCGCAATTTGGTGCGCAACTGGGCCGATTACCCCATCATGCGTTTCAGTGACGTGCCTGCGGTTCATGTGGAACTGATCAACCGGCCAGACGAGCGCCCACTTGGCGCTGGAGAGGGTTCCCAAGGCCCGGCTGTAGCTGCCATTGCCAATGCTTTTGCCAACGCCACAGGGCGTCGATTGCGCAACTTGCCCTTTAGCGTGGAGCATGTCAAGCAGGTCTTGTCCTAGGCGGTCCATGCCGACTGGTTCGGCTTAGACTGTGTGGATGCAAGCCAACACATCCCTTATCTTAGAAACTGAAGTTTTGATTGCCGGCGGCGGGCCTTGCGGCCTCATGCTGGCCAACGAACTGGGCCGCCGTGGCATTCGTTGCCTGATTGTGGACAGCAAACCTGGCACCGCCTTCAATCCGCAGGCCAATGCCACCCAAGCCCGCACCATGGAGCACTACCGGCGCCATGGCTTTGCGCATGAGGTGCGTTCTCAGGGTTTGCCTGCCGACCACCCCACTGACATTGCCTATCTCACGCGCTTTGCGGGCATAGAGTTGGCGCGTTTGCGCCTCCCGACAGCTGCAGCAGCACCTGAGGCCATCAAGCACATGTCGGGCTCTTGGAGCGCAGCCGAGCTGCCGCACCGTGTGTCTCAAAAATTTGTAGAGGTGGTGCTGCGTGAACACGCTCAAAGTTGGCCCAGCATTGACTTGCGTTACGGCTGGCAACTGAAGTCGTTCCAGGACACGGGCCACGGCATTGAAGCCATTGTGCAACCCGTCGGCGGCACTGAAGAACAAGCCGTGCAAGTGCGGGCGGCCTATTTGGTCGGCGCTGATGGCGCCCGCAGTATGGTGCGCGCGCAGTTAGGTATCAGCTGGGAAGGCGCCACCGGTTTCAAACGCAACTTTATGGGCGGGCGCATGCTGGCGGTGTACCTGCGCGCACCAGACTTTTATAAATACAACCCCAACGATCGGGCTTGGATGTATGTGGTGGTCAACCCGCAGTTGCGCGCCTTCATCATGTCGGTGGATGGGCAGGGTGAAATGGCCTTTCACATCCAAATGAAAGACGACGAAGCCACCGAAGCCTTGACGGAAGCAGACGCCAAATACTGGTTCAACCAGGCCTACGGCAAGTCCTACTGCGCGGCTACGGGGCACGACATGGACATTGAGATTTTGTCTATGGCTACTTGGACGGCCGGGCATGCGCTGGTGGCGCAACGCTTTCAGGAAGGCCGTGTGTTTTTGGGGGGCGACGCCGCCCACCTGTTCACCCCAACCGGCGGCCTGGGCTACAACACTGCGGTGGAAGACGCCGTCAATCTGGGTTGGAAACTGGCCCACGTGTTGCGCGGTGCAGCGCCTGCAAGCCTGCTCGACACCTACGCCTATGAGCGCAAATTGCTGGCCACCCGCAACACTGGCTATGCAAGGGGTTTGGCCGACTCGGTGGGTTTGTTTGACGCCGACCCGCACCTTGAAGATGACAGCCCCGAAGGCATTGCCGCGCGCGCGGTGGCAGACGAGTACTTGAACGGACATGTGCGCCGTGAGTTCAATATTCCGGGCATCACCTTTGGCGGCCGCTACGACGGCTCACCCATCATCATCTCAGACGGTACCCACCCGCCTGCAGATGAGCCCAATGCGTACATTCCCAGCGCATGCCCAGGGGGCCGCCCACCGCACGCCTGGTTGCCCGACGGCACGTCCTTGTTCGACCATTTCAACTTTGAATGGACTCTGCTGGTGCTAGGCGAAGCCCAAGCCCTTAATACGCAGCCCTTTGAAACGGCCGCAGCTGATTTAGGCTTGGATCTGAAGGTGGTGCATCAGGAAGGCACCGAATTACAAGCTCTGTACCAAGCGCCGCTGGCCTTGATTCGCCCTGACCAAATCGTGGCCTGGCGCGGAAATGACTCCCAAGAAGCTTCAAGCATCTTGCATCAAGCGGTGGGGCTCTGAATTTAAGGTGCTGTGCACTTACGACGCGATGTACTGCTTGATCGTCATGAGCAATTCATCCGTAGGGTTGAGAAAGATCAAGCCGATCACAAAACCGCGCCGCAGGCTACTGAATGTGGAGTGCGCCACCTCGGCTTGCACCACAAACGGGTAAAAGCTGCTGTCTGCCAGCATGATGGTGAACTTCAAGTGCACGCGGGTTCTGGCAGGAATGTTCAGATCCGACACCAAGCCCACACCACCGGTGCTGATGTCCAGGTAACGCACCGCCATGGGACCACGCGTTGGAAGTGCGATTTGCCCCATCACAAAAAACGTCTTGCGCGCGGTTTTCCGGCGCTCCTCAACCCCAGGGATCTGAGCAAACTTGGGCGTGTCAGAGGGCTCTTGCGCCGCTGCAGGTGGTGAAGGTTCGGTGGTGACGTCGGCCATAATTAAGTCATTATGGTGACGAAAAGAACCGTTTACAACCTTTTAGAGCATCATCTCTCTGGGCATTTACCCTCAAAAGCATCTTGCAGCAATTGCCTTAAGGCCACCTTTTCTAAAGGACGGGGGTTGGGGTATTGGTTTTGCAGGGCGATTTCGCAGGCTTTGTCGAGGTCTTCTGCCTTGACCCCCAAATCGCGCAGGGCTACCGGCGCTCCAAGGCTTTGAGCAAGCGTGAACACGGCTTGAGCCGCAGTAGGCGTAGAGGTTGAATTGGCTGAGTGGGTTGAAGCGCCATTCAAGGCGCGGGCAATTTTGTGCGTGGCCTCAGGGGCGTGTTGGGCGTTGTATGCCAAGGCGTGGGGCAACACAACGGTGTGGGTTTCGGCGTGGGGCAAATTAAAGCTGCCGCCCAAGGTGTGGCAGAGCTTATGGTGCAAGGCCATGCCCACATGCCCTAACACCGTGCCACACAACCAAGCACCATAAAGCGCATCGCTACGGGCTTGCGGGTCAGAGGTTTGACGGCAAATGGCAGGCAAAGCCCGACCTAAAGCAGCAATTCCCTCTTCGGCAATCAGGTCCATGATGGGGTTGTGGTCTACGGCATACAAACCCTCTGCAGCGTGGGCTATGGCGTTGATGCCACTGGTCACGCTCATGCCCACGGGCAAGCCCATGCTGAGTTCGGGGTCGTAAATCACGCTTCGGGGCAGCACTTTAAGGTCGCGCCCCGTTTTCTTTAAACCGGCCTCGGTGATGCCGAAAATGGGCGTCATTTCTGAGCCCGCATAAGTGGTGGGGATGGCCACAATGGGCAAGCCAGAATCCAGCGCAATGGCCTTGCCCAAGCCGGTGGT
>DDPM01000110.1 GCA_002342165.1 Hylemonella sp. UBA2468
CTTAAAAGCAACTTGATTCAGGGTCTGCAGCGTTCGGCTCAGGTGGAGCAGTTGTTGCTTGAAAACCAGCGTTTGCGCTCGGTTTTGGAGCTTCGCGAACGGTTTGTCAGCACCTCCCAAACGGCCCAAGTGCTGTACGACGCTGCCGACCCTTACACCCGCAAGGTGGTGATCGACAAGGGTGCGCTGCAAGGCGTTCGGCTGGGCTCTCCAGTATTGGATGAATCCGGCGTGCTGGGCCAGGTGACCCGTGTGTACCCGGCCCTAAGCGAGGTCACTTTAGTGACAGACCGGGAGCAGGCCATTCCAATCCTTAACACCCGCACGGGGGCACGGGCGGTGGCCTTTGGCACGCCGGGGTACACCAGCCCCGGGTTGGAGCTGCGCTACATGGCCACCAATGCCGATGTGCAGCCCGGCGACGTACTGACCACCAGCGGGGTCGATGGTGTTTACCCCCCTGGGCTGCCGGTGGCGCAGGTGGACCATATCGAACGCCGCGTTGAGTCTTCATTTGCCCGCATTGTGTGCAAGCCCTTGGCCAACACCGAGGGCACTTTGCATGTGCTGGTGGTGCAACCTGCCTCCACTGAAATTCCTGAGCGACCTGCGCCCGAGGTGCCGCCAGATTTGAGCAAAAAAGGCAAAGCCAAATGATCATGCCATTAGGTCAGCAGCAGCTTTTGTTGCCCGCCAAGCCCACCTTTATTTGGGGCACGTTGTTGCTGGCCTTGCTTTTCAACATGGTGCAAAACATCGGCTGGTGGGGGCGTGCGGCTTGGGCGCCCGATGTGTTGGCCTTGGTATTGGTTTTTTGGAATGTGCACCAACCCCGACGCGTGGGCATGTTGGCCGCCTTTGTGTTTGGCATGCTGGTGGATGTGCATCAGGGCAGCGTTTTGGGGCAGCATGCCTTGTCCTACACCGTGCTGAGCTACTTTGGCATCACCATCCACCGTCGATTGCTTTGGTTCAGTGTGCCGCAACAGGCGCTACAGGTGTTGCCCTTGTTGCTGACTTCGCATGGGGTGTCTTTGATCGTGCGCATGTGGGTGGGGGATGGTTTTCCGGGCTTCGCACTATTGATCGCACCGCTGCTGGAAGCCGTGTTGTGGGTGCCTTTGTCGGTACTTTTGTTGCTGCCTCAAAAGCAGGCTCCCGACCCCGACGCCAATCGTCCGCTGTGAAAAATTTTGGCGTGAACACTTGGCGTGTGAACTTCATCCTTGGAGTTGCCCATGATTGAGTTGAGGGATGTCGAGTCCGACCTCAACCGTTTTCGCATCCGATTGTTGGTGGTGTCAGGCCTGATTCTGTTTTGTTTTGCTTTGCTGGTAACGCGTCTGGTGTATTTGCAGCTGGTGCGTCATGAAGACTTGAACGAACAGGCCGAAAGCAATCGCACCGCCGTGGTGCCCGTGGTGCCCAACCGTGGGTTGATTTTGGATCGCAACGGCATTGTGCTGGCCACCAACTACTCGGCTTACACTCTTGAAATCACACCCTCTAAGGTACAAAACCTAGAGCGCACCATAGACGAGTTGGCTTTGGTTTTGGACATCTCCCCGCGTGACAGGCGGCGCTTTAAAAAACTGCGCGAGGAGTCCAAAAATATCGACTCCATTCCCATTCGAACGCGTTTAACAGACACCGAGGTGGCCAAGTTTGCCGCCCAGCGTTTTCAGTTTCCTGGAGTTGAAATTAAGGCGCGCCTGTTTCGTAATTACCCTTGGGGCGACCTGGCCAGCCACGTCATTGGCTACATTGGGCGCATCAACACAACTGAAAAAAAGGTCATTGAGGAATGGTCTGACGATGACCAAAGCAACTACCGCGGCACTGAATACATCGGCAAGCTGGGGGTGGAGCAAAGCTTTGAGAAGCAGCTGCATGGGGTGACCGGCTTTGAGCAGGTGGAAACCTCTGCGGGCGGCCGAGCCATGCGCAAGTTGACTAGCCTGCCCTCTACACCTGGGCAAACCGTGGTGCTGTCCATAGACATCAAGCTGCAGCACTTGGTGGAAGAAATGTTTGGCGACCGCCGCGGCGCTTTGGTGGCGTTAGACCCCAATAACGGAGAGGTTCTGGCCTTTGTGAGCAAGCCCACTTTTGACCCTAACTTGTTCGTGGAAGGCATTGACTCCGAAAGTTGGAAAGAGCTCAATGAGTCCATTGACAAGCCCCTGCTCAACCGCGCGTTGCGGGGCACGTATCCCCCAGGGTCCACCTACAAACCATTCATGGCCATGGCGGCCCTGCAAACAGGCAAGCGCTCGGCCAGCACCATCATCAACGATGGCGGCTCTTGGACCTTTGGGGGGCACACCTTTCGCAGCCACGGTGACACGGGCCTCGGGCCTGTGGACATGTACTGGAGCATCGTCAAGTCCAGCAATGTGTATTACTACACCCTGGCCAATGAGCTGGGGGTTGACGCCATTCACGACTTTATGGCGCCCCTGGGTTTTGGGCAGCTCACGGGCATTGACATCCAAGGCGAGCTCAAAGGTGTGTTGCCCAGCCAAGAGTGGAAGCGCAACAATTACAAACGGCCGGAGCAGCGCAAGTGGTATGCGGGCGAAACCATTTCACTGGGTATTGGCCAGGGCTACAACACCTTCACCATGCTGCAGTTGGCCAGTGCCACCGCTACCCTGGTCAACGGCGGCACCAAATACGCGCCTCAACTGGTGTTGGCAACGCAAGATCCTGTCAGCCACAACCGCACCACTTTACGCACCCAGCCGCCTGAGCAACTGGGGTATGCCCCTGAACACGTGGCCGTCATTCGCAAAGCGCTGGTGGGCGTGACCCAGTCGGGCACCTCTACCCGAGTGTTCATGGGCGCACCTTACTTAAGCGGCGGCAAAACTGGAACTGCCCAAGCGGTGACCATTGGACAAAAAGAAAAATACAACGCCTCCAAAATGCTGGAACACCAGCGCGATCACGCTTTGTATATGGCCTTTGCTCCAGCTGACGATCCCAAAATAGCCCTCGCGGTGGTGGTGGAAAACGCGGGTTTTGGTGCCGAGCATGCTGCACCACTGGCGCGGCGTGTGTTTGACTACTGGTTGATGGACCAGTACCCCAGCGAAGAAGACATGGAAGCCGTCAAGCTAGGTAAGGCCGCTGCGCCCATAGGCAAACCGCGCGCCGCCAAAGATGTGGCTTGGCCGCCAGCGTCTGCCAAGTCGGTTTTGGCGACGCGCACTGCTCAGGTCTCTCAGCCTGAATAAGCATTCCAGCTGGTTTTCAAAATCAGCACGCCTACCACCCCAATAAATACCCAGCGCACAAAGCCGCTGCCGTGGCGCAGGGCCATCCGCGTGCCCAGCACACTGCCCACAATGTTGGCTAAGGCCAAGGGTAAGGCCAGATGCCACCAGACCAATCCCTTGAAGCTCAGCAACAGCAATGCAGCAGCGTTGCTGGACATGTTCATCAGCTTCGCGCCTGCTGAGGCATGCAAAAAGTCGTACCCGAGCCAGCGCACCAAGGCAAACACCATCAAGCTGCCGGTGCCCGGACCAAAAAAACCGTCGTAAGTTCCAATACACAGGCCTACCAAGCCGGCCGCGGCCAGCTCTTGGCGGCCGCTGAATCGGGGTTGGTGGTGTGTGCCCAAGTCTTTGCGCGCCAGGGTGTACAGCAGCACTGCCAACAACACCAGCGGTAGCAGTTGCTTCAAAACGGTGGACGACACCAACGTGAGTCCCCAAGCGCCTATAAGTGAACCGCTAAAGCTCAAGCCGGCGGCGGGCAACCAAATGCGCCAGGGCATCTCAATGCGGCGGCAGAACTGCCAGCTCGCAAAGGCGGTGCCCCACACTGAGGCTGATTTGTTGGTCCCTAACATGGCCGCGGCTGGGGCACTGGGGTAAGCGACCAACAAGGCCGGCAGCAAAATAAGCCCGCCGCCGCCCACAATAGAGTCCACAAAGCCAGCCAAGCCTGAGGCCAGCGTGATCCAAACAAGTTCCATGAATAAAAAAGCACCGGGGTTACCGGTGCTATGGGGCTGCCTACTTGGGGCGGCCGTTGGAGTTACGGGGCGTCTTCCTCGGATCCGTAATTGGATGCAGCGGAGTGTACCCTCGGAAAATCAAGTATTTGGCGCTGCAAGCCGCGCTTTTGCTGGGGTTTACCCTTGGGCGGACTCAGGTTTCAGGTTGAACTGTCAGCGCTTTGCATGATCCAACGCGCTGCGCGTTCGGCCATCATCAACACCGGCGCGTTCGTGTTGCCGCTGGTGATGGTGGGCATGACGCCCGCATCGACCACCCGCAGGCCTTGCACGCCACGTACCCGAAACACTGTGTCCACCACAGCCATGGGGTCCTCGGCGCGGCCCATTTTGGTGGTGCCCACGGGGTGAAAAATGGTGGTGGCAATGTTGCCGGCCATGCGGGAAAGTTCGTCATCGGTTTGATAGTCAGCCCCTGGTTTGAGTTCTTTCGGCTGGTAGCGGGCCATGGCCGGTTGCG
>DDPM01000130.1:0-128 GCA_002342165.1 Hylemonella sp. UBA2468
AAGGCCTTCATGTTGGCAAAGATGGCGGTGGGCTTGTTGAACCAGAATCCAATCAACAAATAGGACACCAAACCTACGGCTTCCCAACCAAAGAAAAGCTGCAAAAAGTTGTTGCTCATCACCAGCAT
>DDPM01000130.1:192-9245 GCA_002342165.1 Hylemonella sp. UBA2468
CCGATGGTGTAGATGTGCACCATCAAGGACACAAAAGTCACCACACACATCATCATGGCAGTAAGGCCGTCAATTAAAAACCCGATTTCCATTTTCAAGTCGCCGACGACCATCCAGGTGTACAAGGTTTCGTTGAGACGGGCACCTTCAAACGCCACCTGATACAAGGTCAAGGCTGAAATCAAAAACGAGATCAGCACACCCAAAATGGTGACGCTGTGGCAAAGGCGCCGGCCAATGATGTTGCCGCCCAAGCTGGTTCCAAGCACACCCGCAGCAAGCGAGCCCACCAGAGGAGCCAAAGGAACAACCAGTAAGGATGTGACGGACAGGGTTGAACTCATGTTGATTTAACCCCTGAGCGAATGAAGTTCGTCCACATTGATATTGGACTTGTTGCGGAACAATAAAACCAAAATAGCCAAGCCAATAGCGGATTCAGCTGCGGCAACCGTCAGAATAAAAAACACAAACACTTGGCCATGCATGTCACCTAAGTAGTGTGAGAAGGCTACAAAGTTCATGTTGACCGCCAAGAGCATGAGCTCTACTGCCATGAGCAACACGATCAGGTTTTTTCGGTTTAAAAAGATACCGACTACCGCCACAGCAAACAGCATGGCGCCCAAGGTCAAAAAGTGTCCTAGCGTTAGGGTCATGACTTCACCTCGGGTGCCGCAGATGCAGGGGCGGGTTCAGGGGATGTTGAGGGAGTTTGGGCTGGACGGGTGGGCTCCATAGACAACACCTGCAAGCGATCCGCCGCCCTCACGCGCACTTGCAATGAGGCGTCAATAGCTTTGGTGTCCTTGCGCTCGCGAAGCGTCAAAGCAATGGCAGCAATCATGGCCACCAGCAAAATCACTGCAGCGACTTGAATGGGGTACACGTACTGGGTGTAGAGCAATTTGCCCAGCTCTTTGGTGTTGGACAGTTCTTGAGCTTGCCCCAACACCAACAAGGGATTGGGCGATTCTGAAACCTTGAAACCCGAAAGCAACACGGCGGACATTTCAAGCACCACAATGGCCCCCAATGTGGCCCCTAAGGGAAAGTGCTTCCAAAAGCTTTGCTTGAGCGAGTCAATTTTGATGTCCAACATCATCACCACAAACAAAAACAACACCATCACCGCGCCTAAGTAGACCAACACCAGGGTGATGGCCAAGAACTCAGCCTTCAAGAGCAACCAAATAGCGGAAGCCTGCGAAAACGACAACATGAGGTAAAGCACCGCATGCACAGGGTTACGAGCCGTGATCACCCTGAATGCTGCAAACAACAACACCAGAGAAAACACATAAAAGAAACCGGTTTTAACGTCCATGAACTATTGAGTGTTGAAGAAGTGGTTTGTCCGTGCGGCGCTAAGTAAGGCGTTTATTGGAGCGTTACCTGTATTTGGCGTCTGCGGATTTGGCAGCGGCAATTTCAGATTCATACCGATCGCCCACAGCCAACAACATGTCTTTGGTGAAGTACAAATCGCCACGTTTTTCACCGTGGTATTCCAGAATATGCGTCTCCACAATGGAGTCCACAGGGCAGCTCTCTTCACAAAAGCCACAAAAAATGCATTTGGTCAGGTCGATGTCGTACCGGGAAGTGCGGCGTGAGCCGTCAGCGCGAACATCGGACTCAATGGTGATGGCCATAGCGGGGCATACGGCTTCACACAATTTGCACGCAATGCAACGCTCTTCACCATTTTCATAACGACGCAAGGCGTGCAAGCCCCTAAAACGGGGCGACAGTGGTGTTTTTTCCTCAGGAAACTCAAGAGTTACTTTGCGGCTTAGGGCATAACGCCCAGTCAAGGCCATACCTTTGAACAACTCCACCAACATGAAACTTTTGATGAAGTCCTTGAGCGAGAACTGTGAAGTCAATGCAGACATAGTCATGAACCCACTTAATTCCAGATGTTCCAGGGCGTCTGCATCCAGATGCCCACCACCAACAACCAAACCAAGGTCACTGGAATGAAGACTTTCCAACCCAAACGCATGATTTGGTCGTAACGAAAACGTGGGAAGGTGGCGCGGATCCAGATGAACATGGACACCACCAAGAATGTTTTAAGACCCAGCCAGATCCAACCCGGAACCCAGTTGAAGGGCACGAAGTCCAAGGGCGACATCCAACCACCCAAAAACATGATGACAGCCAAGATAGACACCAACCACATGCTGGCGTATTCAGCCAAGAAGAAGAGGGCAAAACCCATACCGGAGTACTCCACCATGTGGCCCGCCACAATTTCGGCTTCGCCCTCCACCACGTCAAAGGGATGGCGGTTGGTTTCAGCCACGCCGGAAATCAGATACACCACAAAAATAGGCAGCAAGGGTAACCAGTTCCAGGACAAAAAGTTCAAGCCCATGTCAGTGAACATGCCCTTGCCTTGGGCCATGACGATGTCAGTCAGGTTCATGCTGCCCGTGACCATCAGAACGACCAGGAAACAAAAACCCATGGCGATTTCGTAGCTGACCATTTGCGCTGAGGCACGCAAGGCACCCAAAAATGCGTATTTCGAGTTGGAAGCCCAACCGGCAATGATGACGCCATAAACCTCAATAGACGTGATGGCCATCACCAGCAACAAACCTGCGTTGATATTGGTCAAGGCCACATCAGGCCCAAACGGAATGGCCACCCAAGCCGCTAGGGCAGGCATGATGGCGAGTACAGGACCCAAACGGAACAATCCGGGAGCTGCGGCAGTGGGCTGAATAAGCTCTTTGGTAAGCAGCTTGAGCGCATCGGCAAAGGGCTGAAACAAACCAAATGGACCCACACGGTTGGGTCCTAAACGCACTTGCATGAAGCCCAGCAAACGGCGCTCCCAAAACGTCAGGTAAGCCACCGACAACAACAATGGCAACAACACCGTGACGATTTTGAGAAGTGTCCAAATAACGGGCCAGACCAAGCCGCTCCACCAACTTGCGTCAATCAGAGTCATGCCAAACTGGTGCATTGCATCGATCATGCAGCCACCTCAAGCGATTGGCGGGCATCCGCTGTGCGTTGCAGTGAAGGCGAGCGCCGCACCAAGCTGTCCAACTGATAAATTGTGGCCACCACGGGGGCTGAAGACGAAGTTGATATAGCGGCATGAGCGGACCCCAATAAGTCTGGGTTACCCTCATTGTTCAAATGAAGCGGCAAGCGGGTGGCCTCAACCAACACCTCTTGCGAGGTGTTGAATTCAAACCCCTGTAGCCCCAACATATTGGCCAACACACGCAGCACCTTCCACGCCGGACGTGTATCAGCGAAGGGCTTGACGACGGCATGAAAACTCTGAACGCGGCCCTCAGCATTGACAAAAGTGCCAGAAGTTTCTGAAAAAGGCGATACGGGCAAGAGCACATCGCTGAATTCCATATTGGCCTTGAAGGGACTCATGGTGACCACCATTTGGGCTTTGGCCAACTGGGTTGCAGCAGTAGCACCAGCTGCACTGTCAGCCGCAGGTTCGGTGTTCAGGAGCAAGACTGCCTTGAGCGGACCATCCAACATTTGGGCAGCGTTGAGGCCTTGGTCTTGAGGCTGGGCTTTCACCCACTGCGCGCCCACAGTATTGGCCGCCTCGGTGAGGTAACCTACAGTTGCACCGGTTTCTTGACCTAACCAATTGGCCAGTGCAAGCAACACAGATGCTTGCGGATGATGTGCTGCGGCATTGCCCAGGAACACCGCTTTGCGATCACCACCAAGCAAAGACTTGGCAATGGCAGCAGCCTCTGGTGTAGCGCTAGCACCCAATGTGGCAACCAAGATTGGTGCCACCACCCCTTTTTGTGCAGCCACTGCCGCAGCCAAATCAGCAAGTGTCTTGAGCCAAGCTTGTGAAGGGACCACTTTGCTGGAAGACAAGGACATGGCCCAAGCTTGTGGACCGGAAAGATATTCAACAGAGGTAATAGCATGCAAGTGAGCACCACGGCGCGCGGCTTGGCGCAAGCGCTGCGCAAACAGCGGATGGTCTTTACGCAAGTTGCTGCCCACGACCAGTACCCGCTGAAGTTGTGAGAGGTCGGCAATTGGCCTACCCAGCCAGTGCACGCCCGCGCCAGGGGTCAACTCAACTTGACGCAACCGGTGGTCAATATTGTCACTACCCATGCCGCGCATCAGTTGAGCAGCCAAATACAGTTCTTCAAGTGTGCTGTGCGGGCTGACCAATGCGCCAACACTTTGAGCGCCATGGTCTGCGGCAATGGACTTCAAGCCATTGGCTACGTATTCAAGGGCGGTGGTCCAGTCCACCTCGGTCCATTGACCACCTTGCTTGATCATGGGCTGCTTGAGTCGGTCTGGTGAGTTCAAGGCCTCATAAGAATAACGGTCACGGTCAGCAATCCAGCACTCGTTGACAGCTTCGTTTTCTAAGGGCACCACGCGCATGACCTGTTGGTTTTTAACCTGCACCACCAAGTTGGCGCCGGTGGAGTCATGCGGGCTGACCGATTTGCGACGGCTTAACTCCCAAGTGCGAGCCTGGTAACGAAAGGGCTTGCTGGTCAATGCGCCGACAGGGCAAATATCGATCATATTGCCCGAGAGCTCGGAATCCACGCTTTGGCCGACAAAGGTTTCAATTTCGGAGTGTTCGCCACGGTGAGACATGCCCAACTCCATCACACCAGCCACCTCTTGGCCAAAGCGAACACAACGGGTGCAGTGGATGCAACGGCTCATTTCTTCCATGCTGATGAGCGGCCCCACATCTTTGTGAAACACCACACGCTTTTCTTCTTCATAGCGAGAAGAAGATCCACCGTAGCCCACAGCCAAATCTTGCAACTGGCATTCACCGCCCTGGTCGCAAATAGGACAATCCAGTGGGTGATTGATCAGTAAAAATTCCATGACCGACTTTTGCGCTTTAAGTGCTTTGTCGGTTTTGGTGCGTACAACCATACCTTGCGTCACAGGTGTGGCGCAGGCCGGCATGGGCTTGGGAGCTTTTTCAACGTCCACCAAACACATGCGGCAGTTGGCTGCGATGCTGAGCTTTTTGTGATAGCAGAAATGAGGAATGTAGGTGCCTGATTTTTCAGCAGCATGCATCACCATGCTGCCTTCAAACACTTCAACTTTTTTGCCGTCAAGTTCGATTTCAACCATAGTCTTTGTCTGGCCTAAACGTATGCAGGGACCATGCAGGTCTTGTGAGCCACGTGGTACTCGAATTCGTGTCTGAAGTGTTTGATCATCGCGCGTACCGGCATGGCTGCTGCGTCACCCAGAGCGCAGATGGTGCGACCCTGAATATTTTCAGCCACGTTGTCGAGCAACTGCATATCTTCCTCACGACCCTGGCCCTGCTCAATACGGTCGACCACGCGTGATAACCAGCCGGTGCCTTCGCGGCATGGGGTGCATTGTCCACACGACTCATGCATGTAGAAGTACGACAAACGCTGAAGAGACTTGACCATGCACCGAGTGTCGTCCATGACGATGACAGCTCCAGATCCCAACATGGAACCGGCTTTTGCGATGCTGTCGTAGTCCATAGTGATGTCCATCATGATCTGAGCAGGCAACACCGGCGCGGAAGAACCGCCCGGAATGACGGCCTTCAAAGCCCGCCCATCACGCACGCCACCAGCCAGCTCCAACAACTTGGCAAAAGAGGTACCTAGAGGAATTTCGTAATTGCCAGGTCGCTCAACATCGCCACTGACCGAAAAGATTTTGGTGCCGCCGTTGTTGGGCTTGCCGCAAGCCAAATAGGCAGCGCCGCCATTGCGAATGATCCACGGAACAGCTGCAAAAGTTTCAGTGTTGTTGATGGTGGTGGGTTTGCCGTACAAACCGTAACTGGCTGGAAAAGGCGGTTTAAAACGTGGCTGCCCTTTTTTGCCTTCAAGTGACTCCAACAAGGCGGTTTCTTCACCGCAGATGTATGCGCCAAAGCCATGATGGGCGTGCAACTGAAAGCTGAAACTGCTCCCCAGTATTTGATTGCCCAACAAACCCGCGGCACGGGCCTCTTCGAGAGCCTCTTCGAAACGTTCGTAAGCGGAGAAGATTTCGCCGTGGATGTAGTTGTAGCCTACCGAAATGCCCATGGCATAAGCGGCAATGGCCATTCCTTCAATCACGATATGAGGGTTGAACATCAAAATATCACGGTCTTTGCAGGTACCGGGCTCACCCTCGTCGGAGTTGCATACCAAATACTTTTGACCAGGAAACTGGCGTGGCATGAAGCTCCACTTCAAACCAGTTGGAAAACCCGCACCACCACGCCCACGCAGAGCAGACTCTTTGACGGTGGCAATGACTTGGTCTTGAGTCATACCCGCCAAACCGGTATCGGGGTTGGGTGGTGAGCCATCCACGCCCAAAATTTTCTTTAAAGCCTGATAGCCCCCACGGGCTTCATAATCTTTCAGGCGCCAATTACTGCCATTGAGGTCGGCATAAATCTGAGGCGTGATATGCCTACCATGGAAGCAGGATTGAACACCAGTAGAGGCAAACTGCAACAAAATTTGGGAAGCGTTCATGATGTGGCCTCGCTTGCCCTAAGGCCGTCGATCAACTGGTCCAGTTTTTCATTGGACATGTGACTGCACATGGTGCGGTCGTTGACCAACATCACGGGAGAATCCGCACAAGCCCCCAAGCATTCGCTTTGTTGCAAGGTAAATAAACCGTCAGTTGTAGTTTGACCTATGCCTATGCCCAGCTTGCGCTCAAGATGCTTAATGGCTTTGCTGCCGTCGCGCAACTGGCAAGGCAAATTGGTACACACATTCAGCTTGAATTTACCCACAGGGGTTTGGTTGTACATGTTGTAAAAAGTGGTGACTTCGTGCACAGCCATCAAGGGCATATCCAAATATTCGGCCACCATGCGCTCATCTGAAGCGCTGACATAACCTGCAACCTGCTGCACTATGGACAAGCAAGACATGACCGCAGATTGTTTTTGATCAGCAGGGTATTTGGCCACCTCTTTGTCAAAACGGGTACGAAACTCAGGTGTGAGCGCTTTTGCTTGAAGACCGTGGATAGCGGTGTTCATCGGTCAATTTCTCCAAACACAATGTCCAAAGTACCAATGATGGCCACAGCGTCAGCAAGCATGTGGCCTTTGGCCAGTTCATCTAGGGTAGCCAAGTGGGCAAAGCCAGGGGCGCGGATTTTCAGGCGGTAAGGCTTATTGGCCCCGTCGCTGACCAAGTAAATACCAAATTCACCTTTGGGGTGTTCCACAGCAGCATAAGCCTCACCGGCAGGTACTCTGAAACCTTCGGTGAAGAGTTTGAAGTGGTGAATCAGCTCTTCCATGTTGGACTTCATGCCGGACCGTTGGGGGGGCGACACCTTGTGATTGTCGGTCATCACCGGCCCTGGGTTGGCTCGCAGCCATGCTGAGCATTGCGCCACAATCTTGGTGCTCTCCCTCATCTCTGCCATTCGCACCAGGTAACGATCGTAGCTGTCGCCCTCGGTTCCAACGGGGATATCAAAGTCGACCTCGTCGTAGACCTCATAGGGCTGTGCTTTTCTTAAATCCCAGGCGATGCCTGAGCCACGGAGCATAGGGCCGGTAAAGCCGAGGGCTCGAGCCCGGTCTGGCGTCACCACACCAATACCGACCAGCCGCTGTTTCCAGATTCGGTTATCGGTGAGCAGCGTCTCGTACTCGTCGATGCACTTCGGGAACCGGGCCACGAAATCATCGATGAAGTCGAGCAGGCTCCCCTGACGATTCTCGTTCAGCCGACGCACATCACTCTTGCTTCTTAGGCGGTTGGCCTGATATTGAGGCATCGACTCGGGCAGGTCTCGATAGACACCGCCAGGTCGGTAATAGGCCGCGTGCATTCGGGCGCCGGACACGGCCTCGTAGCAGTCCATGAGGTCTTCTCGCTCACGGAAGGCGTACAGGAAGACGGCCATGGCGCCCACGTCAAGCCCGTGTGCCCCGATCCACAACAGATGATTGAGGATGCGAGTGATCTCATCGAACATCACTCGTATGTACTGAGCCCGCCGAGGAACTTCTAGACCCAACAACTTCTCAATGGCCATGACATAGGCGTGCTCGTTACACATCATGGACACGTAGTCCAGACGGTCCATGTAAGGGACGGACTGAAGAAAGGTTTTGGACTCCGCAAGCTTTTCTGTGCCCCGGTGCAAAAGACCGATGTGAGGGTCGGCCCTCTGAACAACCTCGCCATCGAGTTCGAGGACCAGCCGAAGCACCCCGTGGGCAGCCGGGTGCTGAGGCCCAAAGTTGAGGGTGTAATTTTTAATCTCGGGCATAGGTCTCTTCCCGAATGACACGCGGCGTGATCTCACGTGGTTCGATCGTCACGGGCTGATAGACGACGCGCTTTTGCTCGGGGTCATAACGCATCTCTACGTAACCCGAGGTTGGGAAATCTTTCCGGAAGGGGTGTCCAATAAAGCCGTAGTCGGTGAGGATGCGCCGCAGATCAAGGTGCCCCTCAAAGACAATCCCAAAGAGGTCAAAGGCCTCTCGCTCGTACCACCCTGCAGACGGCCAGACCTCAGTCAATGAGGGGACGAGTGGGAGGTCGTCATCCGGACAAAACACCCTCAGCCGAAGCCTCTGATTTAACTCAACGGAAAGAAGGTGCGACACCACCGCAAAACGAGGGCCTTCGTGACGACCCTCGGCATAAGCCGAGTAATCGACGCCACAGAGGTCGAGCAGCGTGTCGAATCGCAAGCCCGGCGCCTCACAGAGAGCAGCAGCTGAGGCAAGCAGCTGGCCGGCGGGTACGACAACCGTGACCTCGCTGAAGGAGACATGGACCTGCACGGCCTCACCCAGCGCCGCGCTGACCCGTTGGGCGAGCGCCTCAGCGGGCGCGAGCGGCTCCCCTCCTGTGGTCGCTCCGCCGTCGGCAGGCGCAGAAATCATCTGATCAGTCACGGGCGATGGTGCTCGTACGTTTTATCTTATTTTGCAGCTGGATGATGCCGTACATGAGCGCCTCTGCGGTTGGCGGACAACCGGGCACATAGATGTCGACGGGCACGATTCGATC
>DDPM01000097.1:0-541 GCA_002342165.1 Hylemonella sp. UBA2468
GTCATGCTCTCCATGCCGCCCGCCACCACCACATTTTGGCTGCCCACTTGCAGCATGTCGTGCGCCCACATGGCAGCCTTCATGCCAGAGCCGCACATTTTGGACAAAGTAACGGCCCCCGCACTCTGGGGCAAGCCCCCCTTGAAGGCCGCTTGGCGGGCTGGCGCCTGGCCTTGGCCGGCCATCAAACAATTGCCCATGAGCACTTCGTTCACTGAGTCAGAAGGCAAGCCGCTGCGCTGCATGGCCGCTCCAATGGCGGCACCGCCCAAGTCATGCGCCGAAAGGGCTGAAAAATCTCCTTGAAAAGCGCCCATGGGGGTGCGGGCAGCGCCCACAATGACAACAGGGTCGGTCATGCGTAATCCTTGATTTGAGAGGTGCGTTGCGCCAAACTTTGAATGGCTTCTTGGTAAACGGCATCCATGGTTTCTAAAGAGTCCATATTGATTTTCAAGTCATGCAACAAACCGTCGTGCACGCCATAGACCCATCCGTGCACGGTCAAGGCTTGCCTGCGCAACCAGGCATCTTGCACCAC
>DDPM01000097.1:579-9281 GCA_002342165.1 Hylemonella sp. UBA2468
TTTCGGTCCCGCACATCCTGAATGTGCCGCAACCAGTTGTCGGCCAGCCCAATGCGAGCGCCCTCCAGGGCTGCCTGAACGCCGGAGCAGCCGTAGTGCCCCACCACCATGATGTGCTGTACCTTGAGTCGCTCCACGGCAAACTGCACGGTGGACAGGGCGTTGAGGTCGGAATGCACCACCACATTGGCGACATTGCGGTGCACAAACACTTCGCCAGGTTCCAAGCCTGTAATTTGATTGGCTGGTACACGACTGTCTGAACACCCGATCCACATGTATTTGGGTTGTTGTTGTGCTTTAAGACCGCTGAAAAAGCCAGGTCGCTCGCGCTCGATTTGGGCCGCCCACGCTCGGTTGTGCGCAAACAAGTCGTCTAGGGATTTGGTCATGCAGTGTTCTCCTAGGAGGCATTTTCCTTCAAAGCACTTGCAGAAGGTTGTTTATCGTTCCTAAAGACCTGTCCCAACCTAACCAGGTCTGACTCAACATCAGCATGGGACGTCTTGTAGAGACACACCAAGCGTCATGGCCAAGCTGCCCCAAGCCTGAAACTCCGAAATTGGAGGGACGACGTCCAAAGCGGCCAGACGGTGCTAGGTCTCGTGCCAAAAGGGCAGAGCGTCGTCTTTGAGTTGGGAGCGTCGGATTTGATAGTCTGGCACGACAGATCGCACGGTTTCCCAAAACTTGGGGCCATGATCCATATGACGGAGGTGGCTCAACTCATGGGCCACCACGTAGTCGATCACCGACATTTTGAAATGAATCAACCGCCAATTGAGCCGAATGCTGCCGTCATGACGCGCACTACCCCATCGGGTTCCAGCCGAGCTCAAAGCCAGTTTGGTCCAGCGCACCTGCAATTGCGCCGCAAAATGATTCAATCTTTGGACAAAGAGCTGCCGAGCCTGCTCCATCAACCAGGCCTGAACCAGATCTCTGATTTGCTCTCGGCTGGCCGATGCGGGCAAACCCAGCACCAAGAGCAAACCCGTCTCGTCTGATTGCAAACAAGCCCCCGCACTGTCTCGATGGCGCGCGGGATCCAAATGAATGCTCACGTCCTGCCCCAAATAAGAAAAACGTGCGCCGTGTTGCCATTCAATACGGCTGGAAGCCAGCTGCTGCTGCCGTTGGCGAGCCTCGTCAAGCTTGCGCACGATCCAATCGGATTTTTCTTGGAGGGCAGCCTCTACTTCATAGAGCGGGACCCAATTGGGCGCACGCACCACCAAGCCATCGGCCCCCACCATCATGCCTATGGTGCGACGTTTGCTGCGTTTGAATTCATACCCCACACGAGCATGGCTTAAGCGTGTGTAGCGATTGGTACGGGGGTGCTGAAACTGAACCGATTCGTCAGCCGCAGGCTCTGGTACCGACCGCATGACCGGGGCCTCAAAAAAATCTAAAGCAAGCTGCAAAAATTTGCGCATGCCAGAATTGAATCACGAATTACGCAGTTGCATAGGCTTCTGGATCAAGTCGGCGCATTTCTGACTCAATCCATTGCTCTACCTCAAGCATCAATTCCGCAGGGTCTCGGCCCAAGCTGGGTATGGGGCGGCCAATGGAGACGTCCACCACGCCTGGACGTTTGACAAAGGCCTTGCGCGGCCAACACTTGGCAGAGGTGACGGCCACCGGAATCACGGGGGCACCAGTCTCCACTGCCAAGCGCGTGCCGCCCGTTTTATAGACCCCTTGCTGGCCGCGGGCGATTCGGGTGCCTTCTGGAAACATGATGACCCAAACGCCACGGCTCAACAGTGCCCGCCCTTGTTGCACCACTTTGGCAAAAGATTGCGCGCCACGCGAGCGGTCGATGTGAATCATGTCCAAACGGCCAATGGCCCACCCAAAAAAAGGAATGTTCAGCAATTCTTTTTTGAATACATAGGCCAGCGGATGCGGCATTAAGGTAGGAAGCAAAAAGGTTTCAAGCGTGGACTGGTGCTTGACCAACAGAATGGCCGGACTGACTTGGCCCAAAGGAAGGTGCTCGTATCCACTGACGCGAATTTGAATACCCAGTATCCAGCGCGCGCCCACAATGGCCGATCTTAGCCAACCCACCGCCATCCAGTACAACAGATTGCCGCGCAACACCAATGAGCACAAGACGATCCCCAAAGCCCAGGGCACCACGGTGACCAGCATCCATAAAGCATGAAACATGGATCGAATGAGGGACATGGAGTTTAGGCTTTGAAACAGCGTGAGATTGATCTAGGTCGAATGGTGAGCTACCCAATAGTCAGCAAATGCCATCAGGCTGGCGTGCGCATGTGTGCCAGCCGGAAACTCTGCAGGCAAAGACTCCCCTCGTTCCAGTCGAGCCTTTAACACTTGCGCCTTGCCGGTCAACACCAGATGAGGCTGACAACCCACAGCCACTCCGGCCTGAAGGTCGCGTGGCGCGTCGCCCACCACTGGCACCGAAGCCAGCGACACACCATAACGCTCTGAGATTTGCTGAAACAGTCCAGGGAGAGGTTTGCGGCAATGACACGCTTGGTCGGGGGCATGAGGACAATAAAAAATAGCCTCAATACGCCCGCCCACCTTGGCCAGCATTTTGTGCATTTTGGTGTTCATGGCATTGAGTGCTGACACATCAAAGAGCCCTCGTCCCAGGCCTGACTGGTTGGTGGCCACCACCACCTGCCAGCCTGCATGGTTCAAACGGGCTATTCCCTCCAGTGCACCAGGGATCGGGATCCACTCGGCCTCGGATTTGATGTAATCTGATGAGTCCTCATTGATGGTGCCATCGCGATCCAAAATGACGAGCTTCATGATGCGATGGTGTTCACGCGGTGATCAGGCCGCCAGCCTTGACAAGTCGGCCACTCGGTTCATCGCTTGGTGCAGTTGCTTGATGAGGCTCTGTCGGTTGAGGCGCAATGCCTCGTCTTCGGCATTGACCATCACCCCTTCAAAAAAAGCATCCACCGGTACCCTTAACACCGCCAGCGATTTCAAATAAGCCGCGAGATCACCAGCCTTCAAAAAAGCCTGGGCTTGTGGCAGCACGAGCTGAATAGCCTCGTACAAGGCCTTTTCGGCAGGCTCTTGCAACAACTCGGGTTGAACGACGGACTCTAGCGAACCCAGCTTTTTCAAAATATTACCGACCCGCTTGTTGGCAGCCGCAAGCGCTGAAGATTCAGGCAATGATGCAAAAGTGCGCACCGCCTCCAGCTTGGTCAGCACATCGTCCAGGCGCTGTGGGTGCAGGGCCAGCACGGCATCAATTTCATGGGGGCCATAGCCTTGGTCGCGCAGGAGCCCGGCCAAACGGTCCATCAAAAATTCGGTCAGCGCAATGCTGGGGTCTTGAATAAGGGGGCCAAATGCCTCGACTGAAACCGTCAACACCTGATGGAGCTCTAAGGGCAATTGCTTTTCAGTCAGCATGCGGAGCACACCCAAAGCGTGTCTGCGCAAGGCAAAGGGGTCTTTGTCACCCGTGGGCACGTTGCCTATACCAAACATGCCCACCAAGGTTTCCAACTTGTCCGCCAGTGCCACCACCACACCCACCATGTTGCGGGGCAAAACGTCTCCGGCAAAACGGGGCTTGTAGTGGTCTTCTACCGCCCACGCAATGGCGTCGTCCAGGCCGTCATGGCGCGCATAGTAGCCACCCATGATGCCCTGCAGTTCAGGAAATTCGCCCACCATGTCGGTCAATAAATCGGCTTTTGACAAACTCGACGCGGTATCGACCTGATTTAAAAAATCAGCATGAACAATGGGTGCCTTGATGGCGCCAGCTTCAATCAACAGCTCTGCAATGTGGTGGGCCATGCTGAGCACGCGTTGCATGCGCTCTGCCTGAGAGCCCAGCTTGTTGTGGTAAACCACTTTGTGGAGACCCTCCACGCGGGAGGTCAGCGGCACTTTGCGGTCCTGGTTGAAGAAAAATTGTGCATCGGCCAGCCGCGGGCGCACCACGCGCTCATTACCGCCCACCACGACAGAAGGGTCGGCAGGGTTGATATTGCTGAACACCAAAAAGTAGTTCGTCAACACGCCCGAAACATCGAGCAGCGGAAAGTACTTTTGATTGGCCTTCATGGTCAGAATCAAGCACTCTTGTGGCACGCTTAAAAACTCTTGGTCAAATTGACAGACCAAAACTTTGGGTCGCTCCACTAGGGCGGTGACTTCATCCAGCAAGGCCTCGTCTTGAACGGGTTGCACATTTCGACCCAACAAGCCAGACACTGAGCTTGCGGCCTGCTGGAGTTGCTGTTCAATTTCTTGACGCCGCTCCCCAAATGACGCTATCACCGCACCCAGCTCCCGCATGGTGTTGTGGTAGGCATCCGCGTGGGAAACAGGTACGGGGTCTGCCAATGCCTCAAACCTGTGACCGCGTGTGGTGGCGCCCGATTTCAAGCCCAGGGCCTGCACAGCCACCACCTCTGAACCATGAAGCGCCAACAAGCCATGTACGGGCCGCACAAAATGCACGCTGCTCCAGCCGGGCAGCTCGCAGTTGGCTTCGAGCTGATAGGTCATCAGTTTGGGAATAGGCAGCTTTGCAAGAGCCTCGTCTAAAGCCATTTGCAAACCCTGTTCGAGCTTCAGACCTTGTTGGTGTTGCTCGAAGACCAAGTAAGGTGCGTCTGCTTTGCCCGACGGGCCTTCTATGCGCTTTAACCCTTGGATGTTGTCTTGATTGGGGCCTTGAGAGGGGGTTGGGAGCGACACACCCAGCCCTGACAATTTTTTAACTAAGGCGGGCGTTGGCATGCCCGCTCCATCCAAGCCCACCGCAGCAGGCATGAGCTTGTGCTGCACCATTTGGTCACTCGCTTGAGCCGCCACATGGGTGATGTGGCTGCCCAAACGACGGGGTGACGCATAGGGTGTGGCGTGTGAACTCGCATCAGCGAGTCCCAACTGACGCAGCTTCTCTAGCAAGCGTGAAGAAAAAGCATCTCCCAGTTTTTGGAGCGCCTTGGGTGGAAGCTCTTCTACAAACAACTCCAACAATAAGTTTTGGGTGCTCATGCTGCTTGAGCCTTTTGTGCAAAGGGTTTGGCCTCTTTGTCGGCGCCAACATGGACAGCCATCTGCTCGACCCAAGCCTTAGGCGCCATAGGGAAACCCATTTTTTCGCGGCTGAGGTAGTAGTTTTGGGCAACGGCACGCGCCAGATTCCTGATGCGTCCAATATAAGCTGCCCGCTCTGTAACAGATATGGCTCCTCGGGCATCCAGCAAGTTGAACGTATGCGCAGCTTTAAGTACTTGCTCATATGCGGGCAAGGCCAACTCTTTGACCATCAAGTGTTGAGCTTGAGCTTCGTAGGCTGAAAAAGCTTTGAACAAGAATTCAACGTCGCTGTGTTCAAAGTTGTAGGCCGACTGCTCCACTTCATTTTGGTGGTACACATCGCCGTAGCTCATGGTGTCAGTCCACCGCAAGTTGTAAACGTTGTCCACGCCTTGCAAATACATGGCCAAACGCTCCAGCCCGTAGGTGATTTCTCCGGTGATGGGGCGGCAGTCCATGCCTCCGACCTGCTGAAAGTAGGTGAACTGCGTGACTTCCATGCCATTGAGCCAAACCTCCCAACCCAAGCCCCATGCGCCAAGGGTGGGGTTTTCCCAATCGTCTTCCACAAAACGAATGTCATTGGTTTTCAGGTCAAACCCCAATGCCTCCAATGAGCCCAAATAAAGTTCCAAGATATTGGATGGCGCGGGCTTGAGCACCACTTGGTACTGGTAGTAGTGCTGCAACCGGTTCGGGTTTTGGCCGTAACGGCCGTCTTTAGGGCGACGGCTTGGCTGCACGTAAGCAGCCCGCCATGGTTCTGGTCCTAAGGCTCTTAAAAATGTGGCGGTGTGTGATGTGCCCGCTCCCACTTCCATATCGTAGGGTTGAAGCAAGGCGCAACCTTGTGCGTCCCAGTACGTTTGCAATTTGAGGATGATTTGCTGGAATGTCATCATAATTAGGCTTATCTGATTCTACGGGCGTAAACCCTACGTTTTTGGTATGCACACCATGCAACCCAAAGCCCGCAAAGGATCCAAATGGGCCAGACACCCCAACGTGCAGACCAGTAAGCATAGGGCGTTATGCCCGTACGACCTTCCACTTCTGCCAACAAAACTCCGGGCTTAAGTCGATCCATTTGGTGGGTCACTTCGCCTTTGTGATTGACCACGGCAGTGATGCCTGTATTGCTGGACTTGACAAACGGGCGCTCAAATTCAAGGGCGCGCATTCTGCTGATGTGCAGATGTTGATCCATGGCCAGGGTATTGCCAAACCAAGCCAAATTACTGAAATTGACCCAAATAGTGGGTGCTGGATGGGTGCCGTCAAATCTCTTGGCCAATTCTTCAGTAAATAGGTCTTCGTAGCAAATGTTGGCAGCAATCTCTTGCTGTTTCCACGAAAAGGATGGCGTGTTGACCTTGCCCTTTTTGAAATCACCAAGTGGAATGGACATCATCTCGGTGAACCATCGCATGCCCTGTGGTGTGAATTCTCCAAAGGGCACCAAATGGTGCTTGTCGTATTGCCATGGCATCTGTTCTTTTGAGGTCAAGGCTACCACTGAGTTGGTATAGCCCTCTTGGAGACTTCCTAATGGAAGTCCTATAAGGATGGCCTGCTGATGAGTTTGCTCTTCGGCTTCTTGTTTGGGGGTGAGTTGTTCAAGAATCCCTTTAGGCCATTGTTGAGGGAGCAAGGGAATTGCAGTTTCAGGCGCGATGACCAAGCTGCTGGTTTGTGCTTTAAGGGTCTTGGGATACCAAGTGAGAGCCTTTTCAACGCCTGTTTGGGCTGTAAATTTCTCGTCTTGGGGAATGTTGCCTTGCAACAAGGCCACATCTATGACGCCGTTGGATTCGGTAAATTCTGGCTTCAACGCATTAAGGCCAATCGTGAGCAAGACAATGATGGTCATTGTGGACACGTTTTTTTGGCTTGCTCGAGCAGCTCCTATAAATCCAGTGCTGGCTGCACAAAGGTAGCAGGCAATTGCAGCTGTGCCATACACGCCTACCCATGGAGCCCATACCGCCAGCGGTCCTTCAATATGTGCGTAGCCTATTCCCCCCCATCCAAAACCTGACACCCAAGTCCCCCTGGCAACCTCCGCCATGGTCCAAAGTGCTGCCAACAACCGAGGATCACTTTTATTTTGGTTATTGGAGCTGGTTTCTGACTTTGTAAAGGATTGATAGATTGCTATGCAGCCCACGTAGTACAGACTTAATACTGTCGAGAGTGCGGCAACAGCAGTGAACGATAAGAAGCCATTTAGCCCACCGTATGTGTTCATTGAGATGTATAGCCACCAGCAACTGGCTCCCATCCAGCTTGCTCCGTACATCAGGGTGGCTAGTAAAGCATGCTGTGTTTTCTGCAATACATACAAAAACATCAACATGCCCATCATTTGCACCCACCAGCTGGGCGAGGTGCTTACTTGCACGGGCAAAGCGATCGAAACACCCTGCAAGGCGCCTGCCAACCCGCATAGACCGATGTCCATGAAGTTCACACTCACGCTGCTATTTCTTGATTGATTCGGCACTAACGCTTGTTATCCAGAAGCCCTTGGCACAACCCAGCGACTTTTATTTAAGGCTATTGTTGGATGCTTTTGACCCTAAACCATCGTACTGCTCCGCCTTTGGTGTGCATCACTACGAATTGATGGCTTTGTAATTGATGGGTCTCACCTCTTTTGGGTACATGCCCCATTTCATGAGCTATGTAGCCCCCAATGGTGTCGAATTTTTCGTCGGTTTCTGCGTTTTCCATGTTGATTTTGAATGCATCTTTTACTTTTTCCAAGGGTGTGGAGCCATTGACTCTGTAGCTTCCGTCCGCGAGCGGGAAGATATCTCCCTCCTCTTCTTGGACGTCAAACTCGTCCTCGATTTCTCCCACAATTTGCTCCAACACATCTTCAATGGTGATGAGCCCAGCAACTCGGCCAAATTCATCGATCACGATAGCCAAGTGGTTTCGATTTCCCCGAAAGTCACGAAGTAAATCGTTTAGGCCTTTGGTCTCAGGTACAAACACCGCTTTTCGAAGCATTGCTCGGATATTGAGTTCCGGGGCTCTTTGAAGCTTCAGCAAGTCTTTAGCCATCAACGTGCCAATGATGTTTTCGCGATCAGTTTCGTACACAGGAAATCTGGAATGACCTGTGTCAATAACCAAATGCAATAAATCATCCATGGTGGCTTGAATGTCGACCATATCCATTCGCGTTGCTGGAACCATGGCATCACCTGCGGTCATGTCGGCCATGCGAATGACGCCCTCAAGCATGAGCCGCGATTCATTCCCAATGATGTGGTTGTGTTGCGCCTCAGACAGAGCGTCTATGAGTTCATCGGTGGAGTCCGGTCCTGGATGTAGGAACTCAGCAATTTTTTTAAGAAAAGTGCGCTTGTCTTCTCTGCGTGCCACGTGCGCTTTGGGAATCTCTGTCACTCAAGTCTTGGCGATGAAGCCTTTGTTTAGCAAACCAAAGCATATCCCATTGCTGATCCAAAAGTGATGAGACTCATAAATAGAAAAAGCCCGATCCAGGTGGATCGGGCTTTTGCAATAAGAGCCTGACGATGTCCTACTTTCACACGGGAATCCGCACTATCATCGGCGCTGAAGCGTTTCACTGTCCTGTTCGGGATGGGAAGGAGTGG
>DDPM01000194.1 GCA_002342165.1 Hylemonella sp. UBA2468
TTGACTGGCGATACGCTGGCAGAGTTGGCCAGAAAACATCAATTGGCGGAAGCTGTGATTGCCCGCTTAAGCCACATCATGGATGCGGAAGTTTTACGCGCCATGGCGGATGGCGTTTCCCTGAGCCTTGACAACCTAGACTCGGCTCAGCTTTCAGCCATTGATTTACAAATGAAATTGCGAGAATTGGGCAGTGGCTCAGAGGTGGCGGCTGAGTTTGATGTCCGAACCGATAAACCTGTTTTGCGCATCAGCCGTCACCACCATGGCAATGTGAAGAGCAGCGTGATCACGCAGGATTTCGTCCACGGTGCGGACTATGCGGCATTGGCTGAAGCTGCCATCACGTTCCGTGATTTGTTGGGTGAGGGCGCGCGCGTTGNNCGAGGGCGACAGACGCAAGGAAGAAAAGATATCGGATTTTCGTCAAGCCATGCGTTGGTTGATCGTTCAAGCTGAACACGCCACGGCTCGCCAACGTTACAAAGGCTTAGGCGAAATGAACCCAGAGCAACTGTGGGAAACCACCATGGATCCGGCGGTGCGTCGTTTGTTGCGTGTTCAAATTGATGACGCCATCGAAGCAGACCGCGTGTTTACCATGCTCATGGGTGACGAAGTAGAACCTCGTCGTTTGTTCATTGAAGGCAATGCGCTGCGAGCGTCGAATATTGACGTTTAATTGGTGGTGCTCGCTATGACAGCGCCGCTGACCTTATGTTTTTGCATCGATGAATTGAGTTTGCCATCTTGGATGTATCTGTTGAGAAATGCTTGCACGGCGGCGAGCAATTCCTCTCCCGCTTCTTGATGTATGGCCAGACACTGCTGGATTTGCATAAAGTGTCCCGGCAATATGCGCAGACCTTTGTGCTTGCGCATATCCATTTCTAACTGGTGTTTGACGCCTGCTGCAACTTGCGCTTGTTCTTTGATAAGCGTGTCGACGACCGTATCAGACGATGCGGCTTTCACGATGTGAGCCTCTTTTAAATGACGGCTTAAAAATAAATCATAAGCACTGCCTAACCCCACCACGACACGATGTTGTGCACTATCCACCTCTGTCAGGGTTTTGATGTCGCTGCTCTCTCTCACTAAATAACAACCTTCTATGTGCAGGTAAGCCTTTGTAAACCGAAGATGCTTTGCCCTGGCGGGGTCGTTTGCCACAAAGCCCAGATCCGCTTTCTTTTCCTCCAATAGCTCAACCGCTTCACGGGCATTTTGGACAACGATAAGGGCACAATCTTGTGCGGTTTCTTGTGCCCATGCGTTAGCAATATCTACCGATATGCCTTGGATATGTCTTCCTTGTGCATAGGCCAACAAGGGGTTGCCTAGATTGATCACGCACTGAATCGCGCGTCTGGGTTTTGTCGTCATGTTTTTCATTGAGATTTATTGACTTCGGTGTTGATGCTTATTTTCGCTTTTTGTGCATAGCAAGCCTTGTCGTTCTAAAATGTATATTTACTTTGGGCGTGTTCATGCTTTTCCCACAGCATTTTGATGTGATCGTTGTCGGAGGCGGTCATGCCGGCACTGAGGTCGCGCTTGCCAGCGCTCGCATGGGATGCACCACGTTGCTGCTGTCTCACAATATTGAAACACTGGGTCAAATGAGTTGCAATCCTTCCATCGGAGGGATTGGCAAAGGACATTTGGTTAAAGAGGTTGACGCTCTAGGTGGTGCCATGGCCTTGGCGACCGACGCCGCCGGCATACAGTTCAGAATACTCAACCGGTCCAAGGGGCCAGCGGTACGAGCCACACGCGCACAAGCCGACCGCTTTTTGTACAAAGCTGCTATTCGCCACCAACTTGAAAACCAACCCAATTTGTGGCTTTTCCAGCAGGCAGTAGATGACTTGATGATAGAAGGATCAAAGGTTGTCGGTGCAATCACGCAAGTGGGTATTCGCTTTGCATCTCGGGTAGTGGTTTTAACCGCAGGAACTTTCTTGGATGGAAAAATCCATATCGGTTTGGAGAACCATTCTGCTGGTCGAGCCGGGGATCCTCCGGCCATGCGTTTATCGGCAAGACTCAAAGAATTAAAACTACCCCAAGGAAGATTGAAAACCGGCACACCACCTCGCCTCGATGGCCGCAGCATCAACTTTGATCTTTGTACCGAGCAACCAGGTGACGGCATGGCGGGCGGTGAGTCTGCAGACATGCCTGTATTCAGTTTCATGGGTAGGCGTGAAATGCACCCACAGCAAATGCCTTGCTGGATCACGCATACCAATGAAAAAACCCATGAGATTATTCGTGGCGGCTTCGAGCGCAGCCCCATGTTTACCGGCAAGATTGAAGGCGTTGGCCCGCGGTATTGCCCCAGCGTAGAAGACAAAATCAACAGGTTCGCTGACAAAGCCAGCCACCAGATTTTTTTAGAGCCAGAAGGCTTAACTACCCACGAATATTATCCAAACGGGATTTCAACCAGTCTTCCATTTGATGTGCAGTATGCATTGGTACGCTCAATGCGTGGATTGGAAAATGCACATATCTTGCGCCCAGGTTATGCCATTGAGTATGACTACTTTGATCCAAGAGAACTCAAAACAAGCTTTGAAACCAAATCCATTCAAGGTTTGTTTTTTGCCGGTCAGATCAATGGCACCACCGGTTATGAAGAGGCGGCGGCCCAGGGCCTGTTTGCGGGCATCAATGCCGCCATCCAGTGCCGCCAGCTTGCGGGCGATCAGGGCGCCCCTGATTGTTGGCTGCCCCGCCGAGACGAGGCTTATTTGGGCGTCATGGTCGACGACCTGATTACCAAGGGTGTGACCGAGCCCTACCGTATGTTCACCAGCCGCGCCGAGTTCCGCCTACAGTTGCGCGAAGACAATGCCGACTTGCGATTGACCGAAACCGGCCGCATGCTCGGCTTGGTAGATGACGCACGTTGGGACGCGTTTTGCCGCAAGCGCGATGCGGTTTCACGTGAAACCGAACGCCTTAAGTCGACTTGGGTGAGCCCGCGCAACCTGACGCAGGATGAAGCCGAGCGCGTGTTGGGTAAGGCTATTGAGCGTGAGTACAACCTGTTTGACCTGTTGCGTCGCCCCGATGTGAGCTACGAAGCGCTGGCAGGCATGAGTGTGTCTGCGGCTGCAGACCCTTCCGTTTCACGTGAAACAACTTGGCGCGAAGCGCTTCAAAAAAGTCTGGGCGACTTGTATGCGCCGGTGGTAGAGCAGGTGGAAATAGCTGCCAAATATTCCGGCTACATCGACAGGCAAAAGGAAGAGGTAGGCAGAGCCCTGCACTTTGAGGGCCTGCGGTTGCCCGCAGATTTGGATTATTTGCAAGTTTCTGCCTTGTCCATAGAGGCGCGACAAAAGCTGCAAAAGCAAAGGCCCGAAACTTTGGGTCAAGCATCTCGCATATCCGGCATTACGCCGGCCACGATTTCGCTTTTATTGATTCATCTCAAAAAGCGGGGCGTCCATGGGTTGCCCGCTTTGGAGGGTTCAGCGGGCGAAATGGGCGCTTGCGGATTGGTGGGGCTTGCTGCGACGGATACCGGCCGCTGATGCGCGCCATGGAAGCCGGTTTGCGTGAAGGTATCGCTGGGTTGGGCTTGAGTCTGACGGACAGTCAAATAGGCCAACTGCTGGACTACCTGGACCTGATCAGCAAGTGGGCCAAGGTCTACAACCTGACCGCCGTCCTTGATCCGCAGGAAATGCTGACGCACCATTTTCTGGACAGTCTGGCCGTGGTGCGGCCGCTGCAAACTCAACTGGACCACATGCGGGCATCCGCTGCCGTGGCGGCCGAGACGCCGGTGCGCTTGCTGGATGTGGGCTCGGGCGCCGGTTTGCCGGGCGCCGTGATCGCCATCTGCTGCCCGCAGATTTCCGTGCATTGCGTGGATACGGTGGCTAAGAAGGCTGCCTTCATCCAACAGGTGGCGGTGTCATTGAAGCTCCCCGGTCTGCGCGGCATCCATGCGCGCGTGGAGAACCTGAAGGAAACGTATCAGGTGGTCAGCTCACGCGCCTTTGCTTCGCTGGTGGATTTTGTGACCTGGTCTGGCCGGAGTCTGGCAGGGCAGGGAGTGTGGATGGCCATGAAGGGCAGGCACCCGGCGGATGAGATAGCGGCGCTGCCTGCGTCGGTGGAGGTGTTTCACGTGGAACCATTGGCGGTTCCGGGCTTGCAGGCGCAGCGTTGCATCGTTTGGCTGCGGCGCCGAGGCTAGTCAAAAGTCATTCGCCGCAAGAGTTCTGGCGGGAACAGGTGGCTAGGGTACTCTGCAGAGTGAGGTAAAGGAGGAGGCCGAAAGGCTGGGCGGAAGAGCGGCGTTGCCCACCCCAACCCTTGTGAGGGCAAACGAAAGAGCCACACTTACGCACCACACAGCCGCAACATAAGATCAAACCTGGCGACACAAAAACCTAACGTAAACTCAGCCCTTCCATTTGAAAGCTCTTCCATGCTCGGCGTTACCGACTACGGCACTTTTGTCGTCACCGTGATTGTGTTTTTGGCCATTCCAGGCCCCGGCAATCTGGCCTTGGTCACCAGCACCAGCAAGGGTGGAGTTGCGGGGGGGCTGGCCGCAACGCTGGGCGTCATTCTGGGTGACCAGGTCCTCATGTGGTCGGCCGTAGCAGGCGTTGCTGCCTTGCTGGCCGCCTCTCCTGAGGCCTTTGCCATGGTCCAATGGGTCGGCGCAGCCTACCTCGCCTGGTTGGGCGGGAAGATGCTGTTGGCCAAGCCGGGTGCCGCGCCCGCCATCCACATCAAGCCCGGTCACTACCTGCGCCAGGCCTTTATGATCACCTTGCTCAACCCCAAGGCCATCCTGTTCTACCTGGCCTTTTTTCCGTTGTTCGTCGACAAGGCGCAGCAGCAGGGACTGCTTACCTGCGGCCTCATGGCAGCCACCATCGCGGCACTGACCTTTCTGTACGGCCTGGGTGCAACCTTGTTGACGTACTTTCTGGCCGAACGCATGCGCGCCAATCCCCGGGTGGGTCACTTGCTGGAGAAGGTGGCTGGCGTATTCCTGCTGGGCTTCGGTATCAAGCTGGCACTTTCCAAATAGGGCACCATGAAAATATTCTGCATCGCCAATCAAAAAGGGGGAGTGGGCAAGACCACGACCACCGTCAACCTCGCCGCCGGTCTGGCCAAGATTGGTCAGCGCGTGTTGATGGTGGACCTGGACCCGCAGGGCAACGCCACCATGGGCTCCGGCGTGGACAAGCGCAAGATCGAACTCTCGGTTTACGACGTGCTGCTGGAGTCGGCCACCATTCCCGAGGCGCGTGTGCAGAGCGCTAAGCTACAAGAGGCTGGCTGTAGCTACGACATACTGGGCGCCAACCGTGAACTGGCGGGCGCCGAGGTGGAGCTGGTGGAGGTGGAGCGCCGCGAACGCCGCCTCAAGACGGCCATCGCTGCCGTGGCCAGCGCATACGACTTTGTGCTCATCGACTGCCCGCCCAGCTTGTCCATGCTCACGCTCAATGGCCTGTGCAGCGCCCACGGGGTCATCGTGCCCATGCAGTGCGAGTACTTTGCGCTTGAGGGATTGACCGACTTGGTCAACACCATCAAGCAAGTGCATGCGAATCTCAACAAAGACCTGCAAATCATCGGTCTGCTGCGTGTGATGTTTGACCCCCGCATCACCCTGCAAATGCAGGTGAGCGAGCAGCTCAAGGCACACTTTGGCGACAAGGTGTTTGACGCGGTCATTCCCCGCAATGTGCGCTTGGCCGAGGCCCCCAGCTACGGCGTACCCGGCGTGGTGTTTGACCCCTCCTCCAAAGGTGCGCAGGCTTTTGTGACCTTCGCCGAAGAAATGGTGGCGCGCATTCAATCCTTGAAGTCGTAAACCGACAAATCCCCTATTTCCCCAATTAATACGTAGCAAAAGCAACCGAAAGCACTCATATGGTTACCAAAAAACCCAAAGGATTGGGCATGGGCTTAGAGGCCCTCTTGGGCCCAACGGCCACCCATGACCGTTCGGCAGACGCCTCCAGCCCTACCACCTTGCAGCTTACAGACTTGGTGGCGGGCATGTACCAGCCCAGGACCCGCATGGACGAAGGTGCACTCTATGAATTGGCCGAATCCATCAAGGCGCAGGGCATCATGCAGCCGATTTTGGTGCGCCCCCTAAGCGCAGAAGAGGCGCGCAGCAAACGTGTGGCCATGCTGGCGGCCGGCGCCACCTTGCCCCAAGGCGACGCTTGGCTGGACCAGCCTTTGTATGAAATCATTGCAGGTGAGCGGCGCTTTCGCGCTGCCAAGTTGGCGGGCCTGGACAGCGTGCCCGTGCTGGTGCGCGACGTGCCCAACGAGTCAGCGGCCGCCATGGCGCTGATTGAAAACATTCAGCGTGAAGACCTCAACCCCTTGGAGGAGGCTCAAGGCCTGCAAAGACTGATCAAGGAGTTTGGGATGACGCACGAACTGGCTGCCCAAGCGGTGGGCCGCTCACGCAGTGCAGCCAGCAATTTGTTGCGTCTGCTCAATATGGCCGATCCCGTACAAACCATGCTCATGGCCGGTGACATTGACATGGGCCATGCGCGCGCACTGCTGGCGCTGGACCGCGCCACGCAAATCACGGCGGGCAACCAAATTGCCGCCAAAAACATGTCAGTGCGAGAAGCCGAAAGTCTGGTGAAAAAGCTGAGCGCAGAGTTTGCGCTGACTCCACAAAAGCCTAAAAAAGAAAAGTCGCGCGATCTGCGCCGCTTGGAGGAGGAGTTGTCAGACTTGCTCACGGCCGCTGTGGAAGTGCGCATTAAAAAGCGCATCAAGCGCGCAGGCAGAATGGAAGACATGGGCGAATTGAGCATTCAGTTTGCCTCAATGGATGAGCTCAATGGCTTGATCGACCGTTTACGGGGTCATTCGTTGAGTTAAGCCTCAACCCTAAGCCATCCTTTGCCCTGCTTTACCCCGCTGCCGCCACGAAGTCATGCTCAAAACCATGCCTTGGCCCTTACCGGCTTTGCTCACATGGGGTTTGGCTTGGGGCGTCTTCAAGGTGCTCTTGGGCATGGAGCTGGACGCTTTATGGGTGTTGGGTGTGCCCTGTGCACTTGGAGTGGGCATGAGCTTACTCGGCGGTACATGGTGGCGGCGGCTCTTTATTGGATTGGGCTTTCCGGTATCGGCCAGCGTGGTGGGCGGGTTGGAGTTGCCCGCTTGGGGCTGGCTGGTGCCTTTGGGAGTGTTGTTGCTCATTTACCCGCTGAATGCTTGGCGCGATGCACCCCTGTTCCCCACGCCCCCTGACGCCTTGAACGAGCTTCCCAGCGTGGCACCGCTGGAGCCCGGCGCGCGCCTGTTGGACGCGGGCTGCGGCTTGGGCCATGGCCTGCAGGCCTTGCGTCAGGCTTACCCCTTGGCACAGTGGTTTGGTCTGGAGTCCAGCAGCGTGTTGGCGGCATGGTGCGCCCGCCGCTGCCCATGGGCTCAGGTGGAGCGCGGTGATATTTGGGAGGCCGACTGGTCCAGCTATGACCTGGTTTATGTCTTTCAGCGTCCTGAGTCTATGGAGCGAACCTTATCTAAAGCAAGTACCGAAATGAAAGCGGGCACTTACCTTGTAAGCTTGGAGTTTGAGGCTACAGGCTACGAGCCGCAAGCGCAAATTCAGCTTCTTGAAGTGGAGGAACAGCCCTCGGGCCAACACAAAACCCTGGATCAAGGCAAGCTGGTCTGGGTGTACCGTGCGCCCTTTCAAGCCCGTGTGCAAGCACCGCGCCTCCACCCATAATGGACCAGAAACAAAAACCTGAACCATTTACCTAAACCCAAGCCAACAAGGACTCTTATGGGCAACCGACTCACACAAATCACCACCCGAACCGGCGACGCCGGCACCACTGGCTTGGGCGACAACTCCCGCGTATCCAAAAACAGCCTGCGCGTGCACGCTATGGGCGATGTCGATGAACTCAACTCCAATTTGGGGGTGTTGCTGTGCGAAAACCTGCCCGCCGATGTGCGCGAGGTGTTGACAGAAATTCAGCACCAGCTGTTCAACCTGGGCGGCGAATTGTCCATTCCCGGTTACGAGCTGCTCAAACCCGAGGCGGTGCTGGCCTTGGACCAAGCCCTAGAGCACTACAACAGCACGCTGCCGAAGTTATTGGAATTTATTTTGCCCGCCGGTACCCGCGCGGCTTCGTTGGCCCATGTGTGCCGAACCGTGGCGCGCCGCGCAGAGCGCACCGTGGTGGCACTGGGCAATGAAGAGGCCCTTAAAGACGCTCCGCGCCAATACCTCAACCGCGTGTCCGACCTGCTGTTTGTGCTGGCCCGCGTGCTCAACCGCGCAGAAGGCGGCGACGATGTGTATTGGAAGAGTGAGCGAGTAACTGCCGCTTAAAAGGGCGCGCCAGCAGGGTTAATCCCTTAATTGAGCGATAAATTAAGCAATTAACGTTTCGTCAAAAATAGCCACCGCCCGCGTCCAGCCGGCCGAAGCGCCGCGGATTTTGTGGGGAAAGCACGAGATGTAAAAACCGCTGGCGGGCAGGGCTTCCAGGTTGTGCAGTTTTTCGAGGTGGCAGTAGCCTATGTCGCGTCCGGCTTTGTGGCCTTCCCAAATCAATGACGCGTCGCCGGTGGCGTTGTACTTTTCGGCGGTGTGCACAAATGGCGCATCCCAGCTCCAGGCGTCGGTACCGGTCAAGCGCACACCCCGGTCCAGCAAGTACATGGTGGCCTCATAACCCATGCCGCAGCCGCTGGAAACAAAGTCGGCATGGCCATAGCGCGATCCCGCACGGGTATTGACCACCACTATTTCCAAGGGCTGCAGCATGTGGCCCATGCGGGTCAGCTCGGCCTCCACATCTGCGGCGGTGACCACATAGCCATCGGCAAAATGCCGAAAATCCAACTTCACACCCGGCTGGAAGCACCATTCCAGCGGCACTTCGTCAATGGTGATGGCCGGTTTTTTATGGCCCAAGGCTTGGTCTTGGGTGGAGTGGAAGTGGTAGGGCGCATCCAGGTGGGTCCCGTTGTGGGTGCACAGCCTGACAAACTCCACCGCCCAACCTTCTCCATCGGGCAAGTCCTGCTTGCTGAGCCCCGGAAAAAACGCCTCAATTTGAGCTACCGTGTGTTCGTGGTTCAGATACTCAATCTTGGGCGCGAAGGCAGGCGGGTCGCTCAGCACATCGTTTTCCAGATAGATGGACAAATCGACAAAACGGCGGGGCATGGCCACTCCTTGGTTCAAGTTGGCATGCGCTTACTCAGCCTCAATCTTGCGCTCTACAGCCACTTTACGTAGATTTTCAATGTCGCGCTCCACGCGGGCTTGAAACTCTGCGGGGGTGCTGGGGCGCGACGCGCCGCCAAAGTCACTGAGCTTTTGACGCACTTCAGGCAGCTCCAGCACCGCGCGAATCTCGCGGTTGAGCTTGTCCAAAATGGGCTTGGGGGTCGCGGCCGGTGCGGCAATGCCCAACCAAGACTCAAAGACCACTTGGGGCAGGGTATCGGCCACAGTGGGCACATTGCCCAACGGGCCCATGCCTTTGGGGGCGGTGGTGGCCAGCACCCGAATGCGCTGGTCTTTGAGCATAGCCGCGGTCAGGGTCATGGTGTCAATCATCACGTCCACACGGCCAGCCAACAGCTCGGTCACGGGGCCCGTGCCGCCTTTAAACGGCACATGGACGGCGCTGATGCCGGCCTCCCACAAAATCCACTCGCCAATCAAGTGCGGCGCAGTGCCAATACCTGAAGACGAGTAGGTGAACTTGCCCGGCTCGGCCTTGCTGCGTTGCACAAAGTCCGCAAACGATTTGATGGACGAGTTAGGCGTGACTGACAAGGCCAGCGGGTAAGTGGTGAGTGTGGAAATCCACGCAAAGTCCTTGACCGGGTGAAACGGCAGGTTGCGCTTGAGCGCGGCCACACTGGAATGCCCGCTAGGGAGCAGGATGATGGTGTAGCCGTCGGGCGTGGCTTTGGCCGCCATGTCGGTGGCAATGGTGCCGCCCGCGCCGGGCTTGTTGTCCACCACCACCGGCTGGCCCAAGCGCTCGCCCAGGGGCTGGGCAATCAGGCGGGCGACCAGGTCAGAGCCGCCGCCAGGCGGGTAGCCCAGCAGCATGCGGATGGGCCGCTTGGGGAAGTCGTCGGTCTGGGCTTGAGCCTTGGGACCCCAGACCAAAGCGGTTATAACTACGAGGAGGGCCAAGAGCAAAGGCTGCGCCATTTCCAAAACAGATCGGTTGAAGCTTAGGGTGGTCAAAGTAAATCGATGTTTCATGAGTGGAGATGCGTAGGTTGCGGGTAAAAAACCTGTAATCGTTATGTATGTCCTACATACTATCGGCGCCAGACGCTAACGGCTATGCCTAACAACCCTGATAGGCCTGATAAAAGCCACCATCGGAAGAAAAGCTTCGCCCTCAGTATGATTTGGCATAGATCGAAAATTTAGGAGACCTTATGGCCAACGCCTCATTTGTTTGGAACGACCCCTTTTTGCTGGACCAGCAGCTTACAGAAGAAGAGCGCATGGTGCGCGAAGCGGCGGCTGTGTACAGCCAAGAACGGTTGGCCACACGCATTCAAGACGCGTTTCGAAATGAAACCACCGACCCCGCCATCTTCCGCGAGATGGGCGAGTTGGGCCTGTTGGGCCCCACCATCCCCGAAGCTTACGGTGGCCCCGGCCTCAACAGCGTGTGTTATGGGGTCATAGCTCGGGAGGTGGAGCGCGTGGATTCGGCCTACCGCTCCATGATGAGCGTGCAGTCCTCCTTGGTGATGGTGCCTATATTTGAATTTGGTACCGAAGCACAACGCCAAAAGTATTTACCCAAACTCGCCACCGGCGAATGGATTGGCTGCTTTGGCCTGACCGAGCCCGACCACGGCTCCGACCCCAACTCCATGATCACCCGCGCCCACAAAACCGCTGGCGGCTACCGCTTGGTGGGCAGCAAAATGTGGATTTCCAACAGCCCCATTGCCGATGTGTTTGTGATCTGGGCCCGCGAAGTGAGCGAGGCTGGCGCAGTGGGCCCCATCCGGGGCTTTGTCCTTGAAAAAGGCATGACGGGCTTGAGCGCACCGGCCATCCACGGCAAGGTAGGTTTGCGAGCCTCCATCACAGGCGAGGTCGTCATGGACAACGTGTTTTGTCCTGAAGAAAACGCGTTTCCGGAGGTGCAGGGCCTGAAGGGGCCGTTCACCTGCTTGAACTCAGCGCGCTTTGGCATTGCATGGGGCACATTGGGCGCGGCGGAAGATTGCTGGTTCAGGGCCCGGGAATACGTTTTGGACCGCAAGCAGTTCGGCCGCCCTTTGGCTGCCAACCAGCTCATCCAGAAAAAACTGGCCGACATGCAAACTGAAATTGCCATTGGACTGCAGGCCTGCATCCGATTGGGCCGTATGAAGGACGAAGGCACCGCCGCAGTGGAGATCACCTCCATTCTCAAGCGCAACTCCTGTGGCAAGGCGCTCGACATTGCCCGCATGGCGCGTGACATGATGGGCGGCAACGGCATTTCCGACGAATACGGTGTGGTACGCCACTTGGTCAATCTGGAAGTGGTCAACACGTACGAGGGCACGCATGATATTCATGCCCTCATTTTGGGTCGCGCACAAACGGGCATTTCGGCTTTTTCTAACTGACAAAGGAGACCTCATGGACCACGGCACACCCAAAATCAGACGCGTCGTCACCGGTCACGACGCCAACGGCAAAGCCATCGTCAAAATTGACGAAGTGTGCTCACACTTCAAACCTGGGCGGGGCAACGCCTACATTTGCAACATCTGGACCACCGACACCGTGCCAGCCAACAACTCAGGCGACGGCGACGGCGGCATGCGTGAGGGCAAGTTCACCATGATTGAAAACGGCTCGGTGTTTCGAATTCTGGACTTCCGCCCCGGGGTGGAGCGCCGCATGCACCGAACCGACAGCATCGACTATTTGGTGGTCATGTCGGGCGAAATTTGGATGGAAATGGACGACGGCGTAGAGGTACATCTCAAGGCGGGCGATGTGATGGTGCAGCGCGGCACCATTCACAACTGGGTCAACCGCGGCAACGAAACCTGCATCATTGCCGTGATTTTGATACATGCCAAACCGGTGGAAGCCGGCGGCAAGGTTTTGCACGCAGAAGGCTAAATAGGCAGACGCGGCAACTCGGCGGCCTTGTCTGTGGGCAGGGCCGTGCGGCTGATGTTCATCACCATGGCCAAGAGGCTGTAATAGCCGTAATGCGCCACCATGTCGATCATCCCTTGCTCACCAAAGCGGCTCAGGCCACGCTGCCAGGTGGAGTCGCTGACCGACTTGTTGTTGCGAAGCTCATCGAGCACGTCGTAAATGATGGTTTCGTCGTCCGACATGGTGGTGGGACGCCGGCCTTCTGCCAAGGCGTCGATGGTGGCGGGTAACACGCCCTCGCGCTCCGCAATCGGGCGGTGAATGGCCCACTCTATGGGTTGCGACCAGTGGCGTGCGACCACCAGCACCGCAAACTCTGAATTGCGCAGGCCCACGGTGTTGTGGAAGCGCAGGTACTCCCCAACCTTTTGCAAACGGCTCATGAGCTCGGGGCTGCGCACAAGCGGTATGAAGGGTCCGCCAATTTTGCCGCGCGGGCCGCTGGTGAGCTCGTCCATCACGCGACGTTGCTCCGGCGTCATGAGCTCAGTCGGAATTTCCGGCAGACGGTCGGGTAAGGGGGGGTTATGGAAGTTGGAGGCCATGGCAGGGCTTAAGCGCCTATGGCCTTACGCACGCGGGGCATGACCTCTTCGGCCATCAGCACCATGGAGCGGCGGGCCAGTTGGGGGTCGGACCAGTCAAGGCCGGCATACACCAGCTCACCAAAGCCGCCCAAGGTTTCGTGCAGCTCGATGATTTTTTCAGTGACCTCGTTGACGCCACCGGCTATGACGAGCTTGTCCAAAATTTCCTCGAGCGGGGTGGGGTTTTCAGGGGTTTGGCCGTCCATGCTGAACACGGCGTCACGCTTGCCCTTGCGCAGCTTGTGGTGCAAGTTGCGGTAGTAAAAACGGTAAGGGCTTTGTTCTGACTCGCGGCCATAGTCTTTGGCCACGCGGTCGTTGTCGTTGACCATGATGGTGCGTGCCACGCGCCAATCCGCGCGGTCTGCCACTTGGCCCACATTGCTCTTACCCTGTGAGTAATTGTTCCAGTGCGATGGCAGCCACTTGTCGTATAAAAAGTTGGCCGACATGGGGTGAAAGTCCTTCTCGCCCATGGCAATCACGCCTTTGGAAAAAGGCGCCACCACCGTGCCCACAATTTCGGGACGCGGGGTTTGATAGGGCTTGTACATCTTGCCGGTGTTGGTGAAGTCATCGTAGGTGAGCTTGGTGGACACCTTGAAGCGGTTGTCCGGCAGGTCAATGTCAAACGGCGCGTTGGATTCCCAAATTTTCAAAATCACATCGATCGACTCGGCAAACATTTTGTTGCGGTCTTCATGAAAAATGCCCAGCGCTTCTGCATCAGAGGGAAGCGCGCCTGGGCTCACCCCCAAAATAAAGCGGCCTTGGGCCATGTGGTCAAACATGGCGGCGTGGCAAGCCACCAGCACCGGATGCAGGTGCGACAAGTTGGTGGTGCCGGTGCCTAGGCGAATTTGCTTGGTGGAAAAAATCAGGCTGGCCTGAAACACCATGCTGCTGGTGACATTTTCAATCAGGTCGGTCAGGTGTTCGCCTACAAAGGCGTCGTGGTAGCCCAGTTCGTCGGCCAAGATGATGATCTCGCGGTCTTCGCGCAAGGTGTCGGTGGGGCTGCGAGTGGCCGGGTGAACCGGCATAGTGAAATAGCCAAGGCGCATAGGTGTTCCTGAAATAACATTGAAAACAAAGGCAAAGCAAACACTAAGAATCTAGGCGAAACACCCTGAGCCGTTATTAGGTGAAATCACCGGGGAAGACACAGGGGGACACCCAATTGCACAGTGTAATCATTTCAGTTAACTTATTGAAACAGCGATCATTAACCAACACTTGCCACCTTACCATCATCTTTTCAAGCCTTCCCTCATGAAAAAACTTCAAGTTCTCAAACGATTAATTGCTTTTGCATGCATGGGCGCCACGTTATTGCTGCTGGGCTTTGGTGCTGTGTCACTTCAAGCTCAGGCCTTTCCTGCCAAGCCCGTGCGCATTGTGGTGCCCGCAGGTCCGGGCAGCGCCGTAGATGCCGTGGTGCGCGATTTGGTGCCGGGCCTTACGGAGCTTTTAGGCCAGCAGGTGGTGGTGGACAACAAGCCCGGCGCCAACAGCACCATAGGCGCCCGTGATGTGGCGCGCGCCCCTGCGGACGGGCACACCCTTTTGCACGGCAATGTGAACAACGCGCTGAATGACCTGCTCTCCCCCAACCCCTGCTGCAAGTTGGGCGAAGCCTTATTGCCCGTGACCCGCATGACTGCTACGCCGTTGGTGATGGTGGTGCACCCATCCGTACCCGCCAACAACCTCAAAGAATTTTTGGCTTTGGCCAAAAGCCAGCCCGACCGCATCACCCAAGCTTCTGGCGGCAACGGCTCCATCACCCATTTGCTCGGCGAAATGATGAACTACACCGCTGGCATCAAGTTGCGGGATGTGCCCTACAAGGCCATTGGGGCGGAGCTGCCCGACCTTTTGGCTGGCCATGTGATGGTGGCGTATTTGGCACCGGTGGTGGTGGCGCAGCACATCAAGCAGGGCAAATTAAGGGCTCTGGGCATGGCCGGCTCCAAGCGCGTTGCCATCATTTCTGAGGTGCCCACCATGGCCGAAGCCGGCTTGAGCGGCGTGGAGGCCTCGGGCTGGAACGGCTTGTTTGTGCCTGCGGGCACGCCGGTCAGCATCATCAACCGCATTCAGGCGGATGTGGCCAAGGTGCTTCAATCGCCCGCCTATAAGGCGCAAGCGGCCAGTGTGGGTTCTGAATTGGGGGGCGAGTCGCCCCAGGAGTTTGCGGCCTTCATTCGCGCCGAAATGGCAAAGTGGGGTCGCCTGATCAAAGATGCCAACATCAAAACGGAATAACCAAGGAAACATATGCCCTACATCAACATCCGCGGTGCCAACCTGCTACACGAGGTTTACGGAGACCATGGTCCTTGGTTGTCTTTGAACTCAGGCGGGCGCCACCGCTTTTTGGAAATGGCCGAGCTGGGCAAGCAAGTTGCGGCCAAAGGGTTTAGGGTGCTGGTGCACGACCGCCGCAACACCGGCGCCTCTGATATTGTGATTGGAGGCGAGGGCACTGAAGAGGACATTTGGGCCGATGATTTGGTTGCCTTGTTGCGGCATTACCACCAAGGCCCCGCGTTCTTTGGCGGCTCTTCAGCAGGGGCCCGCTTGTCCATGACGGTCAAGCGCCGTCACCCCGAGGTGGTGCAGGGCTTGCTGCTCATGCGCATTACAGGGGGTCAGTTTGCGGCGGGCCGCCTGCCCAACACCTACTACGGTCAATACATCCAGGCCGCGCTTGAAGGAGGCATGGCTGCTGTGTGTCAAACCGCGCCTTATGTGGAGCGCTTGGCCCTCAACCCTTCCAGCCGCGAGCGCCTCATGGCTATGGACCCGAAGGAGTACGTCGCCGTGATGAGCCGCTGGCTGGATGCATTCACAAGCGGGCCTATTGAGCCCGTCATGGGTATTCCTGAAGCCGAATTGCGCACCTACAAATTGCCCGTCTTGGTAGTGCCCGGCAACGACAAAACCCACGCCTCATTTAACGGCTTGGCCGCACACCGTTTGATTGAAGGCAGTGAGCTGTTTAACTTGCCCATTCAAGATCAAGACGTGGACTTGATCCCGTTTCCGGACTGGAAAGAGCACTACCCCGCATTGGCCAATAAGTTTGCCGAGTTCATGACCCGACACGCTCCGGCCTGAAGGCGCCTTAGAGAACTTTAGAGCCCGCTGGAAACTTAAAGGGGCTTGAAGGCCATGTCTTTGACCACTTTGCCCCAGTTGTCAAAGTCTTTGTTCATCAGGTCGGTGAAAAACTCGGGGCTTTCGGTGTGGATATCGAGCCCGAGTTTTTTCATGCGGTCGCGCACGTCGGGTTGCTGCAGCGCCCAGTTCACCTCCTTGTTAAGCAGACTCACAATCTCACGTGGCACACCTGCAGGCGCGATGATGCCAAACCAACCGCCAGAGGTAAAGCCGGGCACCGTTTCTGCAATGGTGGGAATGTTGGGGTAATCGGGGTGGCGGGTCGCGCGGGCAATGGCCAGCAAGCGCAACTTGCCGGAGTCGGCCAAAGGCTGCACCGAAATAAACGAACCCAAGGACGCCGAAATATCACCGCCCAGCATTTGCGTGAACACAGCGTTCATGTCGCGGTAGGGCACATGCATGAACTCAAACCCCGACATCATGCGGAATTGCTCGCTGGCAAAGTGCAAAAATGCGCCCTCTCCATTGGTGCCAAAGGTCAGTTTGCCGGGGTTGGCTTTGCCGTAATCGATCAGCTCTTTAACATTTTTAAAAGGTGTTTTAGGGCTGACCACCAAGCCTAAAAAGTTAGACGCCATCATGGCCACAGGGGCGAAGTCTTTGCGCGAGTCATAGCTCACTTTGGCGTAGGCCAGCGGCACAATGACCATGTTGCCGCCTTGCCCGCAACCCAGCGTGTAGCCGTCAGCAGGTGCTTGCTTGATGAGCGTTAAGCCGAGTTGGCCGGCGGAGCCTGCACGGTTGTCTATCACTATGGCTTGTCCCAAACGCTCGGTGAGTTTGGGGGCAATCAGACGGGTCAAGATGTCGCAACTGTCGCCAGGCCCTGCCGGCACCACAATGCGTATGGGCTTGTTGGGATAAGCCTGTGCCCAAGCACTGCAGCTCAAGCCCAGCAGCAGCGCAGCAGAGGCCAAAGAACGGCCCAAAGTCAATAAAGCAAATGAAAACATGGTGTAACTCAAATCAATGGGTGAAGCGGAAATGGCGTGTGTTGCGAATGAAGCGTGAACAACACCAAGTAGTCTGTGGGGGTTTAAGCCTGTGCAACACTAGGTGAACTACCTAGCTGCTTTATTCCTGCCTCCATCCCTCTCTGCTTCAACTGCAGATGACCTTCCCAAAATCTTGGCACAACGGCACGGGCACCACACCGCACCAGGCCATAGAAGTCTTTGCCTTAAAGGTCGGATCGTGCTGTAAAACACTCCTCGCAAGAGCACGGCTGACATCATGCCGGCCCTGAAGGCGGCCACAGACTCCATGATCAACGATGAGGCACTTCAATACACAGCGTCGGGTTGAAGTGGTCTTGCTCTTGTTTGCGGGCGTAGCCCATGGGGTTGCTGACCACGCGGCAGCCTGCTTGTACATAGTCCTGCGGGCAATGCAAATGGCCGTGCAGCCATAGGGAGGCCTCTGGAAACAGGTCGTCCAGGGCGTTGCAAAAGCCTGCTGTGCCCGGCACCAAGCCGTATCGTGGGTCCATGCTCATAAGCGAGGGTGCGTAATGGGTGATGACCACCTTGGTGCCCTCAAAAGGCTCGGCCAGGGCTTGACGCAACCAAGCTTGGCAGCAGAGGGCTTGTTCTCGAATGAGTTCAGCCAAAAACGGCTCGCCCCCCCGTGTGGTGGCGGTTTTGCGAAGGTGGTGGTTGGCGGCCCGATAGGCCTTGTTTCGGAGTGCGGGGTCTTGCTTGGGGTTCAGCGCATCAAAGTCGGTCCAAAGTGTGGTGCCTATAAAGCGGATGTTGGGCCCGCGCGCTTGACCTGACAAATTGGTCCCCAACAGTTCTTGTGCAGAAATGCTGGACTGCTCTAAAAAACAAATGCCCAGTTGCGTACAGGTGGCTTCTAGGCGGCGGTGCGCCTCGTCAAAATCCAAGCCATCGTATTCATGGTTGCCCGGCACAAACAGTACGGGTGTAGGCCAGCCCTGCAGGGGTGAAAACCGTTGCAAACCAAAATCGGCCTCGCTCAGCATGGAGCCTTGCTGATACGACCCAATGTCGCCCGCCAACACCAGCACGTCGGCCTCGGGGGCGGGCGTCGGCGCAAAGTTCGGGTGCGACTCCAGGTGAAGGTCAGAGAGCAGTTGTAATTTCATGAGCCGTCGGCGGGTTGGAGCATGGCGTGACCCGCGGCCAAAGGTCGCAGGTTGACCAAATGCTCACGCAGCCACAGGTGGGGGTGTTGGGTGTGCACGCGGCGGTGCCACAGAGCGTCCACATGGACATCCGGAACTTTGAAGGGCAACTCGCGCAACACCAGTTGGTCGGCAATCCCGGTCACGCTCACAAAGTGGCGCGGCAACACGGTGAGTAAATTGGAGTTGGCCACCACCCTGCCTGCGGTGAAAAACTGGTTCACGGTGAGCACAATGTGGCGGCTGCGGCCCAAGCTGGTTAAGGCCTCATCAATAAAGCCAAACGGCCGGCCCGAAAAGCTCACCAGCAGATGGCGGGCCGCGCAAAAACGGTCTAGGGTGAGCTCCGATTGAGCCAAGGGGTGGTCGTGGCGCATCACACACACATAGGAGCTGTTGTAGAGCCGCTGGTGGTGAAACGTCGCCACCTCGCCCGCTTGAGCCTGCGCCGTCATGCCTGCCAGCACCGACGGAAAAAACCCAATGGCCATGTCGGCCCCTTCAGACTCCAGCAACTTGCGCGGGTCGCGGGTGGTCAGCGGCACCACCCGAATGCTCACGCCCGGGGCTTCTCGGTCGATCAACCCAATCAAGCCTGGAATCAGTTCCGCGGCGGTGGCGTCGGCCATGGACAGCACAAATGTGGCGGTGGAAGCGGCGGGGTCAAAGGCGCTGGGCGACAAGGCCTCGTTGAGCTGCTCCAACGCGGCTTGAACTTTGGGCCACAAAGCCAAAGCCATAGGGGTGGGCACCAGCCCTGTCCCGCTGCGGCGCAGCAAGTCGTCCCCCAAGCTGTCACGAAGCCGCCGCAAGGCGTTGCTGACGGCCGGCTGGGTGAGTGAGAGCTTGGTGGCGGCACGTGTCAAATGACGCTCGGTCATGACTTCGTTGAACACCCGCAGCAGGTTCAGGTCCAAGTTTTTAAAGCTCATGTCATGTCCAAACATCAACGATGTGAATATTGTGCATCACAACAATAAATTTGATAAATATAAGGATAAACCCTAGTATTTCTCCATCGATTCACTTTAGGAGCATCTTATGAACTCATTCGTACAACCCGGTTACAGCCCACGTCACGCAGGTGTAGAGCGTTTTGAAAGGGGTATCTCCTGTATTTCAGGCCACTTGCGCAGTCTGGACAGCACACGCAGCGTGGCCACCATGCTGTTGGCGGCTATGGTTTCGGCCTTGATCGTGGTCGCTGACCAGCTGATTGACAGCTGGGCCGATGGCGACCTGCTGGCCGCTTGGGTGGTGTTGTGGGTGGTGGGCTTTGCGGCGGTGGCCTTGTTGGCGGCTCCTGCCCGCGGCATGGCATTGCGTTTGATGGGCGGCTTCACACACCGTGTGCAGCAAGCCGCCCAGCGCCGTGCTGACGCTCGTTTGATGCAATTGGTCCAGCAAGACCCCCGCGTCCTGTCAGAACTCCAGTCTGCAGTGTCTCGCCAAGACTAAGCAAGGGCTTCTCCAATCAAAAGGCCACCCTAGGGTGGCCTT